>NZ_JBEOVH010000004.1:0-240918 GCF_040295385.1 Streptomyces sp. NPDC002825
CCGTTGTTGGAGAGGATGATGTCGACGAGGTTCTTGCCGATGTCGTGGACGTCGCCGCGGACGGTGGCGAGGACGATGGTGCCCTTGCCCTCGGCATCCGACCTCTCCATGTGCGGTTCCAGGTAGGCGACCGCCGTCTTCATGACCTCGGCGGACTGCAGCACGAACGGCAGCTGCATCTGGCCGGAGCCGAACAGCTCGCCGACGGTCTTCATGCCGTCGAGGAGCACGTCGTTGACGATCTCCAGCGCCGGCCGCTCGGCCAGCGCCTCGTCGAGGTCGGCCTCCAGGCCGTTCTTCTCGCCGTCGACGATCCGCCGCTTGAGGCGCTCGTCGAGCGGCAGCGCGAGGAGCTCCTCCGCCTTCCCGGCCTTGAGGGACTTCGCCGTCGCGCCCTCGAACAGCTCCAGGAGCCGCTGCAGCGGGTCGTAGCCCTCCCGCCGCCGGTCGTAGATCAGGTCGAGCGCGACCTCGACCTGCTCCGGCTCCAGGCGGGCGATCGGGAGGATCTTCGACGCGTGCACGATCGCCGAGTCGAGACCGGCCTTCACGCACTCGTCGAGGAAGACCGAGTTCAGCACGATCCGGGCCGCCGGGTTCAGACCGAACGAGATGTTCGACAGGCCCAGGGTCGTCTGGACGTCCGGGTGGCGGCGCTTGAGCTCGCGGATCGCCTCGATCGTGGCGATGCCGTCGCCCCGCGACTCCTCCTGGCCCGTGCAGATGGTGAAGGTGAGGGTGTCGATCAGGATGTCCGACTCCCTGATCCCCCACCTCTCCGTGAGGTCGGCGATGAGCCGCTCGGCGATCGCGACCTTCGCCTCGACCGTCCTCGCCTGGCCCTCCTCGTCGATCGTCAGCGCCATCAGCGCCGCGCCGTGCTCCTTGGCGAGGGCTGTGACCTGCGCGAACCGCGACTCGGGTCCGTCGCCGTCCTCGTAGTTCACCGAGTTGACGACGGCCCGGCCGCCCAGCTCCTCCAGGCCGGCCCGCAGCACCCCCACCTCGGTCGAGTCGAGGACGATGGGGAGGGTGGAGGCGGTCGCGAAGCGGCCCGCCAGCTCCGCCATGTCCGCGGCGCCGTCCCGGCCCACGTAGTCGACGCAGAGGTCGAGCATGTGGGCGCCCTCGCGGATCTGGTCGCGGGCCATCTCCACGCAGTCGTCCCAGCGGCCTTCGATCATGGCCTCGCGGAACTTCTTCGAGCCGTTGGCGTTGGTCCGCTCGCCGATCGCCAGGTACGAGGTGTCCTGCCGGAACGGCACATGGCTGTACAGGGACGACGCGCCGGGCTCGGCGACCGGGTTCCGGTCGAGGACGGCCGCGCCCCGCACCCGCTCCACGATCTCCCGCAGGTGCTCGGGGGTCGTGCCGCAGCAGCCGCCGACCAGGGCGGGGCCGTACTCCCGTACGAACTGCTCCTGTGCGTCGGCCAGTTCGGCCGGCGACAGCGGGTAGTGGGCACCTTCCGCGGTCAGCACCGGCAGGCCCGCGTTCGGCATGACCGAGATCGGGATGCGGGCGTGCCGCGACAGATGACGGAGGTGCTCGGCCATCTCCACCGGGCCCGTCGCGCAGTTCAGGCCGATCATGTCGATGCCGAGGGGCTCCAGGGCCGTGAGCGCGGCCCCGATCTCCGAGCCGAGCAGCATCGTGCCGGTCGTCTCCACCGTGACCTGCACGATCACCGGCAGGTCCACACCGACCCAGTCCAGGGCCCGGCGGGCGCCGATGACGGCCGCCTTCGTCTGGAGCAGGTCCTGCGAGGTCTCGATGAGCAGGGCGTCCGCGCCGCCCCGGATCAGGCCCTCGGCGTTCTGCTGGAAGGCCTCGCGGAGGGGCTCGTACGTGACGTGGCCCAGGGTCGGCAGCTTCGTACCGGGCCCCATGGAGCCGAGGACCCAGCGGGGGCGGCCGTCGGCGGCCGTGTGGGCGTCGGCGGAGGCGCGGGCGATCCGGGCGCCGGCCTCGGACAGCTCGTACACCCGGTCCTCGATGCCGTACTCGGCGAGCGCGGCCAGGTTCGCCCCGAAGGTGTTGGTCTCGACGCAGTCCACACCGACCGAGAAATACGCGTCGTGGACGGAGGCGACGATGTCGGGGCGCGTGAGGTTGAGGATCTCGTTGCAGCCCTCCAGGTTCCGGAAGTCGTCCATCGTCGGGTCGGCGGCCTGGAGCATGGTGCCCATCGCCCCGTCGGCGACGACGACCCGCGTCGCGAACTCCTCCCTGAGCGACCGCCGGGCTTCGCTCATGACAGCCCCCTCAGATGGGTGACCAGGGTGGCCGTGCAGCCCACCCCGTACGTCGTCCTGATGCGGTCCAGGAGGGACTCCCGGTGCAGCCGGTACTCCTGCGTCCCCACGTAGTCGAGGACGGTCGCCGCGACGGCGCAGCCCAGCTGCGCCGCACACCGCTCCGGCACGCCCCACAGCCAGCCGGCGAGGAAGCCGGACCGGAAGGCGTCGCCGACGCCGGTCGGGTCGACGACGGCGGGGACCTCGACGGCCGGCACGGCCAGCGGGTCCCGGCCCTCGCCGCGGATCCGGACGCCGGCCTCGCCGTGGGTGGTGACCCAGGTGTCGACGCGGCGCAGGACCTCCGCCTCGGTCCAGCCGGACTTCTCCAGGAGGAGGGCCGTCTCGTACTCGTTGGTGAACAGGAACCGGGCCCCGTCCACCAGCTCCCGCACCTGCTCCCCGTCGAGCCGCGCCAGCTGCTGCGACGGATCGGCGGCGAAGGGGATCCCCAGGTCACGGCAGGTGCGGGTGTGCCGGAGCATGGCCTCGGGGTCGTCCGGGGAGACCAGGACCAGTTCCAGTCGGCCGGTGCGGGCGACGACCTCGCGGAGGTCGATCTCCCGCGCCTCGGCCATCGCCCCGGCGTAGAAGGTGGCGATCTGGTTCTGGGCCCGGTCGGTGGTACAGACGAAGCGGGCGGTGTGGAGCGACTCGCTGACGCGCACCGAGTCGGTGTCCACACCGTGGTCCTTCAGCCAGACCCGGTACGGCTCGAAGTCGGCGCCGACCGCACCCACGAGGGCCGGCCTCAGGCCGAGGACACCGAGTCCGAAGGCGATGTTCGCTGCCACTCCGCCGCGCCTGACCTCCAGGTTGTCGGCGAGGAACGACAGGGAGACCCGGTCGAGCCGGTCGGCGAGCAGCTGCTCGCTGAACCAGCCGGGGAAGGTCATCAGATGGTCGGTCGCGATGGATCCCGTGACAGCGATACGCATCTCCCTCAGACCCCTTCCCTTTTTCGCGCCTCCGGAGCGCTCGAGTCGGCGTCGACGGTCGACCGTGCTCGGTCGCTCTCCCTTTCGACGCCGCCGCGCTCCTGCGGCGCGTGCGCTGCCGTCTTCAGGGCCTCCACGCGGTCCGTGCGCTCCCAGGTGAACTCGGGGAGCTCGCGGCCGAAGTGGCCGTACGCCGCGGTCGCCGCGTAGATCGGCCGCTTGAGGTCCAGGTCGCGGATGATCGCCGCCGGGCGCAGGTCGAAGACCTCGCTGACGGCCTCCTGGATCCGCTCGTCCGGGAGGGTCCCGGTGCCGAAGGTCTCCACGAAGAGGCCGACGGGCTCGGCCTTGCCGATGGCGTACGCGACCTGCACCTCGCAGCGCTTCGCCAGGCCGGCCGCGACGACGTTCTTCGCGACCCAGCGCATGGCGTACGCGGCCGAGCGGTCCACCTTCGACGGGTCCTTGCCGGAGAAGGCGCCGCCGCCGTGTCGGGCCATCCCGCCGTACGTGTCGATGATGATCTTCCGGCCGGTGAGTCCGGCGTCGCCCATCGGGCCGCCGACCTCGAAGCGCCCGGTCGGGTTGACCAGGAGCCGGTAGCCGTCGGACTCCAGGCTGACGCCCTCCTCGACGAGCTGCTTGAGGACGTGCTCGACGACGTACTCGCGGACGTCCGGGGTGAGCAGGCCGTCGACGGAGATGTCGGCCGCGTGCTGCGAGGAGACGACGACCGTGTCGAGGCGGACCGGGCGGTCCCCGTCGTACTCGATGGTGACCTGCGTCTTGCCGTCCGGGCGCAGGTACGGCACGGTGCCGTCCTTGCGGACCTCGGTGAGCCGCCGCGACAGGCGGTGGGCGAGCGCGATCGGCAGCGGCATCAGCTCGGCCGTGTCGTCGCAGGCGTAGCCGAACATCAGGCCCTGGTCGCCGGCGCCCTGGGACGCGAGCTCGTCGTCCGCGCCTTCCACCCGGGCCTCGTGGGCGGTGTCGACGCCCTGCGCGATGTCCGGGGACTGCGCGCCGATGGACACCGACACGCCGCAGGAGGCGCCGTCGAAGCCCTTCGCGGAGGAGTCGTAGCCGATGTCGAGGACGGCGTCGCGCACGAGCTGGGCTATCGGCGCGTACGCGGAGGTGGTGACCTCACCGGCGATGTGGACCTGACCGGTGGTGATCAGGGTCTCCACGGCGACCCGGGAGTGGGGGTCCTCGGCGAGCAGCGCGTCGAGGACGGTGTCGCTGATCCGGTCGGCGATCTTGTCGGGGTGGCCCTCGGTCACGGACTCCGAGGTGAAGAGGCGGCGGCTCATGCCTGGACCTCCGCCGGGGTCTTGAAGAAGTGCTGCTGGATGGCGGCGAGGGTGCGGATGGAGTCGACCTCCAGGGTCTCCATCTGGATGGCGGTGCCGCTCTCCTGCTCCAGGAGGAAGACGAACTCGACGAAGGACAGCGAGTCGATGAGCCGGTTCTCGATCAGGTCGAGGTCGGTGGCGATGTCGTCGCGCTCGGGGTGACGCTCGAGGATCCAGTTCTTCACCGTCTGCAGGCCGTCGGCCATGGTTGCTCTCCTTGTTAGCTACTGCTCGATTGAGGTGCTGGATACGGAAGGGGTGGGGGCGATGATCGGGGCGGCCACGGCCACCGCGTAGTCCACGTCGTGGCTGATGGACACGGTGATCTCGGTGATCCCGGACTCGGCGGCCATCTCGGCCGCGGGCCCGTGCAGCTCCACGAGCGGCCAGCCGCCCTCGGAGCGCCGCACGACGATGTCCGGCCACGGCAGGAACCTGCCTCGGACCCGTAAGGTCTTGAACGCCGCTTCCTTCGCCGCGATCCGCCCGCACAGGCTCAGGACGTCGAGCCCGGAGGAGGTGCGGCAGTCGGCGAGCTCGCCGGGAGTGAGCATCCGCTCGAAGAACCGCTCCCCGTACTGGGCGAGGAGCCTGCGGACACGGTTGACGGACACGATGTCCATGCCGAGGTTCGCCCACCCCAGGCCGCCCGCCGGCGGGGCGGCGGGACGGGCCGGCACGTCAGATCACCGGCCCGTCCGCGCCACTCGCACCGGCGTCGAGGACGGCCCGCTCGGCGGCTTCCCAGCTGCCGTGGCGCCGGGTCAGCGCGGACAGCCAGCGCTCAAGGCCGAAGGCGACGCAGCTGGTGAAGGCCGGTCCGCCGGTCGAGGCCAGGGTGATGTCGCAGCGCTCGCCGAAGAAGTTCCGGTGCGTGTTGACCGAGGCGATCGCCAGGTCCTCGTACAGGAACTCGTACTTCACCGGGGTGAGCCGCTGGAGGACCGCCTTGGAGCTGCCCTTGTCGAAGAAGGGGTCGCAGGCGGCCTCCCGGCGCAGCGGCAGGTCGAGCGCCTTCGCGAAGGACTGGATGCGGGTGGTGAACTCGGCGAGGTGGTTCTCGGCGTGCTCACGGGCGCCGATGGCGACGATCTCCCGCATGCGGAAGCCGAGTTGGCGTCGCATGCCCTCGTAGTGCGTCTCCTTGCGGAAGCACCAGGAGCAGATCGTGACGAGGGTGTCGTCGGCGACCTGGGTGCCCTGGTGGGTCAGGTAGACGGCGTAGCAGGAGGCCGAGGGCAGTCCGAGCGCGGCGGGTTCGAGTGCGTCGCTCGGAAAGCGGCCGGCGGTGGCGTCGAAGGGCGTGGTCGCGCGGCGCTCCAGGTCGAGCGGGGCGGCGACGACGGCCTGGTGGGGGAAGTTGTCGTAGTAGTCGAGCTTGGCCAGGTCGGCGGCCGGGAGGAGCGGGGGCATGGTCATGGGGCGGGCGCCCGCGGCCACCCCCCAGCCCTCGAAGGTGTCGTCGAGGAGCCGCAGCAGGCGGGTCCCCTCCGGGCCGAGCGAGGGCAGGCCCGTGGCGGACCCGACGCCTTTCTCGGGGGTCGTCAAGGTCATGGTCGGTGCACCTCTCGGGTGAGGGTGTCGCTCAGAGGACGGGCAGGGTGTCGTCGGTGAAGATGCCGGTCTTCAGGAAGAAGGAGAGCGGCTTGCGGATCGCCTTGCGCTCGTGGGCGCGGCGCGACTCGTCGGCGATGAGCGCGTTGCGCAGGCCGAGCGGGTCGGCGATGCCGGCGTCCTTGTACACGTGGGGGTTGTAGAGCGAGTTGATGCTGTAGACGACGTACCGCTTGAGGTACGCCTCGACCTCGCGGACCCGCTCGGCGCTCACGGCCTGGCACATCCGCTGGTACAGCAGGGAGACCAGCTCGCGCCCGAAGGCGATGTGGCGGGACTCGTCCTGGTGGTGGATGCGGTTGACCTCGCGGATGGTGTGGCAGAGGGAGTCGTCCTTCGCCATCCGGGAGTTGTAGTGGTCGACGAGCTCCTCGAAGAAGAGGATGCGGGTGAAGACGAGGAAGTTCTCGACCTCGGGCTCCCAGGCGGCGTCGGCGCGCATGGCGGTGGAGCCGTAGATCTTGTGGCCGTAGCGCCGGCAGAACTCGGAGAAGAACCACATGTGTTCGTTCTCCTCGCCGATGAAGTGGTGGAAGAAGTCCGAGGGGACCTCGAAGCCGGGCATGTGGATGCGGCCGACGACCTCGATGAGGAGTTCGCGGATGCCGTGCACATTGAGGCTGTAGAAGTTGACGGACTCCCACTTCGACAGGCGCTGAAGCGTTTCCTCACCGAGGGTGTCGTAGTGCTCGGTGCCGTAGACGGTGAGCAGCTCCGGCGTCATCCAGAAGCGGTTCTCCTCCAGCGTCTCGGGCCACTGGAAGGTCTGGTACGGGTTGTAGTAGTCCTCGACCGAGCGCTCGCTGAGGCGGCTGAGGACTTCCATGAACCGGTCGGTGACGGGCAGGGGGGCGGCTACGCCCATGATCTCGCTCCTCGCGACGTGGGGTTACGGGCGGACTTCGTAGACCGCGTTGACCGGGGTCTCGGTGGCGCGCCGCCAGCGGGTGAAGCCGGCCTCCTCGGCGATGGCGCGGAAGGCCTTCTCGCCGGAGTGGTTGCCGAGGGCGTGCGGGCCGCGCTGCGCGACCGCGACGGGCAGGCACATCACGGCGGACAGGGCCATGAACATGCGGGCGGCGGGGGTCTGGGTGTCGATGTCCTGCGGGGAGACGTTGGACTCGACGAGCATCCAGGTGCCGTCCGCGTCGAGCGACTTGTGGACGTGCTGGGCGGCGGCGACGGGGTCGCCCATGTCGTGCAGGGCGTTGAAGAAGCACACCAGGTCGTAGCCGGAGCCGGGGTAGTCGTCGGCGGAGGCGACCTCGAAGACGACGCGGTCGGAGAGTCCGGCCTCCTCGGCGAGCTCCCGCGCGATGGAGATGGCCTCCTCGGAGTAGTCGAAGCCGTGGACGGTGGCGTTCGGGAAGGCCTTCGCGATGAGGAGGGTGGTGTGGCCGACGCCGCAGCCGACGTCGGCGACGGTGCCGCCGTCGCTCAGCTTGTCGGTGACCTGGTGGAGGGCGGGCAGCCAGTCCGGGACGAGCTTGTGCTCGTAGGTGGGCTGGAAGAAGGAGCCCATGCCGGTGTCGAGTGCCGCGTCGTGCTCGGCCCAGCCGACGCCGTCGCCGGTGCGGTACGCCTCGACGAGCAGGTCCTCGGTGGCGTACAGCGCCTTGAGGGCGGTGAAGAACCCGGCGGCGTAGGTGACGGCCTTCGGGTCGGCGAGGACCTCGACGTGGTCGGCGGGGAGGGTGTACGTGAGGGAGCTGGGGTGCCGCTCGACGTACCCGGCGGAGAGCTGGGCGTGCAGCCACTCCTCGATGTAGCGCGTGTTCGTGCCGGTCTTCTCGGCCAGCTGCTCGGAGGTGAGCGGGCCGTGCTCGGCGAGGGCCTTGTAGAGGCCGAGGCGCTCGCCGAGGGCGACGGTCAGGCCGCGGACGGCCGCGCCGGCGTCGGTGATGACCCTCTGGTGGAAGTCGTGGGCGCTCATGCGGCCTTCTCCTCCTCGGACGTCGGCAGGTCACACGTGAACAGGAAGGAGCGGGGGACGCGCGGGACGAAGCGCGGCGGGACCGGGTAGGGCCAGCGGTCGAAGTGGGCGCCCTCCTCACCGGGCTGCTTGACCTCGCGTACGGCCCAGCCGCAGTCGGCGAGCAGCGCCTCGGGCTCCTCGGTGCCGAAGAGCCACGGGTTGCCGTCCTCCTTGAGCGCGCTCATGAAGGTGCGGGCCAGCGGGTTCTCCAGGGCGGCCCTGGAGATGACGTCGCCGAGCAGCACGGAGCCGGGCGCGGCGTGCGCGGAGAGCGTGGAGATGAGGGTCCGCACGGCCTGCTCGGGCAGGAAGAACAGCAGGCCCTCGACGATCCACAGGACCGGCTCCTCGCTCTTCCAGCCGGCCTCCTTCAGGGCGCCGGTCCAGTCCTCGGTGAGGTCGACCGGGATCGGTATCCGGGTGCGGCCGGCGGGCTGCGGCTCGTCCTTGAGCATCTCGGCCTTGGCCTCCAGGAGGGCCGGGCGGTCGAGCTCGTAGACGGTGACGCCGTCGGGCCAGGGCAGCCGGAAGAAGCGGGTGTCCATGCCGGCGGCGAGGAAGACGACCTGCCGGATGCCGCGCTCCTCCACCGCCTTCACGATGGCCCGGTCGAGGTAGGTGGTGCGGATGGCGAGGAACGGCACGATGCCGCCCCCGTCGTAGCGCGCGAGCAGTTCGAAGCCGATCTCGTCGGCGACGGTGCGCGCGTAGGGATCGGCGAACAGCCGGTCCTCGCGCTCGGTCTCCAGGGCGCGCGCGGCGGCGGTCCACTGGGCGGTGCGGGATACGGCCTCCACAGGAGGTCCCCCCTTCGGTCGGTTTCGGGAATTACGGACGGCCGTGTTCAGGGGCCCGACGAAGGAACGGTTCGTCAGGCGCTCATGGCCGGGACACAGGTCTTGGCCGGTCGCACACAGGCGACGGGGTCCTCGGCCGCGGGCATCGACGACAGATGGCCGGCCTCGGTGTCGGCGGGGCGCCGGCGGAAGATGCTGTGCAGGATCATGCTGAACACGGCCGTCCCGTCGGGGGCCACGAGCGTGCACCGCGGCTTGACGGTGCCGGTGGCGGAGTTGAACGGCGACGGGGTGGAGCCGAGGATCTCGACGCGGGCGGTGAGGACGTCGCCCGGGCGGACGGGCCGCAGGTAGCGGACCTCGTCGATGCCGGGCGAGCCCATACAGGCGCTGTAGGCGAGCAGTCCGTCGACGTAGCGCCGCATGAACATCGACTGGGTGTGGAACCCGCTGGCGATCAGACCGCCGAACATCGAGTCCTGCGCGAGCTCGGGGTCCGTGTGGAAGGGCTGCGGATCGAAGCGCCTGCCGAACTCCAGCACCTCCTCCGCCGTGACGGTGACGGTGCCCAGCTCGTGGATGTCGCCGGGCCGGAAGTCCTCGAAGTAGCGCATCGCGCGCCCCCCTTGACCTAGGAGTCAACGTTTCCTGGCATCACCCAATCTACGAATCGACCATTTATTTTGTCAACCCAAAAGAAGGGCCGGGAGGGCCCTTCATCACATCGCTTGCTCCATGTCGGACCAGAGGTCCTCCACGTCCTCTATGCCGACCGACATCCGGACGAGGCCGGGAGCTATCCCCGCCGCTGCCAGGGCTTCCGCGTCCAGCTCGCGGTGGGACGTGGACGCCGGATGCGCGACCAGCGTCTCCACGCCGCCGAGGGAGAGCGCGAGCTTCGCGAGCCGTACGCGTTCGATGAAGGCCCGGCCCGCGTCCCGTCCCCCGGCGAGCTCGAAGGAGAGCAGCCCGCCACCGCCGGCGAGGACCTTCCGGGCGGTGGCGTACGAGGGGTGGTCCGGGCGCCAGGGGTAGTGGACGGCCGTGACGCCGGCGCGGGCCGTGAGCAGCTCGGCGAGGGCGGCGGCGTTGGCGCAGTGCTCGCGCATCCGCAGGGGCAGCGTGGGGATCCCGCGCAGGGTGAGCCAGGCGGCGAACGGGTCTGCGCAGGCCCCGAGTTCGACCGTGCGGGGCCACACCCGGCGGCGCAGCCCGTCGTCCGCGAAGACGGCGGCGCCGCCGAGGACGTCGGAGTGGCCGGAGAGGTACTTGGTGGTGGAGTGCACGACGATGTCGGCGCCGAGCTCCAGGGGGCGGCACAGGACGGGCGAGGCGAGCGAGTTGTCGACGACGCTCGTCACACCGAGGGCGCGGGCGGCGGCGAGCAGGCCGGGGAGGTCCGGGACCTGGCCGGTGGGGTTGGCGATCGTCTCCAGGACGAGGAGCCGGGTGGCGGGGTGCACGGCGGCGGCCTCGAACTCGGCCGGGTCGTCGCCGGATATCCGTACGACCTCGATCCCGTACCGCTCGGCCAGGTCGGACAGGACGGCGTGCGTCCCGCCGTACAGGCAGCGCTGGGCGACGACCCGGTCGCCGGGCTTGAGGAGGGCGAGGAGGACGCCGCTGATGGCGCCCATGCCGGAGGCGAAGGCGATGGCGGCCGCGCCGCCCTCCAGGCCGGCGAGGGTCTGCTCCAGGGCGCGGACGGTCGGGTTGCCGCGGCGGCTGTAGACGTACCGGCCGTCGGGGTCGGCCATGGCGTCGGCGAGCTCGGCGGCGGAGTCGAAGGCGAAGGCGGAGGACTGCACGAGGGGCACGGAGAGCGGCCAGCTCCCGGACGGGAAGGGCTCGTTGAAGAGGTGCACGGCGCGGGTGTTGAGTTCCACGGGATTCCCTTCTGAGGACGGAAAAGGGGCCGCCCGACGTCCGGTGGTACGGACATCGGGCGGCCCCTCCGGCTGTCGGTTCAGGCGGCGACCTTCTCGCCCTGCGGGGCGGGGGCGGCGGCCTCGGCCTCGACCGCCTTGTCGCCCTTCATGACGAGGAGGGTGACGACACCGCCGACGGCGGCGACGATCGCGGCGCCGATGAAGGCGGACGAGAAGCCTTCGGTCAGCTTCGGGAGGTTGCCGAGCTGGTCGGCGCCCTGGGACATGGCGACGGCGGTGAGCGCGGCGAGGCCGAGCGCGGAGCCGACGTTGTAGGTGGTGTTGACGATGCCGGAGGCGAGACCGGCCTGCTCCTGCGGGGCGTTGGCCATCGCGCTCATCATCGTCGGGATGTAGGCGAGGGACATGCCGAGCGCGGCGACCAGCGAGGCCGGCAGGACGTCGACCAGGAAGGTGCCGGTGGGCTCGACGGCGGAGAGCCAGACCAGGCCGGCCGCGAGGACCAGCAGACCGCCGGCGATGAGCGGCTTGGCGCCGACCTTCATCATGAGCCGGGCCGTGATGGCCGTCATGAAGATCATGAGGAGCACGGTCATCGGGAGCAGCGCGGCACCGGACTCGAAGGCGCCGTAGCCCAGGACCTGCTGGAGGTACAGGTTGAGGAAGTACCACATCGGGATCCACGCGGCGCCGAGCAGCGTCATCGCCAGGTTGGCCGAGCCGAGGCGCGGGACCCGCCAGACGGAGAGCGGCATGAGCGGCTCGCGGATGCTCTTCTGGATGACGAAGAAGAGGATCAGGAGGACGGCGGCGCCGGCGAGCTCCAGGATGGTGGCGGTGGCGCCCCAGCCGACCTCGGGGGCACGGACGACGGCGAAGACGGCGAGCGCGAGACCGGCGGTGACGGCGACGGCGCCGAGGATGTCGACGGAGCCGCGGCGGGACTCGACGTCCGGGAGGAGCTTGGTCGCGGCGAGGGTCGCGAGGCCGATCGGGATGTAGATGATGAAGACCCACTGCCAGCTCACCCACTCGGTGAAGACACCACCGAGGAAGACGCCCGCGGTGCCGCCGGCGGGGGCCGCGGCGCCGTAGAGCGCCATCGCCTTGCCGAGCTCCTTCGGGTCGTGCATGAAGAGCATCATGAGCAGGGTCATGGCGGAGGGCGCGATGAGCGCACCGCCGACGCCCTGGACGGCGCGGCCGACGATCTCGACCCAGGCGGTCTGCGCGGCGGCGGCCACGACCGAACCGGCGATCATGACGGCCCAGCCGGAGACGAAGATCCTGCGGGCTCCGACGAGGTCGGAGAGGCGTCCGCCGAGGAGCAGCAGACCGCCGAAGACGATCACGTAGGCGTTGAAGATCCACTGGAGCTCGCTCTGCGAGAAGCCCAGGTCCTTCTGCATCTCGGGGAGCGCGACTCCGATGATCGAGGTGTCCATGATGACCATGAACTGTGCGGCGGCGAGCACGACAAGTGCCCACCAGCGCCGGGGGTTGACGGTTGACATTGCCCTGACCCTTCACTCGCTGCTGCATACCCCTAGGGGGTACTCGTGCGGAGCACCGTAGCATACCCATGGGGGGTATGTAAGGGTGAGATGAGGGCGCGTGGGAAGCACTCCCTCCGCACCCCCGGCCGGGCAGAATGCCCCCATGACCGCCGAGGAAGAGCCGCAGCAGGGGCCGACCGCCGACGAAGACCAGCCCCAGGAAGGACCCGCCCGCGGGCCGGCCTTCGACGAGGAACGGGCCCGGGACCTGCTCCGCCGCTGGAACGCCACCCTGCTCGCCGCCCGCGCCGGCCGGGAGGGCCCCGACCCCGCCCCGTACGGCCGGAACCTGCTGGCCCGCTGGGCCGAACCGCAGCGCCGCTACCACACGGTCGACCACCTGCAGGCGGTCCTGGACCGCATCGACGAGCTCGCCGACCAGGGCGGGGAGGGCGGCGAGCTGGAGCTCGTACGGCTCGCGGCCTGGTTCCACGACGCCGTCTACCGCCCGGACCGCTCCGAGAACGAGGAACGCTCCGCGGCCCTGGCCGAAAAGGCCCTCACCGAGGCGGGCCTCACCGCGCACGAGGTGGCCGAGGTGGCCCGCCTGGTCCGCCTCACCACCACGCACGACCCGGCCGCGGGCGACCTCAACGGCGAAACCCTCTGCGACGCCGACCTGGCGATCCTGGCCACCGCCCCGGATACGTACGGGGGGTATGCGGCCGCCGTCCGCGAGGAGTACGCCTTCGTCCCGGAACCGGCCTTCCGCCAGGGCCGCGCCACCGTCCTGCGCCAGCTCCTTAACCTTCCCCGCCTCTTCCGCACGCCCTACGGGGCGGCGGCCTGGGAGGCACGGGCCCGCGAGAACCTGGAACGGGAACTGGCGGAGCTGACGGCCGGCCCGTGAGTCTCACATCCCGAGAAATCCACCGCTCACGGAATGACAGGCACAAACCATAGGTTGACGCATGTCATGCCGTCTTCCTCAGCCGAGCACACCGCGCCCACGACCGACCCGACACCCCCCACCCGTATGCCACTGGCCGTCTACATCCTCGGCCTGTCGGTCTTCGCGCTCGGCACGAGCGAGTTCATGCTGTCCGGACTGCTGCCGCCCATCGCGGAGGACATGGGCGTCTCCATCCCCCGCGCCGGACTGCTCATCTCCGCGTTCGCCATCGGGATGGTCGTCGGCGCGCCGCTGCTCGCGGTGGCGACGCTGCGGCTGCCCCGCAAGACCACCCTGGTCGCCCTCATCACGGTCTTCGGGCTCGGGCAGATCGCGGGTGCGCTGGCGCCGAACTACGCCGTCCTCTTCGCCTCGCGGGTGGTGAGCGCGCTCGCCTGCGCCGGGTTCTGGGCGGTCGGCGCGGCCGTCGCCATCGCGATGGTCCCCGTCGGCTCCCGCGCCAAGGCGATGGCCGTCATGATCGGCGGACTCTCCATCGCCAACGTCCTCGGCGTCCCGGCCGGCGCGTTCCTCGGCGAGCACCTCGGCTGGCGCTCGGCGTTCTGGGCGGTCGGCGCGGCCTCCGCGATCGCGCTGGCCGGCGTGGTCACCCGCATCCCGCACATCCCGCTCCCCGAGACCAAGCCCCGCCTCAAGCGGGAACTCGCCATCTACCGCGACCGGCAGGTCCTCCTCTCCGTCACGATCACCGCGCTCGCGGCGGGCGGCGTCTTCTGCGCCTTCTCCTACCTCGCCCCGCTCCTCACCGATGTCTCCGGCCTCGACGAGAGCTGGGTCTCCGCGGTCCTCGGGCTCTTCGGCATCGGCGCGCTGGTCGGTACGACCATCGGCGGGCGTGTCGCGGACGCGCACCTGTTCGGGGTGCTGCTCAGCGGCATCGCGGCGTCGACCGTCTTCCTGATCGCCCTCGCCGTCCTGGCCCCCAACCCCGCCGCGACGGTCGTCCTGACCTTCCTCCTCGGCGTCTCGGCCTTCTACACCGCCCCCGCCCTCAACGCCCGCATGTTCAACGTCGCCGGCGCCGCCCCCACCCTCGCGGGCGCCACCACCACCGCCGCCTTCAACCTCGGCAACACCGGCGGCCCCTGGCTCGGCGGCACCGTCATCGACGCCGGCCTCGGCTACGCCTCCACCGCCTGGGCGGGCGCCGCGATGACGGCCCTGGGCCTGACGACGGCGGCCCTGGCCCTCAAGCTCCACAAGTCCACTTCGCGCGTGGTCACTTCGGGCACCCCGCAGCCGAAGGAACAGCCGGCCGAAGCGCCCTGCTGAGGAGCGACGGAAACCGGGTGCGGGCCGGACTCCGCGGCGCCTAGGGTGGCGCGATGACGGCGCGAATGATCATTCTCAACGGCGGGTCCAGCTCGGGGAAGTCCGGGATCGTACGGTGCCTGCAGGCCGTCCTGCCGGAGCCCTGGCTGGCGTTCGGGGTCGACTCGTTCGTCGACGCCCTGCCCGCGAAGATGCAGGACTCCGACGACGGGATCGTGTTCGACGCGGACGGCGGAGTCGGCGTCGGAGCCGGATTCCGGAAGCTCGAAGCCGCCTGGGCCGGGGGGCTCGTGGCCATGGCCCGGTCCGGCGCCCGCATCGTCGTGGACGACGTCTTCCTCGGCGGGGCCGCGTCCCAGGAGCGCTGGCGCCAGGCCCTCGGCGACCTGCCCGTGCTCTGGGTCGGCGTCCGGTGCGAGAGCGCGGTCGCCGAGGGGCGGGAGATCGCCCGCGGCGACCGGCCCACGGGGATGGCCGCACAGCAGGCGCGGATCGTGCACGAGGGCGTCGCGTACGACCTGGAGGTCGACACGACGCACACCGAGTCCCTGGAGTGCGCCCGCGCCATCGCGGCCAAGCTGGGCTGACGCGGGCGCGGCCGGCGCTCACGCGGAGGTGAGGTCCTGAACCAGTCTCGTCATCAGCGGGGACGGCTCCACCTCCAACTCCTGCCGAAGTAACCGCTGGTAGTCCTTGTAGCGCTTCACCGCGCAGGCCGTGTTGCCCTCCGCGATGTGGATCTCGATGAGGATGCGGTGTGCCGTCTCCCTGATCGGGTCGATCTGGGTGGCCGTCAGCGCCGTCTGCAGCGCCGCCAGGTACTCGCCGTCCCGCCGCAGCCGCCGCGCCAGCCCCTCCAGGGCGTGCAGCCGCAGCTGGTCCCAGCGCTCCCGCTCCAGGACGAGCCACTCGTCCGGCCATTGCGGCAACAGCTCCTCCCCGAACGCGGCCGCGAGCTCTTCGGGATCCCCGGGCGGCCGGCGGTCGCCTATCGCGTCCTGGGCCCGGCAGCGGGCGCGGTGCAGATCCACGTCCACCACCGGTGCGAGCCGCAGCCTTCGGTCCACGCACTCCACCGTCGCCAGCGGACCCGCCCGCCGCCCGTGACACAGGGCGGTCCTGAGGTTCGCCGAAGCCCGGGCCGGGCTGCAGTCGGGCCAGAGCCGCTCGGCTGCCGCACCCCGGTAGACGCCGGCCGTATGCACGGCGAGAAGCGCCAACAGGCGCTGTGCGCCCGAGGGGAGAGGGATGCGGCATCCGGCGTAAGAGAGCTCGAAGGCCCCGAGCAGTTCGAGGTATACGCCGTTCGATGACACATCCTCACTGTGCAACCGGCCGGTGGATCACGCATCCGCGCATCCGCACGCCGGCGGCCCCGCCGTACGCGTCCGCCACGCCGCGCCACCCGACCGGCGAATTTTTCCGAACGCGGTCCGGCCCGCCGTCCCACCGGGTCTGACCGGCTGCCAAACGCCCCCTCGAACGCTCCGGCAACGCACCGGAAACGCCCGGCGGACGCCGCTTGCACATTCCGGGTGACGAACCGCCGACAACGGCCTTCCACAGTCGGACGCAGATGCTTTTCCGCCCACGGTGCCCCCGGGCACGGAAGGCAGGACCGAGATGAAGCCTCGGGCAGTCCTGGGAGAACTCCGCCCACGGCCGGACGCGCCGTACGGCGACCCCCGCGTGTGCGTCGCACTGCTCGACGGCCCCGTGGACCTGTCCCACCCCTGCTTCGCCGGCGCGGACCTCACACGCCTCGTCACGCTGGTCGGGGAGCCCGCGGGCCCAGGACCGATGTCACTGCACGGCACGCACGTGGCCAGCCTCCTCTTCGGGATGCCCGGCTCCCCCGTGACCGGGATCGCGCCGCGCTGCCGCGGCCTGATCCTCCCCGTCTTCCGCGACGGCGGAGACGGCCGGGTCCCCCAGATGGACCTGGCCCGTGCCATCGAGCGCGCCGTCGAGGAAGGCGCGCACGTCATCAACATCAGCGGCGGCGAACGCACCGACACCGGCCAGGCCGACGCCCTCCTCGAACGGGCCCTGCGGCTCTGCGAGGACGAGGGCGTGCTGGTCGTGTCCGCCGCCGGGAACGACGGGGCCGACACCCTCCAGGTCCCGGCCGCCGTCCCCTCCGTCCTGGCCGTCGGCGCCGCCGCGGCCGACGGCTCCCCACTCGACATCAGCAACTGGGGCGGCGCCTACCGGACCCACGGGATCCTCGCCCCCGGGCAGGACATCGAGGGCGCCGCCCCCGGCGGCGGCCTCGCCTCCCTGACGGGGAGCAGCTTCGCCACCCCGCTCGTGGCCGGTACGGCCGCCCTGCTCGTCGCGGCCCAGCTGGCCGGCGGCGGGGCCGCCGACCCGAGGGCCGCCGGTCAGGCGCTGCTCTCGACCGCCACCGCACCCGCCGACTGCGCCGACCCGGACGCCCCGGCCTGCCGCCGCGGGCTCGGCGGCAGCCTGGACGCCGTCCGGGCTCTCGCCCTCGCCACCACGAAAGAGGAGACAGCCGTGACCACTCCCGCAGCCGCCCCCACGCCGTCCGAGGCCCCGGCGCCGAACGTCGCCCCGGCCGGGCACGAGACCCCCGCGCCGTACGGGACACCCGCGAAGCCCGCGCCGTACGGGACGCCCGTCGCACCCGCTCAGCCCGCGCCTCCCGTACCGGCGGCCCCGCCCGTACCGGCGGGCGTCGCTGCCGACGGTGGCGCGCCTCCCCCGCCCCCGGTTCCGCCGGCGCCGCCCGCGGCGGCACCGGTCCAGGCACCCGCCCCGGCCCTCGCGCCCCCGGTCCCCGCCGTCGCCGCAGCCGCCGCGCCGGCCGCAACCGCCGCACCGACCCCCGCTGCGCCCCCAGTTCACGCCCCCCACGCCACCACAAGCGCCGGAGTGCGCCCCGCCTGTGGCTGCGGCGGCGACCCGGCGGCGTGCAGCTGCGGCGGCAGCGGCGGTGCGTCCCCGCGACAGTTGATCTACGCCATCGGCACCATCGGCTTCGACTACGCGACCGAGGCGCGCCGGGACAGCTTCCGGCAGCAGATGCCGTACGTACCCGCCACCGTCGACGGCGAGGACGTCGAGCAGGAGCCCGATCCGTACAACCCGAACCAGCTCCGCACCTACCTCATGGACGCGCCGTGGGCCTGCTCCAAGCTCACCTGGACCCTCGTCATGGACGGCGCCACCGTGTACGCGCTGGAGGCCGAGCCGTCCGTCGCCATGGACTGGAGCGTCCCGCTCGCCCTCCCCGAAGAGGTCCACCGTGAGCGCAGGACGGCCGCGCAGCTCACCACAGAGCAGAACAAGCCCTTCTCCGAGCTGGTCGCGGCGCTGACCAGTCCGCCGGTGTCGACCGTCTACCGCGTGTTCCGCGACGCCATCGCCGGCCAGGCCATCAACGTCGAGAAGCAGCCGAAGCTGGCAGACGGCTTCATCTCCCGCGTCTCCGTCCCCGGCGTCCTCACGAACCGCACCACCCGCCTGTACTCCGGCCAGATCGTGCCGGTCGTCGAGGTGAAGAGCCGCGGTCTGTACACCTGGTACGAGGAGGCGCTCATCAACGCCGTCGTCGAGAAGATCGAGAAGGAAGCCGCCCAGCAGAAGGTCAAGGTCCGCAACGAGGGCGAGTTGCGTCTGACGATCCGCTCGTTCCTCGACAAGATCTACTACCAGTTCCGGAACCTCGGACAGACCTCCGCCGACCGCGCGCTCAACTTCATGGGCACCAACGCCTACTCGTTCAGCAAGCAGATCGCGGAGGGCCTGCTCTCCGCCAGCAAGGTGCCGGGATCCAGCAAGAACCTTTACTCGCTCGACACGATCTCGGTCACCAAGAGCCCCTACTGCAGGCTCGGTTCGGACTGCCAGGACGTGACCGTGACCTTCTACGACCCCGAGGACGAACGCAGGTCCCGGCTCTCGTACCAGTTCACCGTCGACGTGAGCGACGAGCTGCCGGTCACGCTCGCCCCGGTCCACACCTTCCTCGGCTCCTACTGAGTCAGCCCCCTGAGAGGAGACCTCGCCATGGACACCCGGAACACACGACACGTCCGCCCGGGAGCCATGCCGCTCCTGGCCCGTCCGGTCCGCCGCGACGACCAGCAGGACGGTGCCCGGGACACCCGTACCGGCGTCGGGGCCGCTCTGTCCTCCTGCGCCACCATGACCGGTCCGGCCAGGCAGATGTGCTACGCGCAGTACGGCGCGAGCACCTGACCGGAAACTCCGTGGAAAGGACAGCCTGATGTTCGACGAAACCCACGAGAACGACACCGGCACCCCCCGCCAATCCGCCCCAGGACAGCTCCGGCTCCAGCTCCCCCACCAGTCCGCACCCGTCGAACGCGGACGCAGGCCCCAGGGGTACGACGCCAACGGCGCCGCCGCCAGCTGGCTCGGCGGGAACCTGAACTGGCCGATCGGCATCCTCCCCGATCCCCTCCTCCCGTTCTGAGCATCCGGCTCCGAAGGAAAGCCGGGCAGTGGAAAGGACACCCTGATGTTCGACGAGACCCACGAGAACGACACCGGCACCCCCCGCCGGTCCGCGCCGGGACAGCTCCGGCTCCAGCTCCCCCAGCAGTCCGCACCCGTCGAGCGCGGACGCAGGCCCGAGGGATACGACGCCACCCACGGCGGCGCCACGGCCAACGGCATCTTCAACACGCTCGGCGGCCTGATCGAGAACATCCTCCCGTTCTGACGGCAGAGGGCCCGAGGAACGGCAGGCTACTGAAAGGAGACCCTGATGTTCGACGAGACCTTTGAGAGGAGCGCCGGCGACACCCCCCGCCGGTCCGCACCCGGGCAGCTCCGACTGCAACTCCCCCAGCAGTCCGCACCCGTCGAACGCGGACGCAGGCCCGAGGGATACGACGCCACCCACGGCGGCGCCACGGCCAACGGGCTCCTGGGCATCCTGGGCCAGTCCCTGGACGACCTGTTCCCGTTCTGAGTCACCTACCTCAGCGGAGGAAGCGCCATGCGACTCGATCTGCCGATACAGAGACCGGCGGTGGACCGGCGTGAGCACTACCTGCCGTTCCGCATCAAGGTCGTGGCCCATCCTCCGGGCGAACCGTCCTTCCTGGTGCACAGGCAGCTGGGCGGCGGGTACGGCTCCGTGCCCGGCGACCCCGCCCAGCTGGTGCACGGGTACGGGCGCGGCTGGCAGTGCGCGCCCGTGACGGGCTGCCGCTGGACGGGCGTCCTCTGAACCGTGAGGAAAGAGAATAGGAAAGGGGGCGGGCGGCCCACGCGGCAGCCCGCCCCCGCGAGGGAAGGAACCGGGACCATGGCGAATCTGCGGACGGCCATCTCCTGGTCGAACGACAAGACGTACCTCTTCTACGACAATGACAGATACGACCGGTACGACTCCGTGACCGGCATCCGCGAGGACTCGGGACTCGGCATCGACCGGTGGGAGGGGCTCCCCCGCTCGCCCGACGCCTTCGTCTGGTGGGGAGCGGGCAAGGCGTTCGCCTTCACGGGCGGCGACTATCTGCGGTACGACGACCCCACCGACCGGGTCGATCCCGGTTATCCGCTCCCCGTCGGCCCCGCCTGGGCCGGGCTGCCCACCGGCTCGGGCGGCGGCCCCGACTGGCGTACCGGCATCGACGCCGCCGTGAACTGGGGGAACGGCAAGCTGTACCTCTTCAAGGGTGACTCGTACGTGCGGTACGACATCACCGCCGACCGGGTCGACCCCGGCTACCCCGTCAAGATCGCGGACCGCTGGTCCGGGGTCTTCCCGGTGAACCTCGATGCCGTCGCCTACCCGGGCGGCCGGTATGCGTACTTCTTCCGCGGCGGGCAGTACAGGCGCTTCGACGTGGACGCGGACGCGGTGGATGCGAGCGGCCCCCTCGACGGCACCTTCCAGCTCGCGCCCACCCCCTCCGGGGCCGTCGCCCCTGCCCGACTACTCACCCTCACCCAGGCGAACCGGCTGATGGCCGACCTGATCCGACGCGGCACGCTCACCCTGAAAAGCCCGACGTTCGTGGACGGTCCGGCCGGGATCGTGTCGCCGACGCCGGCCCAGCGGGTCGTGGTGAGCCCGCCGTCGTTCGGCGGCATCCGCTACACGAACCAGATCGCTCCGACGGCCACGGTCATCGACAACCTCGACCAGCGCATGCTGATCGCGCTGTACCGCCTCACCCGCTGGATCAACTCCTCGGCGCCGGACATCGCCGAGCTTCTCCACCTGGGCATCGGGCACGGCGGGCCGAACCCGAACGACTGCCACAACCGAGGCCGCGCGCTCGATCTGTCCGGAGTCACGGGGGAGTTGAACGGAACCGCGTTCACCCGCTCGGTGAAGAAGGACTGGGGCAACCTCCCGCGCCCGCCCGGCGTCAAGGTCCGCATCGACCCCACCACGGACCCCCTCGGGTACGGGCTCTTCACGACCGCCTTCCGATTCGCCACCTTCGAGTGCGAGGCGACGGCGATCGGCCCTGCCAACAAGTGGCCCATGCCGGATCTCGGCGGCACCGGCTTCGTGATCTACCCGGACTACGCCCCGGACGCCCCCGAGGGCTCCGAGAACGCCGAGCTCCGCGACCAGCACCAGAACCACATCCACATGCAGATCGGCGTCACCGTCGTCCCATGAGGCCGACGGGTCAGGAAACCGGCCTCCCCTTCGGCCGTCTCAGGCCCGCCTTCGTCAGGTGGCGGAGGAGTTCCTTCGAGCCGACCTCGATCGCGCCCGCCGCGACCGCGTCCGCGTACCGGTCGGACGGGATGTCGTAGTGGTCCCGCTCGAAGGCGCGCGGCGGGGCGCCTATCGACGCGGCGAAGGCGTGCAGCTCCTCGAAGGAGACGTCGCTGACCAGGTGCGACCACATGCGGCCATGGCCCGGCCAGGTCGGCGGGTCGATGTAGAGGCTCACGCCGGCGCTCCCGTCACGTCAGGCCGCCCACCGGGGCCACCACCACGCCCTGCTTGCCGCAGACCCAGTGCGGGTCGGGGCCGAGCTCCGGCTCGACGTCGAGGGCGTGCGGGTCGCCCGAGGCGCAGACCGGGCAGAGCGGCCAGCGTCCGTACCGTTCGAGGAGGGCGTCCTGCACGTCCTGGGCGACGAGCCCGGCGACGTACGACACCCCCTCGGGCCACTGCTCGACCCACCAGCGCCGGTGGGTCACCGCGTCCTCCACCATCGAGACGACCTCTGCGGCGGCCACCTGCCGGGCCACCAGGTCGGCCAGAACCAGCGCGCGGGCGGCGTGCAGCGCCTGCTCCACGGGGTCGATGTCGTCCATGGACTCATTGTCACCCGTGCGGGGGAAAGGACGAAGGTCCCCTCCGGATCCGGGAACGACGAGGCCCCACGGGGTCTTGTCCCCCCGCCCCCGCCGAAAGTATCTTTCACGTGTGACCAATGACGTGAAGGAAAGTTTCACCAGCGACGCGCCCCCCGCCCCCGCCGCCCTCGCCGCCAAGGTGCGCACCCTCGCACCGTCCATGACCCGCTCCATGCAGCGGGTCGCCGAGGCCGTCGCCGGAGACCCGGCCGGCTGCGCCGCGCTCACGGTCACCGGCCTCGCCGAGCTCACCGGCACCAGCGAGGCGACCGTCGTCCGCACCGCCCGGCTGCTCGGCTACCCCGGCTACCGCGATCTGCGCCTCGCCCTCGCCGGCCTCGCCGCCCAGCAGCAGTCCGGCCGCGCCCCGGCCGTCACCGCCGACATCGCCGTCGACGACCCGATCGCCGACGTCGTCGCCAAGCTGGCCTACGACGAACAGCAGACCCTCGCCGACACCGCCGCAGGCCTCGACACCGTCCAGCTCGGCGCCGCCGTCGCCGCCCTCTCCGTCGCCCGCCGCATCGACATCTACGGCGTCGGCGCCTCCGGCCTCGTCGCCCAGGACCTCGGCCAGAAGCTGCTCCGGATCGGCCTGATCGCGCACGCCCACAGCGACCCGCACCTCGCCGTCACCAACGCCGTACAGCTCCGCTCCGGCGACGTCGCCATCGCCATCACCCACTCCGGCTCCACCGGCGACGTCATAGAACCGCTCCGGGTGGCCTTCGACCACGGGGCGACCACGGTCGCCATCACCGGCCGCCCGGACGGCCCCGTCACCCAGTACGCCGACCACGTACTGACCACCTCCACCGCCCGCGAGAGCGAACTGCGCCCCGCGGCGATGTCGTCCCGCACCAGCCAACTCCTGGTCGTGGACTGCCTGTTCACCTGCGTCACGCAGCGTACGTACGAGACGGCGGCCCCTGCCCTCGCCGCCTCGTACGAAGCCCTCGCCCACCGCCACTCCCCCCGGACCCGCTGACCACCACCCGCCGCACCGGCGCCGACGACGCCGCCGTACCGAAAGAGCCCCCGTGCCCACCTCGTACTCCGAACTCCGCGCCCAGCTGGCCACCCTCACCACCGAGGCCTTCCGGCCCGAGCTCGCCGAGATCGACCGGCTGCCCACCCTGGACATCGCCCGCACCATGAACGGCGAGGACCGGACCGTTCCCGACGCCGTCGGCCGGCAGCTCCCGGCGATCGCCGCCGCGATCGACGCCACCGCCGAGCGGATGGCCCGCGGGGGGCGCCTCATCTACATGGGCGCGGGCACCGCGGGCCGGCTCGGCGTCCTCGACGCCAGCGAGTGCCCGCCCACCTTCAACACCGACCCCTCGCAGGTCGTCGGCCTCATCGCGGGCGGCCCTACCGCCATGGTCCAGGCCGTCGAGGGCGCCGAGGACTCGCGCGAACTCGCCGCCGCCGACCTGGACGCCCTCGGGCTCACCGCCGACGACACCGTCGTCGGCATCTCCGCCTCCGGCCGCACCCCGTACGCCGTCGGCGCCGTCGAGCACGCCCGCTCCCTCGGCGCGCTCACCATCGGCCTCTCCTGCAACGAGGACAGCGCGCTCGCCGCCGCCGCCGAGCACGGCATCGAGGTCGTCCCCGGCCCCGAGCTCCTCACCGGCTCCACCCGCCTCAAGGCCGGCACCGCCCAGAAGCTCGTCCTCAACATGATCTCGACCATCACGATGATCCGCCTCGGCAAGACCTACGGAAACCTGATGGTCGACGTCCGCGCCTCCAACGACAAGCTCCAGGCCCGCTCACGGCGGATCGTCGCCCTGGCCACCGGCGCCCCGGACGAGCAGATCGAGACGGCCCTCGCCGCCGCCGGCGGCGAGGTGAAGACCGCGATCCTGATGATCCTCGCCGACATCGATGCCAAGACCGCCGAGCAGCGGCTGACCGCGTCCCAGGGTCACCTGCGTACGGCCCTGCACGCGTAAAGACCCCCTCACAGCAAGGCACCACCGCCCCATGAGCACAGACGACAAGAACCGCGCCATCGCCGCCGCGATCCTCCCCCTCGTCGGCGGCGCCGGGAACATCAGCTCCGTGGCCCACTGCATGACCCGCCTCCGGCTCGGCCTGCGGGACCGCTCGCTCGTCCGGGACGAGGCCCTCAAGGCCCTGCCGTCCGTGATGGGGGTCGTGGAGGACGACACATACCAGATCGTCCTCGGCCCCGGCACCGTCGCCCGCGTGACCCCGGAGTTCGAGGCCCTGGTGGCCGAAGCCCCCGCACCGCCCCACACCGCGGAGGAACTCGCGGACCGGGGCGCGGCCCTCAAGGAGGCGCGGAAGGCGAAGAACGCGACCCCGTTCAAGCTCTTCCTCCGCCGGATCGCGAACATCTTCGTCCCGCTGATCCCCGCCCTCATCGGCTGCGGCATCATCGCCGGCCTCAACGGCCTCCTGATCAACCTCGGATGGCTGCCCGGCGTCACCCCCGCGCTCGCGGCGATGGCGAGCGGCTTCATGGCCCTCATCGCGGTCTTCGTCGGCTACAACACGGCCAAGGAGTTCGGCGGCACGGCGATCCTCGGCGGCGCGGTCGCCGCGATCATCGTCTTCCCCGGCGTCGCCAAGATCGACGCCTTCGGCCAGACGCTCTCTCCGGGCCAGGGCGGTGTGCTCGGCGCGCTGGGCGCCGCGGTCCTCGCCGTGTACGTGGAGAAGTGGTGCCGCCGCTGGGTCCCGGAGTCCCTGGACGTCCTGGTCACCCCGACGCTGACGGTACTGATCTCGGGCCTCGTCACGATCTTCGGGCTGATGTACGTGGCGGGCGAGGTGTCCCGGGCGATCGGCGACGCCGCCGACTGGCTCCTCGCGAACGCGGGCGCCGGCGCGGGTCTCGTCCTCGGCGGCCTGTTCCTGCCGCTCGTGATGCTCGGCCTGCACCAGGCCCTCATCCCGATCCACACGACCCTCATCGAGCAGCAGGGGTACACGGTCCTGCTCCCCATCCTCGCGATGGCGGGCGCGGGCCAGGTCGGCGCGGCCCTGGCCGTCTACCTGAAGCTCCCCCGCAACGGCTCCATCCGCCGCACCATCAGGTCCGCCCTCCCGGCCGGCTTCCTGGGCGTCGGCGAGCCCCTGATCTACGGCGTCTCGCTGCCCCTGGGCCGCCCGTTCGTCACGGCCTGCGTGGGCGGCGCGTTCGGCGGCGGCTTCGTCGGCCTCTTCAGCATGCTGGGCGACAAGGTCGGCTCGACCGCGATCGGCCCGTCCGGCTGGGCCCTCTTCCCGCTCCTCGACGGGAACAGGGGCCTCGGGGAGACGATCGCGATCTACGCGGGCGGTCTGCTGGTCGGGTATGCGGCGGGCTTCGTGGCGACGTACTTCTTCGGCTTCAGCAAGGAACTCCTGGCGGAGTTCGACGTGGAGACGGAGGAGACGGGGGTGGGCGCCGCCGAACCGGCCCCGGAGCCGGTGAAGGTCTGAGGGGTACGGGGAGGGGCCCGGCGGATCGTCTCCGCCGGGCCCCTCCCACCTCCCGGTCACCGGCAGAGAACATCCGTCTCCGGCCGCACGCCCTCCGTGAGGAAGCGGGTCACGGCCCGGTCGCCACAGGCGTTGCCGTTGCCGAGGTAGACGGCGTGGCCGCCCTTGTCGACGGAGACGAGGCGCGCCCGGTCGCCGAAGGCCTCGCGCATCTTGAGCCCGACGGAGTGCGGGGTGGAGGGGTCGCGCAGGTTCTGGATCATGAGGACGTTGGACGGGCCCTGGTCGGTGATCCGGGTCGGCTTCTCCACCGCGCCGCCCTTCCAGAAGGCGCAGGGCGTGATGTTGGCGGGCATGCCGGCGGTCAGCGGGTGGCGCACGCGGTCGGCGGCGACGGCCCGCTCGTACGCCGGTACGGAACGGGGCCAGTCGACGTCGTTGCAGATCACGCCGACGCTGACGGTCGCGGCCTCGTCGGGCATCGGCCCGGCCAGCTCGGGCGGCAGCACGGGCACGCCCGCGGGGTCGAGGGCCTGGGAGAGGAGACGGGCGAAGGCGGGGAAGGAGGCGTCGGAGTAGAGGGCCTGCTGAAGGGCCTGGCGAAGGATGTTGCCGGTCAGGGGCACACCGGGGGTGGTGGAGGCCCTGGGCTCACGGTCGAGCCGATCAGCGAGCCCGAGGAACAACCCGCGCACGTCCTCCGGCCGTTCGGCGAGCCGAAGCCCGTCCCTGTCGCGGTCGGGGTGGGCGGCCCAGGCGGCGAAGTCGGGGAAGCGGTCCTCGGCACCGCGCGCCATGCTCGCGAGCCAGCCGCGGGCGACGCGCCTGGGGTCGGGGTCGGCGCTGCTGTCGAGGACCCAACGGTCGGTGTGCTCGGAGAACTTCTGGGCGTAGACGGCGGCGACGTACGTCCCGTACGAGACGCTCCAGGCGGACAGCTTCCGCTCGCCGAGCGCCTGCCGCAGCCGGTCGAGGTCACGCACCTGATTGGCGGTGGTGAGCCCGCGCAGCATCGCACCCCCGTTCCGGGCACAGGCCTCGGCCATGCGCCGGGAGCGGGCGACGTTCTCGCCGATGCCGCCGTCGGCGGCGGGCCAGGACCGCAGGGTCACGAGGCGCCGGTCGTCCTCGTCGAAGCCGCACCGGGCCTTGGCGGAGCCGCCGACACCACGCGGGTCGAAGGCGACGAGGTCGTAGGCGCCGTTCATCTCCTTGGCGAGGGCGGCCCCCTTCTGCCCGAGCCGCTGCACACCGGAGCTGCCGGGCCCACCGGGAATGACCATGAGCGTGCCGCGCCGCGCCTCGGGCCGGGCACTGGGCAGCCGGGCGACGGCGAGCCCGATCTGCTCACCGTCGGGATCGGCGTAGTCGAGGGGCACGGAGAGCGTGGCGCACTGCTGCCCGGGCAGCGGCTTCACGGCGGGGTCGCAGTCATGCCACTGGAGCCCGGCGGCAGCGGCGGGCGCGACCCCGCCCCCCACGATCCCGACTCCGGCGACGGCGGCGACGGAGAGAGCGAGCATCAGGGCCTTGCGTCCACGATTCGTTGTCATGCGCACAGCCTCGCGGACGCGCCCACCGGCCCCCATCCGGCAGACAGGCGGGTCGGAGGTAGGGCCAACCCCCGGACGTCCGGACCTGCTTGACTCACGACATGAGCGCGCACGAGTCGTACGGGACCCACCCGGAGTACATCGCGGAGGTCCTGGACCTCCTGGGCGAGGACGTACTGCTCCTCTCGTACGGGGAACAGCGCGCGTTCGCCGAGGCGAGCCTGAACCGCTTCGAGCCGATCGGCTCCGCCCGGCTGAACTGGCAGGGCGTCGAAGTCACCGCACGAACCGAAGAGTTCGACGGAGAGGCCCTGGCGGCCCTGCTCCACACCCACGCCGCCCCCGACGAACTCGTCATCGTCTTCTGGGACAACCTCCTGATCCCGACAATCGCCCTGCCGGCCACCCTGGCGTCCCGGCACGCCGAAACAATCCTCGACCAGGGCCCCACCTGCTGGCTCTTCCTCCCGGACGGGGGAATCCTGATCGAATTCCAGGACGGCGAGGGCTTCACAGCGGGAAGCCCGCCGACGGCCGACGCCTGAAGGCGCGCCCCGCCCCCCGGCGCCGAAGTCGGCGGCGCCGAGAGTCCGCCCCGCCACCCCCGCCTAAACTCCACCCCCATGACCACCACACCCAGCCCCGCCATTGCCGCCGACCTCGCGCCCGCCGGGATTCTGCGGGCCTCCGTCAACCTCGGGAATCCGGTGCTCGCGCAGGGCACTCCCGAGGCGCCGGGAGGGGTGACCGTGGATCTGGCGCGGGAGATCGGGGCGCGGCTCGGGCTTCCCGTGGAGCTGCTCTGTTTCGACGCGGCGCGGAAGTCCTTCGACGCGATGGCGGAGGGGCGGGCCGATCTCTGTTTCCTCGCCGTGGACCCGGCGCGGGAGACGGAGGTGGCGTTCACCGCCCCGTACGTCGTCATCGAGGGCGTGTACGCGGTGCCGCGTGGTTCGGCGCTCAGCACCGTCGAGGACGTGGACGCGCCGGGCGTGCGGATCGGGGTCAAGAAGGGTTCCGCGTACGACCTGTTCCTGTCGCGGAGTCTCGCCCACGCGACCGTCGTGCGCGGCGACGAGGGCGTCGACGTCTTCCGGGCCGAGGGCCTGGAGGTGGGTGCGGGGATCCGTCAGCCGCTCACCGCGTACGTCGCCGCGCATCCGGACCTGCGGTTGATCGAGGGCCGGTTCATGGAGATCCGGCAGGCCGTCGGGACGACGGTGAGCCGGCGGCCCGAGACCGTGGCCTTCCTCCGCGACACGGTCGAGGAGCTGAAGGCGAGCGGTTTCGTCGCGGAGTCGCTGCGGCGGTCGGGTCAGGACGCCGGGCTGCTGGCCCCGCCGGCGTGACGGTGGGAACGAACGAGGGCCCGGCTGCGACGAGCAGCCGGGCCCTCGGGGTCTTCCACGGTCAGTACAGGCCCTTGTAGCCGTTCCAGCCGCCCGAGCCGATCAGGACGCGGGTGCCGTAGAGGCCGGTGCCCGTGCCGCTGTAGCGCCACAGCTTTCCGTCGGTGTCGCGGGCCACCAGGTCCGCGCGGCCGTCGCCGGAGAGGTCGCCGGTGCCGACGAGGGACGAGTAGACGCCCCAGCCGCCGCCGACCTTCACGCGCGTGGTGACGCCGCCGGTCGCGGTGCCGTAGTAGCGCCACAGCACGCCGTAGGCGTCGACGCCGAGGAGGTCGCCGCGGCCGTCGCCGTTGAGGTCGCCGGCGCCGGCGAGCTTCTTGTACAGCTTCCAGTTCGTGCCGATGCGCACGCGGGCCTTCACCCGGTGGTCGGCCGTGCCGCCGTAGAAGTACATGTCGCCGGTGGACGCCTGGCGGACGACCAGGTCGGCGTACCCGTCGCCGTTGACGTCGCCGGGGGAGGTCAGTACGTCGTACTGTCCCCAGCCCGAGCCGACGAGCGTGTACGGCGAGGAGGCGGAGAGGACCTTGCCGCAGCCGGGCCGGTAGGCGCGGAGCTGGTCGCCGACGCGGACGTAGACGTCGGGGCAGCGGTCGCCGTTCAGGTCACCCGTCGGGACGAGGACGGAGGTGGTCGCGAACGTGGTCCCCGTACCGGCGATGCGCGCGGAGACCGCGCCCGTGCCCGTACCCCGGTACAGGGACACGAGCCCGGTCGTGTCCATCGCCAACAGGTCGCCGAAGCCGTCGTCCCCGGCGAGGTCGCGCCAGACGGCGGCACCGCCGGACAGGTTGACGACCCCGGAGAGGGCGAGGTCCGGACCCTGGCCGTCGGCGGGCTTCACGGCGAGCGCCCAGGCGTAGGCCCCGTTGGCGACGAGCTTCCCGGCCGCGTCCTTGCCGTCCCAGGAGGGCACGACGATGCCACGGGCCTCGCCGCCGGTGAGGGTACGGACGACCTTGCCGGTGATCTTGTGCTTGAGGGTCAGCGTCCAGGAGGCGGCGGGCTTGGAGAGCCACCAGCGGGGCTTCCAGAGGGCGGACTTGAGGTTGACGGACGAGGGAGTGTCGGCGTCGAGCGCGGTCAGCGGGCTGGTGACGCCGCCGAGACCGACGACGCGGACGGCCCGCCAGGAGTCGATGTACGCGAAGCCCCCGCCGAAGCGGTCGACCGTCCAGGTCAGGGGCACCTGGACGGAGTCGTTCCCGAGGGGGCCGAAGGACTGGTACACCTCCGCACCGGACCGGACGTCACTCACCATCAACCCGTAGCCCATGGAGCCGTAGAAGCTGTGGACGAGGAAGCCGTCGCCCAGGTGCGGCTCGGTGTTGCGGTCGACCAGGAGCTTGGTCGACACCTTCTTCTCACGGTCGTACACGACCGCGGACGACTGCGAGCAGCGCCCGTAGAGCCACTTGCCGACGGCCTCGAGGCGGGAGGCGACGCAACTCGCCCCGAGGTGGTGCGTCTCGACGGTCGCGCCCGTCCGCAGGTCGACGGCGGACACGGTGTCGTCCGTCGTGGACGCCGTCCAGAGCCGGCCACCTTGCAGGGCCTGCCCGGAGATGGCGGTGTCCCGGAGGATCTTCCCCGTCTCGGTGTCCGCGACGATCGAGCGCCTGCCGGCGGCCGTGGTGCCGCGGAAGCGCACATACCGGCCGGAGACGTCGTACACCGAGTCCACCTGGAGCGTGCCCGGGTAGGCAAGCATGACCGTGCGCGTGGTTCCCGAGGATCCGGGCGTGGTCACCCGCGCCGTCACGGCGCAGTCGTAGCACGCCGACTGCCCGCCGGACGCCGGGCGGTTCCCGTTCTCCAGGGTGAGCAGGCGGCCGTCACCGGTGTCACGCCACCACGTCCCGATGCTCGTGCCGTCCGACGCGATGAGCGACGGACAGTTCGGGCCGAGGGCCTTGTACGCGTCACAGGTCCAGGTCGGCGTGGCCGTCCGCGCCCCGGAGAGGGACACGTCGAAGCCCCGGAGGGTGTTGGTGGCCGTCTGCGTCTCCGTCACCACCCTGCCGTTGGCCATGCTCAGCCCGGTGTACGGGAGGGTCGGGGGAAGGGCCAGGACCTGGGAGGTGACCGGAACTCCGTCGGCGCCCGGTGAGACCCGCCGCACACCCCCCTCGTCCATCATGTACAGGGCGCCCACGTTCGTGTCGGCGCTGCTCCACCAGCCACGGACGCCGAGGTCGCGCGTGGCTCCCCCGTCGATCGGCGTGGCGAGGGTAGGGACGTACCCGCCGCTGGACGGGATGTAGTGACCCACGATCCAGTCGCCGACGACGCCGAGCCGCCCTTGGGTGTTGACGTCGTCGTTCGGCAGCTTCACCGTCCGGCCCGGGTCGCCGTGGTCCGTACGGGACACGACGAACGCCCTGTCCGTGCCCGTCTGGCTGTACTGGACGATCCAGTCGGCGCTGAGGACGGCACTGGGGGAGTTCGTGGCGACCGGGAGGGCGGGCACGGGCGTGAGCGTGCCCGTGGCGAAGTCAACGAGTGCGGTGATGTCGCTGTAGCGAATGAGCGCGCCGGCGTCGTCGTAGCTCAGGACGGAGGGCATCGTGTCGCCCGGCAGGGGCACGTCCAGGTCCTCGGGGGCGTCCGGGCCGTAGCCGAGGAGGTGCAGGACGGTTCCGTCGGTCCCGGTGTCGGCGGCGAGCAGCCGGCCCTGTGCGAGAACGGGGTACCAATGCTCGTATCCGAAGGGCCGGGTGTAATCGGCACCGCTCGCGAAGTCGTGGACGGTGATCTCCGTGTACCCGACGCAGGCGACCCTGTCACCGCGGTAGAACGGGTGCCCCAATTCGCAGATCGGACCGTGGTCGACCCGCCCGTCCGTCAGGCTCTGCCAGATGGGGGACATGACCTCTCCCCCGCGCATCATCTGGACACCGGTCCCGGCCGCGACGAGGACCATCTCGTCCGTTCCGGCGGGGTCCACCGGCGCGGGAATTGTCACGTCGTACGGCGCGTCGGAGGCGGACGCCGCCACGGCGGAAGGTGCGGCGGCCGTCAGGCCGGTGATGCCCAGGGCCGCGCTCAGTGCGAGCGCGACGGCTCTTCGGACGGACAAGTACGTGTCCCCTCGTACGGGTGTGAAGACGGGTACGACGAGGGAGGGCGGACGCTCGGCGGGCAGGACGGCAGGGCGGAGCGGGCCGCGCGGCCGAGGGGCCGGCGGGACCCCCCCTGTCGGCAGGCGGATCGTACATTCAAGCGAATCGAAGCCGCCAGAAAGATCGCCTGGCGGACCGCTGGAAGGCCCCTTCCCGGGCCTGTGGGGCGTCCTCCGCCGGGCCGCGCAACAGTCCCCTCCCCCTCGGGTCCGCGACCCCGTCAGGGGCCGCCCAGCACCCGCACGGTCGATCCGCACACCATACCTGACCTGGGCTTTTACCCCAACTCCCCTTATTCTTGAGGGACTCGGAGGGGAGATCCACATGAGCGAGACCGCCCGCACCATCCGCACCATCGACGACGTCCTCACCCTGCTCGACGGCCTGTTCGCGCCCGGTGCCGACCGGTGGACGGAGGGCGGGGCCGACTGGTGGGACGGGTTCTACGCCGACCGGGACAAGCCCGTGCCGTTCTTCGTCGCCAAGCCCGACGAGAACCTCGTGTCGTACGTCGAGCGGGGGCTGATCCCGGCCGGCGGCAAGGTGCTCGACCTCGGCTGCGGGCCCGGCCGGAACGCCCTGTACCTCGCGGCGGCCGGATTCGACGTGACCGCCGTCGACCTCTCGCCCACCGCCATCGCCTGGGCGGAGGAACGGGCCCGGGACACCGGCGCCGAGGGCCTCCGGTTCGTGCGCGGGGACGCCTTCACGGCCGCCCTCGACGGCCCGTACGACCTCGTCTACGACTCCGGCTGCTTCCACCACCTGCCCCCGCACCGCCGCGTCAGCTACCTCGCCCTCCTCGACCGCGCCCTCGCGCCCGGCGGGCACTTCGCGCTCACCGCGTTCGCCGCCGGCGAGGGCGGCATGGGCTCCGAGCTGCCGGACGCCGACTTCTACCGGGACGGGAAGCTGCACGGCGGGCTCGCCTACACGGACACCTCCCTGCGCACCGTCTTCGCCGACCTGACAGAGATCGAGCTGCGCCGCATGAGGGCGCAGTCCGCCGCGTCCCCCGCGTTCGGGGAGTCCTTCCTCTGGACCGGGCTCTTCCGGCGGTGACGTCGGTACGAGCGGTGGGTCAGCCCATCCGCTCCAGGTGCGACGCCAGCCTGTCGTACTGCTCCCTCACCCCCGCCTCCATGCCCGCCGCCAGCGCCTGGTCCCTGATCTCGTTCGACGGCCACAGGGACGTGCTGGTCAGGGCCGTGCCCCCGTCCGGAGTCGCGTCGAAGGTGAGGGCCACACGGACCGGTTCGGCGCCCGGCATCTGCTCGAACACCTCCGTGTAGTCGAGCCGCTCCACCGGGACGACGTCCTCGTAGGTGCCCGAGAAGACGATCTCCTGGCCGTCCGGCCCCGTCTGGCCCCACCTCCACGCCCCGCCCGTCCGCAGGTCGATCTCGACGACGGACGTGGTCAGCCCGGCCACCCCGTACCACTCCCGTACGTGCTCCGGCCGCGTCCAGGCCGCCCAGACCCGGTCCGGCGGGGCGTCGAAGGTGCGCGTGATGACGAGCTCGCGGTCGGCCGGCGTCGTCAGGAGGGTGACCATGGCTCCGCTCCCCTCGCGAAGGGACCATTCCAGGATCACCCCGGCATCCCCGTAAAGCGAATGAACATGTTCAACAGGTGAGCGCTAAAGTTCTGCCACGCGGCCGCCCGGATGAGGGCGTGGCCGCGATCTCAGACCTGTGGGGGGTCCCTTTGCCGCGCTCAACGCGCAGGCTTCCGCACGCCTTTGTCCGTGCGGCCGCCGTCTTCGCTCTCTCGGCCGGCGTCATCGCGCCCGCCGTCATCCACGCCCCGGCCGCGCACGCGGACGTGGCCAACACCGCCGACGCCACGCTCGACGACGGGCGCTACCGCGTCGGGCTGCTCGGCGACGCACTGTGGGTCAAGGTCAGCGTGCTGGCCTCCACCGCCCCGGACGCCCCGGTCCTCGCCTCCACGGAGGAGTTGACCCTGCGCTACGGGGACTGGACCACCGACGCGCCCATCACCCTCCCCGAGGGAACCGCCCTCGGGGACTACCCGGTCCGGATCGACTACCGACGGCCCGGCGGAACCACCACGTACCGGGCGGGCGCGGCCTACAGCCACAAGCCGCACGTCGGCGTCGGCAGGATCACCGCCGACCGCGCGACCACCAGCTACGAGCATCCTCAGGTCGTCCTCTCCGGCACCACGACCAGCTGGAACCCGGCCACCGGCGAACGCTCCACCGCGCCCGAGGGCACCCGGGTGCAGTTCTGGTTCCAGACCTACGGCATCAGCGGATACGTCGACCGCACGGGCACCGCGACCGTCCGCGCCGACGGCTCCTTCTCGGTGACGGTCACGCCCCAGGGCCGGCTCACCGGCGGCACGGCGACCATCGTCCCGAGCGCCGGCATCGACCCGGACGAGCCGAACCGCAGCGTGCCGGACGTGCCCATCGAGCAGACGCGGTACCGGATCACCGCCGACGGCGACAAGTACCGCGTCCTCGCCGGCACGGACCTCCGCGTCACCGGACTCGTCGAACGGCTCACGGCCGACGGCTGGAAGCCCTTCGCCGGCGCGCCCGTCGTCGCCACCGGGACCCAGCCCGGGTGGTACGAGGCCAGCGCGGTCAACGTGCTCGGCTCGGCCACCTCCTCGGCGACCGGCACCTTCTCGCTCCCCGCGCGGATCCAGTACTCGACCGACTACGTCTACGCCTCGCTGCGGCCCTCCCCGTACTTCGCGGGCGACCCCCGGCCCTACGACAAGATCGACGTCGTCGTCCCGCAGCAGTTCACCTTCTCGCCGTACAACGCCACCCTCGACGAGTTCGGCAGGCTCGACGTCTCGGGCAGCCTCAGCAGCGGCTACGCCTGCTACGAGACCCAGCCCGTGACGCTCCAGGCCTCCCTGGACGGCGGACGCAGCTGGTTCAACCTGCGCTCCGGCCGGACCGACACGAACTGCACGTACAAGTTCAGGCTCCAGGGATACGAGTCCGCGCTCTACCGGGTGCAGCACCCGGAGACGAACCAGCTCGTCGCCAAGACCGGCCCGAGCCTGAAGCGGGGCCGCACGCCCACCCGCTTCTCCGCCTTCACCATCAGCCCCACACAGCCCGTGGTGAACGGCAAGATGACCGTCTCCGGCACCGTCCAGCGCAAGGTCGGCGGAGTCTGGAAGCCGCTCGGCGGAGTCAAGCTGACCCTGGTCTACAAGCCCAAGGGCAGCAGCCAGTGGTACTGGGTGTCGCAGAGCATCGCCACCAACAGCTACGGCAACTTCAGCTACCGCGCCACCGCCTACGGCGACGGCTCCTGGGCGGTCTACCTCAACACCACGGGCAGCTACTTCTACAGCGAGACGAATGCGAAGTACATCGATGCGCGCTGACCTCCGCCTCTCCCTGACAGCCGCCGTCGCGGCCGTGGCCCTGGCCGCGTCGACCGCCCCCGCCCTCGCCGAGGAGACCCCGGCGGGCAGCCCGCTCGTCGGCATCGGCCGCGCCGTCACCGACGACACCCAGCGCGGCGTCTTCGAGGTGACCGCCTGGACCGACGCCCCGCAGGCCAAGGTCACCGCCGTCTCCGCCAAGATCCGGCAGGGCGACACCGTCGTCGCCGCCGTCCCGACGCTCGTCCCCGGAGACTCCTGGGACCCCCGGCTCGCCAGCACCTTCCGGCTGCCCGCCGAGGCGACGCTGAAGCTCGTCGAGGACGGCGGCACCATCCCGTCCCTCGGGACGTACGCCATCGACGTCACCGCCACCGACTCGCTCGGCAACACGCTCACCCGCGCCGACGCCGGCCGGCTCGACTTCCGGCTGCGGCCGGAGCTCCTCTCCTTCGGCGTGGGCGTTCCCGCCTGGGACGACCGCAACGCCCGCCCCCAGGGCAACCTGAGCGCCGTCCAGCCCGGCTCCGGGGACATCGTGCCGCTCCCGGACCGCACGGTCACCGTCCGGCGCGAGGGCGCGGCCGCCGACGAGGCCCCCCGGGCCCTCGCCACCTCCGCCGCCGGCGACTTCACCGGCGAGCCGTACGCCGTCGCCGGCCCCGGCGACACCTTCACGGCCTCATTCGCCGAGGACAGCGCCGAGGTGCACGGCAGCGTGAGCGCGTCGCGCTCGGTCGCGGAGACGTACAAGCCGCTCCGCGCGTCGGCCACCGCCGCCGCCGACAGGAAGCGGGCGCTCAGCGGCGAGACCGTCACCATCGGCGGACGTCTGACCGACCCGGCCGCCGCGGGCGCGCCGCTCGCCGACCAGCCCGTCCGCGTGGCCTTCGGCCCGCAGGTCGCGAACGTGCGCACGGACGCGGACGGCCGGTTCACCGCGAAGCTCCCCGCCTTCGCCGGCTCCGGCCAGTACGAGTGGGAGGTCACCTCCGGGGACCCGTTCCTGGTGTTCGACCGGCTCTCGGGCCCGCTCGCCGTCCCCCTGGAGTCCCGTCTCGACCTCCGCAGCGCCTCGCTGTCCGCCGACGGCACCCTCACGGTGTCCGTCAACCTCCGCGCGCTGTACATGCCGGACGCGTCCATGTCGCAGCAGGACGTGCAGCTGGAGCAGTCCGTCGACGGCGGCTGGAAGCGCGTACCCCTCCGGGAGACGGCCCTCTCCTGGGAGGACATCACGCTCAGGGCGGGCAGCCGGGGCGGCTGGTTCCGGGTTCGTCACCTGACGAGCGACGAGCTCGCCGGGGCCACCTCGCCCTCCTTCCGGCTCGTCCGCTTCGACACCCGCGTCGTCTCCCTGAACGCCGGCCCCGAGCCGGTCTCCAAGGGCGGCTACGTGACCGTCACCGGCAGCCTCCAGCACTTCTGGAACGGCACCTGGCAGGGGTACGGGAACGCGCCCGTCGTCCTGCAGTTCCAGGCGCGCGGCACCACCACCTGGAAGCAGATGGCTTCGGGCCGGTCCAGCGCGAGCGGCGCCGTCTCGCTCAAGGCGAAGGCGAGCGCCGACGGCACCTGGCGGATCCGCCACTACGCCGCCGACTCCCGGCACTTCCACTCCCCGGCCTCGGCCGGCGGGGACTACGTCGACGTGCGCTGAGCGGCTCCCCGGAGAAACGCCCGAGGGCGGCACCCCCTGATGGGAGTGCCGCCCTCGGTCGCGTACGCGAGCTGCGCGTTCAGCGATGAACTGCCGATCCTCGGGGGGATCAGAAGTCCATGTCACCGCCCGGCATGCCGCCGCCGGCCGGCGCGGCGGCCTTCTCCGGCTTGTCGGCGATGACGGCCTCGGTGGTGAGGAACAGCGCGGCGATCGACGCGGCGTTCTGCAGCGCGGAGCGCGTGACCTTCGCCGGGTCGATGATGCCCTCGGCGATGAGGTCGACGTACTCGTTGGTCGCGGCGTTCAGGCCGTGGCCGACGGGCAGGTTGCGGACCTTCTCCGCCACGACGCCGCCCTCGAGACCGGCGTTGACCGCGATCTGCTTCAGCGGGGCCTCGAGCGCGAGCTTGACGATGTTGGCACCGGTGGCCTCGTCGCCCGACAGGTCGGCCTCGAGCTTCTCGAAGACGTTGGAGGCCTGGAGCAGGGCCACGCCACCGCCGGCGACGATGCCCTCCTCGACGGCCGCCTTCGCGTTGCGAACGGCGTCCTCGATGCGGTGCTTGCGCTCCTTGAGCTCGACCTCGGTCGCGGCACCGGCCTTGATGACGGCCACGCCGCCGGCCAGCTTCGCGAGGCGCTCCTGGAGCTTCTCGCGGTCGTAGTCCGAGTCGGAGTTCTCGATCTCGGCGCGGATCTGGTTCACGCGACCCGCGACCTGCTCGCTGTCACCGGCACCGTCGACGATGGTGGTTTCGTCCTTGGTGATGACGACCTTGCGGGCGCGGCCGAGCAGGTCCAGGCCCGCGTTCTCGAGCTTGAGGCCGACCTCCTCGGAGATGACCGTGCCGCCCGTGAGGATGGCGATGTCGTTCAGCATGGCCTTGCGGCGGTCGCCGAAGCCCGGGGCCTTGACGGCGACGGACTTGAAGGTGCCGCGGATCTTGTTGACGACCAGCGTCGACAGGGCCTCGCCCTCGACGTCCTCGGCGATGATCAGCAGCGGCTTGCCCGACTGCATGACCTTCTCCAGGAGCGGAAGGAGGTCCTTCACGGAGGAGATCTTGGAGTTGACGATCAGGAGGTACGGGTCGTCGAGCGACGCCTCCATGCGCTCCATGTCGGTGGCGAAGTACGCCGAGATGTAGCCCTTGTCGAAGCGCATGCCCTCGGTGAGCTCCAGCTCCAGACCGAAGGTCTGGGACTCCTCGACGGTGATGACGCCTTCCTTGCCGACCTTGTCCATCGCCTCGGCGATGAGCTCGCCGATCTGGGTGTCGGCGGCGGAGATGGAGGCCGTGGAAGCGATCTGCTCCTTGGTCTCGACATCCTTCGCCTGCTCGAGCAGGGCGCCGGAGACGGCCTCGACGGCCTTCTCGATGCCGCGCTTGAGGGCCATCGGGTTGGCACCGGCGGCGACGTTGCGGAGGCCCTCGCGGACGAGCGCCTGGGCGAGGACGGTGGCGGTGGTCGTACCGTCGCCGGCGACGTCGTCCGTCTTCTTGGCGACTTCCTTGACCAGCTCGGCGCCGATCTTCTCGTACGGGTCCTCGAGCTCGATCTCCTTGGCGATGGAGACACCATCGTTGGTGATCGTGGGGGCGCCCCACTTCTTCTCGAGGACGACGTTGCGACCCTTGGGGCCGAGGGTGACCTTGACGGCGTCAGCGAGCTGGTTCATGCCGCGCTCGAGACCGCGCCGGGCCTCCTCGTCGAACGCGATGATCTTGGCCATGTGAAGTGGTCCTCCCGGACATGGGGTGGATAACGCTCCAGGACCGCGCCGACGCCCGCGACGGACGGCCTCCGCGGTTCCGTGTGGTTCCTTGCCCCACCCGGCCGGCGGCCTCGTCTGCCCGATCCTCGTAGCACTCTCACCTTCCGAGTGCTAACGCCAATGATTAGCACTCGACCCATGCGAGTGCAAGCGACTCTCGTGGATCGGGCACCTCCCCGCGAGGTCTCGGGAACGCGCGAGGGGTCCGCATCCCCTCAGGGATGCGGACCCCTCGACGGCGTTGCGTCGGTGGCCGATCGCGCCGCGCTCAGACGGCGAGCTTGACCATGTCCGCCTGCGGACCCTTCTGGCCCTGCGAGATCTCGAACTCGACCCGCTGGCCCTCTTCGAGGCTGCGGTAGCCATCCATCTGGATCGCGCTGTAGTGGACGAAAACATCCGCACCACCGTCTACCGCGATGAAGCCGTAGCCCTTCTCCGCGTTGAACCACTTGACGGTGCCCTGAGCCATGCCTAACTCCCCTATTACTGGCCCTTGCGCGGGACCGCACTTCGCGGACCCGGGTCAGACCCTGCGCCGGAACGCGTCGACCGCGGCTGAATGTATCTGCCCAACTGCCCTCTGCAACAGGTCATTCGACCGAGAATTCTGGGCGTCCTGGAAAGGGGAATTGGGGATAATCCCCTGGATGACGGGGCAAGTCGGGCCCGGCAAAGCGCGCAGAAGGTACACAACGCGCACACACTTTGGCTGCTTCTTGTCGTGCGGGGACGCATTCTCATATGCGCTTGGCATGAGCAGCGGAGGGGACTTCCCCAACTCTACCGCGCTCAACCATGCAGAATTGCCCCTTCCGCTTATCGCGCGGAAGGGGCAATTCGTACTGACTGGTAGACCTCGGCCGGAGATCAGCCGGAGATCAGCAACCGCCGGCGACGGCGGGAATGATCGAGACGCCCGCACCGGCCGGGGTGGCCGTCTCCAGGCCCTGCTCGAAGCGCACGTCGTCGTCGTTGACGTACACGTTGACGAAGCGGCGCAGCTTGCCCTGGTCGTCCAGGACGCGGGCGGCGATGCCGGTGTGGTTCTTCTCCAGGTCCGCGATGACCTCGGCGAGGGTCGCGCCCTCGGCCTGGACCTCGGCCTGGCCGCCCGTGTAGGTGCGGAGGATGGTGGGGATGCGGACGTTCACGGCCATGTGTTCGTTACCTTTCAGAGCGCCAGGCCGGCGTCGCGGAACGCGTCCAGGCTCGGGCGGATGGTGGCGGTCGCCTGAGAGGTGTCGGCCACCGCGTCCAGGGTCTTGAGTCCGTCGCCGGTGTTGAGGACGACGGTGGTGAGGCTCGGGTCGATGAGACCGGCCTCGACGAGCTTCTTCGTGACGCCGACGGTCACGCCGCCCGCGGTCTCGGCGAAGACGCCCTCGGTCTGCGCGAGGAGCTTGATGGCGTCGACGACCTGCTCGTCGTTGACGTCCTCCACGGCGCCGCCGGTCCGGCGGGCGATGTCGAGGACGTAGGGGCCGTCGGCCGGGTTGCCGATGGCGAGGGACTTGGCGATGGTGTTCGGCTTCTGGGGCCGTACGACGTCGTGGCCGGCCTTGAAGGCCGCCGACACCGGGGAGCAGCCCTCGGCCTGGGCGCCGAAGATCTTGTACGGCTTGTCCTCGACGAGGCCCAGCTTGATGAGCTCCTGGAGACCCTTGTCGATCTTGGTGAGCTGGGAGCCGGAGGCGATCGGGATGACGAGCTGGTCGGGGACGACCCAGCCGAGCTGCTCGCAGATCTCGTACGCGAGCGTCTTGGAGCCCTCGCCGTAGTACGGGCGGAGGTTGACGTTCACGAAGCCCCAGCCCTCGCCGAGCGGGTCGCCGATGAGCTCCGAGCAGAAGCGGTTGACGTCGTCGTAGTTGCCCTCGATGGCGACGAGGTCACCGCCGTAGACACCGGCCATGACGACCTTGCCCTGCTCCAGGTCGTGCGGGATGAACACGCAGGAGCGGAAGCCGGCGCGGGCGGCGGCGGCGCCGACGGCGCCGGCCAGGTTGCCGGTGGAGGAGCAGGAGAGGGTGGTGAAGCCGAAGGCGCGGGCGGCTTCGAGGGCCTGGGCGACGACCCGGTCCTTGAAGGAGTGGGTCGGGTTGCCGGAGTCGTCCTTGACGAAGAGCTTGCCGGGCTCGACGCCGATCGCGGCGGCGAGGTTGTCGGCCTGGACGAGCTTGGTCCAGCCGGGGTTCAGGTTGGGCTTCTCGGCGACGTCGGACGGGACGGGCAGGAGGGGGGCGTAGCGCCAGATGTTGGCGGGGCCGGCCTCGATCTGCTTGCGCAGCGCCTCGGGGTCACCGGTGGGAAGGTCGTACGCGACTTCGAGCGGTCCGAAACAGAGTTCGCAGGCGAAGATCGGGCCGAGCGGGAAGACTTCACCACATTCGCGACAGGAAAGCCCGGACGCGGGACCGAGGTCGACGGTGGTGGGTGCGACGGTCTGAACAGCCATGGAGGCGAGGCCCTTTCTCCTCATCTTTCCCATGACGAAATTTTCGTCATGAGACGGATTTGGCACCTTCCCTAGCCGGGGACCTCGCTGGAGGACGAGACAAACCGACTGGAGGGTTGCCGGGGCTTCAACGGGCCGTTTCCCTCTGCCCCTCTGGATGAGCGGTATTCGATTGTGAAGCGCGGTGGACTTTCGTTCCTGCACTCCGACGCGGGCGGCACCCCGACGTGCATCGGGCATCCGCGTTGTTCAAGACTGTAACCGAAGGCCCGGACGCTTGAACCGGCCGTCCGAACCGCGAGATGGAGATCATGTGCTGGAAGAGGTGGAGCGCTGGCTGGGCCGGCGGTCCTGGTCCGTGGCGGACCGGCCGCTGGAGCGGATCCTCGCCGCCAAGCGGGGGACGACGGTCAGCGTCGTCCTGCCCGCGCTGAACGAGGAGGCGACGGTCGGGGACATCGTCTCCGTGATCCGGCGCGAGCTGATGACCGAGTCCGTGCCCCTCGTGGACGAGCTGGTGGTGATCGACTCGGGCTCCACGGACCGTACGGCGGAGGTGGCGGCGGCGGCCGGCGCGCGGGTGGTCGCGCGGGACGCGATACTCCCCCGCATACCGGCCGTGCCCGGCAAGGGCGAGGTGCTCTGGCGGTCGCTGATGGCGACGAGCGGGGACGTGGTCTGCTTCGTGGACGCGGACCTGCGGGACTTCTCGGCGGACTTCGTGACGGGGATCGTGGGGCCGCTGCTCACGGACCCGGACGTGGACTTCGTGAAGGCGATGTACGACCGCCCGTTCGGCACGGAATTCGATGGGCTCGCCTCCGGCAAGGCTCCCGGTCAGGGCGGCCGGGTGACGGAGCTGGTGGCGCGCCCGCTCCTGAACCTCCACTGGCCCCTGCTCGCCGGTTTCGTGCAGCCGCTGGGCGGCGAGTACGCGGCGCGGCGCTCGCTGCTCGAACGGCTCCCCTTCCCGGTCGGTTACGGGGTGGAGCTGGGGCTGCTGGTGGACGCCCTGCACACGGTGGGCCTGGACGCGCTCGCGCAGGTGGACGTGGGGGTGCGCAAGCACCGGCACCAGGACGGGCAGGCGCTCGGCCGGATGGCGGCGGCGATCTACCGGACGGCGCAGCTGCGGCTCTCGCGGGGCCATCTGGTGCGGCCGCGGCTGACGCAGTTCGAGCGGGGCGAGAAGGGCTTCGAGCCGCGGACGTACGCGGTGGACACGGAGGAGCGGCCGCCGATGGTGGAGATCGCGGAGTACGCGCACCGCCGCGTGGCGTAACGCCCCGCAATGATCCGCTTTGCATAAATTGCCCTTTTATGCGCTTCACGCACCTTCACCTCGGGCTCGGGAGAGTGCTCGCGGCCGCCGGGCTCGTCGCGGGCTCGCTCGCGTTCACGGCGGCCGGTCCGGCCGCCGCGGACGTGGTCGAGCCCTTCGGCAAGCGGTACGACGAGTCGCCGTACGGCGACTTCACGACGATCGGCAACACGGTCATGGGCTGTCCGACCGCCCCGGCGGACCTGGCGGCCCGCTGCGCGACCGCGGCCTCCGGCCAGGGCTCGGACGACAACAACACCTTCGTGCTCCGCAACAGACCCGCACCCCCGACCCCCGGGCCCCGGGGCGGTCACGCCGGCTCCACGGCCGAGACCGGGCGCAGCGGCGAGCGGCTGTGGCTGCTCGGGGCGCTGGCGGTGGCCCTGGCGGCGACCGGCCTGGTGGCGAAGGCGGCGATGCGCGGCCGACGCGACTGACCTGCGGCAACTCCTCGTGGCCGAATCAGCTCGTCTCGTATACGTACGTTTGAGCGTTTACGGGACGGGCTAGGTTCGCCACATGGCAACTGTGCTGGTGGCATCCAACCGGGGCCCGGTCTCGTACGCGCTGGGCGAGGACGGTTCGCTGGACGCCCGCAAGGGCGGCGGCGGCCTGGCGTCGGCCCTGAGCACCATCGACTCCCAGGAGAGCCTCTGGGTCTGCGCGGCGCTCGGCGAGGGCGACCGGGAGGCGGTGCGGCGCGGGACGGCGGAGCCGGGCGTGCGCATGCTGGACATCGATCCGGGGATCTACGCCGACGCGTACAACGGCATCGCGAACTCGGTGCTGTGGTTCCTCCACCACCACCTGTACGACATCCCGCGCGAGCCGGTCTTCGACGCGGGGTTCCGCCGCCGCTGGGAGTCGTACCGGAGCTACAACCGGGCGTTCGCGGAGGCCCTGGCGGCGGAGGCGGCGCAGGGCGCGGAGGTCCTGGTGCAGGACTACCACCTGGCGCTGGTCCCGGGGCAGCTCAGGGACCTCCGCCCGGACCTGCGGATCGCGCACTTCACGCACACGCCGTGGGCATCGCCGGAGTACCTGCGGATGCTCCCGACCGACATCCGCGGGGAACTCCTGCGGGGGATGCTGGGCGCGGACCGGCTGGGCTTCCACACGCACGCGTGGGCGGAGGCGTTCGAGCGGGGCGCGGGCGGGCTGGGACGGACGCGGGTGGCCGCGTATCCCCTGGGGGTGGACGGGGAGGAGCTGCGGGCGCTGGCGTACCGCCCGGAGGTGGACGACCGCCTGGCGCGGCTGCGGGACGAGGTCGGCGACCGGAAGACCATCGTCCGAGTGGACCGGACGGAACTCTCGAAGAACATCCTGAGAGGCCTGCAGGCCTACCGGGAGCTCCTGGCGACCCACCCGGAATGGCGCGACCGGGTGGTGCACATGGCCTCGGCGTACCCCTCGCGCCAGGACCTGGAGGCGTACCGCTCGTACACGGCCGCCGTCACACGGCTCGCGAACGAGATCAACGCGGAGTTCGGCACGGCGGACTGGCAGCCGGTCCTGGTCTCGGTGGAGGACGACTTCACCCGCTCCCTGGCCGCCTACCGCATGGCGGACGTGGCCCTGGTGAACCCGGTGCGCGACGGCATGAACCTGGTGGCGAAGGAGATACCGGTCGTCTCGGAGTCGGGCTGCGCGCTCGTCCTCTCGCGTGAGGCGGGCGCGTACGAGGAACTCCACGAGGACGCGATCACGGTGAACCCCTTCGACGTCACGGAGACGGCCCGGGCCCTGCACACGGCCCTGACGATGCCCTCCACGGAACGGGCGGACCGCACCAAACGCCTCGCCGCCGCGGCCACCGCGCTCCCCCCGCAACGCTGGTTCCTGGACCAGCTGGAGGCGCTGCGGGAACGGTGAGCCGGTGGCCCGGAAGAGATCGAGAACGGCCTCCGTCCCACGCAGGCTGCGCGCGTGCGCGCGTACGACAGCGTCGATGCGGCGCCGCTCCGCCCGACGGCGCGGGCGGAGCGGGCTGCCGTTCAGGAGGAGAGGCGGTTCAGCGCTGCGGTGGCGATGCCTTCGACGTGGGTCGGGGCGTGGGTGGGCCGGCCGGTGAGCTCGACGATGCCGACCCTGGTGCCGCTGCGCAGGACCGCGACCCCGCCGGCGGCGGTGCCGTCGCCGTTGTAGGCCGGGTACCAGCGGGCGGTGCCGCCGGTGGTGGTCAGGGTGTGGGCCGCGCCGTAGTACCAGTGGCCGGCGGGCTCGTCCTGGCAGTCCTGGACGAGCGCGACGAGCTGCTTCTCCCAGGTGGCGGCCGCGGCCTTGGTGGGGGCGCTCGCGGCCGACTCGCTCAGCCGGCCGTCGGTGGTGAGGGTCCAGTTCACGGACGCGTACGCGGTGGCCTTGCCCTTGGTCAGGTCGCGCATCGTCTCCTCGCCGGAGCACGCGGACAGCCCCTGGCGTCCGTCCAGCGCAACGGTCGCGCCGACCGGGTTCAGGGCCTTCGGGAAGTCCTCGCTCTGGACGAGGTCCGCGGAGCCGAGTCGGGGCACGGCGACCGCGGCCGCGGCCTGGTGGGCGGCGACCGCGGTGCGGTGGGCGGCCCCGGCGGCGGCGGCCGACTGGGTGCCTGCGACGCCGGCCGTGATCAGTGCGGCGGCGAAGCAGGCCGCGGCGGCGACCCGGTTGCGGCGAACGGACTTCTGCTGGACGGTCTGGTTCTCGGTCATCTGGTCCCCCTGCTGGTCGGGACGCCTGCTGCGTCCTCGTACAACCGGGGAGATGCCGCCGGAGGAGGGAAAGTTGGAGCCCTGACCGGCTGTTTCACAGCCGTGACAAAGCGGTCCTCACGACGCGGTCCATCGCGGCCGTCCCCAGGCAGGCGTCGACCTCCAGCACCCCGTAGTGGGTGCCGCTGCGCAGCACGGCGATGCCGCCGCAGGGCTCCTCGCCCTCGGGCGCCGTGCCGGTGGTGTTGAGGGATCCCTGGTAGACGCCCATCCAGCTCGCGGTGACGTCCGGGGCGAGCCGCAGCGTCGTGGTCCTTCCATAGACCCAGTGCCCTGGCGCTTCCTCCTGGCAGGGCACCTGCTCCAGCAGCAGGCGCTGGGAGAAGTTCTGCGCCAGGGAAGCGCTCCGGGCCTCGGCGGCGACCTCGCGGGCGACCTGGTCGGCGCCGTCCCAGGCCAGCGTGGGGTCGCTCGCGTTGGTGCGGGTGCCGGTCATCAGTCCGCGGAAGTGGGCACCGGGCCCGCCCAGGGTCTCCGTGAGGGTCTTCTCCCCGGTGCAGGCCGCGTTGGCGTAATTCCCGTCGCCGTACCGGTCGGTGACGTGGATCTTCCCGACGCCGGCGTCCGGGCCGAACGCCGCGGGTTCCAGAAGGTTCGCCTTCGTCACCGGCCCGGTCGAACCGGTCGGCGAGCCGGAACCGGAGGCCGAGGGCGCAGGGGTGGACGCGCCGGGCGGCGCGGGAGCGGACGCGCCCTGGGTCGCCCCGCCGACCGCTGCACCCGACCGCGCTGCCGGGTGCGCGTCGGCGCCGGGCGGAGAGGGCAGGACGAATCGGCCGGTCACCAGCCCGAGCACGGCGGCCGCCACCAGGGCGGCGACGGCGGACCGGGGCCGGACGACGGCGTGGCCGCCGCCCCTCGCGGGACCGCCGTTCACGGACCGGTGACCAGGCGCTCGCGCATGAAGCGGCGGGCCTGGTGGATCCGGTCCTTGACCGTGCCCAACGGGGCGTCCACCTGCTCGGCCACCTGGACGTAGGTCAGGTCGCCCAGGTCGCGCAGCACGAAGGACTCCACCAGGGTGGGGTGCTGCTGCTCCAGCGCGGCCAACGCCTCCATCAGGTCGAGCCGGCTCCCGGCGATGACGCTCGTGGTGCGCGGGTCGACCGACTCGGGGAGGTCGGCGTGGCTGTCCTCGGCGCGTCGGCGCATCGAGCGGTAGGTGGACCGGGCGGCGTTCGAGGCGATCACCGTCACCCAGCCCAGGAAGGAGCCGTGGCCGCCGTACTCGCCCAGGTGCGTGCTGATGGACAGCAGGGCGTCCTGCGCGGCCTCCTCCGCGTCGGCGTGGTGGGGCAGGAAGCGCGAGCAGCGGCGCAGCACCATCGGCCGCAGCTTGGCCAGCAGGTACTCCATCGCCCCCGGGTCGCCCGCCTTGGCAGCCGCCACGAGCCGTTCCAGCTCGCCTTCCTCGAACACCCTGATCCCCGTTTCGTCCCGCCTGGCATCCCGCCCGCCGAACGGGAGTTCCCCACTCCCCCCGACTCCGGCAGAATGCTGCCACATGCGCAAGCTCGGCCGTTACCTCCTCCTGGAGCGGCTCGGAGCCGGCTCCTTCGCGACGGTCTGGAAGGCCTACGACCCGGAGCTCGACACCGAGGTCGCGGTGAAGGTGCTGGCCGACAACTGGGCCGCCAACGCCGATGTGCGCGAGAGGTTCCTGGCGGAGGCGAGGCTGCTGCGCCGGATCGCCAGCCCGCGGGTGGTCCGCGTGCACGACGTCGGGGTGCAGGAGGACCGGCCCTACTTCGTCATGGACCACGTACGCGGCGGCACCCTGGAGGACCGGGTCGGGCAGTGCGACCCGCAGGAGGCGCTGCGGCTGGCTGCGGAGGCGGGCTACGCGGTCCAGGTCCTGCACGAGGCGGGTGTGGTGCACCGCGACGTCAAGCCGTCCAACCTGCTGCTCTCCACCGGCTCTGCGCCGGCCGCGGTGCTGGTGGCGGATCTGGGCAGCGCGAAGCAACTGGCCGACGCGTCCGGGCTGACGGTGACCACGGGCACGCCGGCGTACATGGCACCGGAACAGGCCTTCCAGACCGGCGGGTTCGACGGGAGGGCAGACGTCTACGCGCTGGCCGTCGTGACCTACGAGCTGCTGACCGGGCAGAAGCCGTTCGGCCCGGGCGGGCGCGCCACAGCCCTGATGACCGACCAGCCGACCGCCTCGACGCTGCCGGCGCTCCCGGCCGGAGCGGAGCTTCCACCGAACGTCGCCCTGCTGCTACGGGCCGCGATGTCCGTCGAGCCGGCGGATCGACCGCCGACCGCGCAGGCCTTCGCCGACGCGCTGCTGGCTCCGGTCCCGCAGTCCCAGCCCCTGGAAGGCCCCGGGTGGCTGACCCCGCGCACGGTCTGTCTGGCGTCGGGCGCGGTGTTCACGGCGACGACCCTGCTGAGCTGGCTGCAGCGTTGAATCCGACGGGGAGCCGGTCCGCGCCTCGTACCGGCGCCGGACCTCGTCGTCCTCCTCATCGATGGTGCCGTACGTGATCCGGCACCCGATGAATCCGTGTACGTCCGCTCCCATGACGACGGATTCTCGCCGGCTCTCAGCGAGCGGTGCTCATGGATTCCCGCCGCTCCCTCCCCCACGCCGCCAGCGGCTCCAGGGCCTCGTTGAGGCGGAGGCCGGACTCGGTGAGGGTGTATTCGACGCGGGGCGGGACCTCGTCGTAGGAGGCGCGGGCGACGATGCCGTCCGTTTCCATCTCGCGCAGGTGGGAGGCGAGGACCTTCTCCGTGATGCCCGGGACCAGGCGGCGGAGTTCGCCGAAGCGGCGGTGGGGCTGCTCGTGGAGCGCCCAGAGGATGAGGACCTTCCACTTGCCGCCGATCACCTCCATCGCGGTGTCGATCCCGCAGACGTGGCCGGTCCCGGCTGCCGGTCGGTTCAGTGTCGCCACGCGCCCCACCCTTCTGACCTGTTCGCTCACCTCAGGGTAACCACCCACTTGGAAGTGGGTACTTGAGCAGGTCAGAGGGCCTGCAGCAGCCTTCTGCGCATGACGCAGAACAACATCCCGAAGTCCCCCGTCTCCCTCCTCGGTCTCGGCGCCATGGGTGCCGCCCTCGCCCGCACCTGGCTCGCGGCCGGGCATCCGCTCACCGTCTGGAACCGCACCCCCGCCCGCGCCGAGGCGCTCGCCGCCGAGGGGGCGAAGGTCGCGGACAGTGCGGCCGCGGCCGTCGCGGCGGGTGGGCTCGTCGTCGTCTGTCTGCTCGACGACGAGTCCGTCGGATCCGCCCTCGACGGGGTCGACCTGGTCGGCAAGGACCTCGTCAACCTCACCACCACGACCCCCGCCCAGGCCCGGGCCCGGGCCTCCTGGGCCGAGGAGCGGGGCGCCCGTTACCTCGACGGCGGCATCATGGCCGTCCCGCCGATGATCGGTGTCCCCGAGGCCGGCGGTTACGTCTTCTACAGCGGCTCCCGGGAGTTGTTCGAGATGCGCCGGACCGTCCTCGCCGTACCTGTCGGCACCGAGTACGTCGGCGAGGACCCGGGGTTCGCCGCCCTGCACGACGTGGCCCTGCTCAGCGCCATGTACGGGATGTTCGCCGGCGTCGCGCACGCCTTCGCCCTCGTACGGAGGGCGGACGTCGACCCCGTCGCCTTCGCCCCGCTGCTCGCCGACTTCCTCTCCGCCATGGCCCCGAGCGTCCACCGGACGGCCGCGCAGCTGAAGAGCGGCGACTACACCACCGGCGTGGTCTCGAACCTCGCGATGCAGGTGGCGGGCACGCCGACGTTCCTGGCCACGGCCGAGGGGGAGGGCGTCAGTGCGGAGCTGCTGCGGCCCTACTTCGAGCTGATGCGGCGGCGGCTCGACACGGGCAGCGGGCAGGAAGACCTGACCGGCGTCGTGGACCTGTTGCTTCGTTGAGCGGGAATCCGTCGTCGCTATTCGGTGCTACCCCTCCTCCTGAGGGGTCCTCTCGTGTCAGACTCTGCGGCGATCGTTCCCCCAGGCGATCCGTTTTCCCCACCCCAGAGGCAAAGCGGAAGGATCGCAAGACACGTGAAGAAGATTGTCGTGGGCATGACCCTCGGGTCGGCGCTCACCGCACTCCTCGCCGCGGGGCTCACCCCCGCCGCCGCGCAGGAAGCCCGGGACGTCGCACCCGCGGGCGCGAACGCGCACCGGACCGACGACCGGCCCGGACCTCTCACGAAGCAGCGCACCAAGCTGCGCGAGCAGGCCATCGACCTGGTCGCCAAGGGCAAGGCCAAGGCGAACGCCAAGGGCGTCGTCGAGGTCGCGCCCGGCAAGTTCGCCGAGACCGAGACCACCACCGCCACCCGCCAGGAGAAGATCTTCACGATCCTCTCCGAGTTCGGCGACCAGGGCTCCGGCAAGCTCGGCACCGTCCCCGGCCCGCTGCACAACCAGATACCCCAGCCGGACCGCAGCACCGACAACTCCAACGCCTGGACCGCGGACTTCTCCAAGGCCCACTACGAGGAACTCTTCAACGGCTCCGGCGAGTCCATGAAGACCTTCTACGAGGGCCTGTCCAGCGGCAAGTACTCGGTGACCAACACCGTCGAGGACTGGGTCAAGGTCCCCGGCAACGCCTCCACCTACGGCGACAACTCCGTCGAGGACACCGGCGGCTCCTGGGCCTTCATCCAGGACACCGGCGACGCCTGGTGGAACGCCCAGCTCGCGGCCGGCAAGTCGCCCGCCGAGATCGACGCGTACCTCGCCCAGTTCGACGTCTGGGACCGCAACGACTGGGACCACGACGGCAACTTCGACGAGGCCGACGGCTACATCGACCACTTCCAGGCCGTGCACGCCGGCATGGGCGAGGACGCCGGCGGCGGCGCCCAGGGCGAGGACGCCATCTGGTCCCACCGCTGGTACGTGAACGGCGACGACTACGGCCTCACCGGCCCCGACGTCTCCGGCACCCAGAACAAGCAGGGCGGCGCCCGCATCGGCCAGTCCAAGTACTGGCTCGGCGACTACACCACCGAGGGCGAGAACGGCGGACTCGGCGTCTTCTGCCACGAGTTCGGCCACGACCTCGGCCTGCCGGACTTCTACGACACCAACGGCGGCGAGAACTCCACCGCCTTCTGGACCCTCATGAGCTCCGGCTCCTGGCTCGGCCACGGCGCCGCCGCCAACGAGGGCATCGGCACCCACCCGGGCCTCATGGGCGCCGAGGAGAAGCTCTTCCTCGGCTGGCTGGACTACGCCGACGCACCGCTCGGCGCCACCGGCTCGTACACGCTGAGCCCTGCCGCGCTCCAGGTCACCGGCAAGGAGCAGGCCGTCCGCATCGCGCTCCCCGACAAGACGAGCAGCACCACCTACGCGACGCCCACCTCGGGCACCCACGCCTGGTGGACCGGCTCGGCCGACGGCCTCAACCAGTCCCTCACCCGCTCCGTGCCCGCCACCTCGCGCGTCACGGTCAAGGCGAGCGCCTGGTACGAGATCGAGGCCGACTTCGACTACCTCTTCGCCGAGTACTCCCTCGACAACGGCGCCACCTGGGCCCGCGCCGGCGCAGCCGTCTCCGGCTCCTCCGCCGGCCGGTGGACGACGCTGCGCTACTCGTACGACTCCGCCGGCAAGCCGTCCCTCTTCCGCTTCCGCTACCAGAGCGACGGCGGCGTGCACTTCGCCGGCGCGTTCCTGGACGACATCGCGCTGACCTCCGGCGGCACGACCCTGGCGTCGGACGACGTCGAGCAGGGCGTCGGCGGCTGGACCGCGCAGGGCCGCTGGAAGATCTCCACCGGCACCGAGACCGCCACCGCCCCGCGGTACTACCTCGTGGAGAACCGCGAGTACGTCGGCTCCGACGCGCTCCTCGCCCAGGGCCCGTACCAGTTCAGCAAGGGCATCACGGCGCCCGACTGGGTCGAGTTCTTCAAGTTCCAGAACGGCATGCTGGTCTGGTACGTCGACCGGTCCTTCGACGACAACAACGTCAGCAACCACCCCGGTGGCGGCTCGGCGATGGCCGTCGACGCCCGCCCGGCCCCGTTCCGGTACGCCGACGGGACCGCGCCCAGCAACCGTCGCCAGCCCTTCGACGCGACCTTCGGCCTGGAGGCCACCGACGCGACCTGCCTCCACAAGGAGGTCCTGGTGGGCAAGGGCGGCAACAAGACCGTCCAGACGCTGGCGGCCTGCGCCCCCTCCGTCCCGGGCATCCCGGTCTTCGACGACACCGACCCGAACGCGTACTACGACACGACGGCCCCCCAGGCCAGCGTGAAGGTCGCCGGTCACGGCCTGCGCGTCACGGTCACCGGTGACGCCGGCGACGACCTGACGATCAGCGTCGCCAACCCGGCCGCGCACTGATCCGTACGAGAAGAAGAGGGCGGTACGGAGCTTCCGTACCGCCCTCCTCGTATGTCCGGGGCCCGCGTCTCCGGGTCCGCGTCTCCGGGCCCGCGTCTCCGGGCCCGCGTCTCCGAGGCCGCTGGGCCGCGCCTGCGGGCCGGCCGCCTCAGGCCTCCCGTACCGCCCTCGCCAGTTCCGTCAGGAACTCCACCACGCCCGGCGGGCCCGCCACCGAGAGGTCCGCGCGGCCGGCCAGTTCCGGGACCTCCGTGGAGCCGCTGCACACCAGGACGCCCGGGGTGCCGTCGGAGCGGAGCTTCTCGACCGCCGCGAAGGCCGGCAGGTCGCCCAGGTCGTCGCCCGCGTAGAGCACGGACCCGGCGCCCACCTCCCGTACGTACTCCGCGAGGGCGACGCCCTTGTCCATGCCCGGGGGCCGCAGCTCCAGGACCATGCGGCCCGGCTCCAGGACGAGGCCGTGGGCGACGGCCAGGTCGCCGAGCGGGCCCTTGAGGGCCTCGAAGGCGCCCTCCGGGTCCTCGGCGCGGCGGGTGTGGACGGCGACCGCGCGGCCCTTCTCCTCGATCCAGACGCCCGGCCAGGCCCCGGCCCGGTCGAGGAAGCCGGGAAGCTCGGCGCGGACGGAGGCGACGCCCGGGTGCGGGGCGGCGGCCTGGACGGTGCCGGTGACGGCGTCCCAGCGCTCGGCGCCGTAGTGGCCGAGGACGACGAGGTGCTCGAGGCCGGGGACGCCGGCGAAGCCGCCGTAGCGGACGGCGACCCCGGCGGGGCGGCCGGTCACGACGGCGATCGAGGCGACCCGGGGGGCGAGGGCGGCGAGGGCTGCCACGGCACCGGGGTGGGCGCGGGCCTGCTCGGGGTCGGGGACGATGTCGGCGAGGGTGCCGTCGAAGTCGAGGGCGACGACGGCCTTCGCGGGCCGCGCGAGGAGCGCGGCCAGGCCGTCGCGGCCGGACGAATGGGGTCTCCCCTGCTCGAACAGGGTTGAGAGCTTGGGGAAGGTCGGGTGCGGGAGGCTGCTGACCATGCTTCCGACCCTACCGACGTACGGGTGTCACGTCAGCGTGGCCGGGGTCACCCTTCTCGCCGCCGCTGCTTCTCTTCCCGGACCCGGCGCAGCCGGTTGACGGTGACAGGGTCGTGGGCGAGGGCACGCGGGTCGTCGAGGAGGGCGTTGAGGAGCTGGTAGTAGCGGGTCGGCGAGAGCCCGAGCCGCTCGCGGACGGCGCGCTCCTTGGCACCGGGGCCGGGCCAGGAGCGCCGCTCGACGGCGAGGAGCGCCTGCTCGCGCTCCCCGAGCCCACTGCCTTCGGCCTCGTCGGTCATAGGACCAACCTATTACTCCGCGTTCTCCAGCGCCGTCGCGTCCCGTCCTATCCGGCCGAGGACCTCGGACGGCCTGGCGCCGGGGGTGACGGCCTTGCCGATGTTCTGCTTGATGTTCTCGCTGACCTTGGCCCAGGAGGTCTTGCCGACCGGCGGGAGCTGGGCGTCGGGCAGGACCTTGAGGAAGACGCGCAGGTTCTCGTGCTCGGGGTCGGTCTCCATGCGGGTGGAGGCGGTGACGGTGGCCGGCAGCAGGTCGTTGTCCCCGGCGAACTTCAGGACGTTCTCGTCGCTGAAGACGAAGTTGAGGAAGTCGCCGATCTCCTTGTGGTGGCCGTTCTGCCTGAAGCCCATGATCCAGTCGGCGACGCCCATGGAGGTCCTGGGGGTGCCCTCGGCGCCGGGCAGCGGGACCTGGCCGACCTGGACGCCCCGCTTCGCGGCCTCCTTGAGGAGCGAGGGGTGGCCGTTGAGCATGCCGACCTCGCCGCTCGCGAAGGCGGCGAAAGCCGTCTTGCGGTTGAGCTTGCCGGGGGCGATGGGGCCGGTGAGGTCCTTGCCGACGAGGTGGGTGCGGAGCCACTCGAAGGTGCGCACGTTGGCCTCGGAGTCGACGGCGTAGCGGTCGGAGGCGTCGGTCCAGCCGCCGCCGCCGGCGAGCAGCCACATGAGGGCCTCGGCCTGGGCCTCCTCGGGGCCGAGGGGCAGGGCGAAGGGGGTGGTGACGCCCTTGGCCTTGAGCTTCTCGGCGGCCTCGACGAGTTCGTCCCAGGTGGTGGGGGCCTTGGCGCCGGCCTCCTGGAAGAGGGCCTTGTTGTAGAAGAGCGGCCGGGTGGAGGCGACGAAGGGCATGCCGTACTGGGTGCGCTTGTACGCGCCGGCGGAGGCGAGCGGGCCGAGGAAGTTGGCCTGGACGGGGATGGAGAGGAGCTCTTCGGCGGCGTAGAGCTGTCCGGCGGCCGCGTAGTCGGAGTAGGCGCCGATCTGGGCGATGTCGGGGGCCTCGCCGTCCTTGACCATCTCGGCGACCCTGCGGTCGACGTCGTCCCAGGAGAGGACCTGGACCTCGACCTTGACGCCGGGGTGCTTCGCCTCGAAGGCGGCGACGAGGTCGGCCCAGTACTTCTTGGTGCTGTCGCCGCCGTTGAGGTCGTAGTCGGCGGCGACCAGCTTCAGGGTCACGTCGCCGGAGTCACCGCCGAGGGTGCCGCAGCCGGCGACCGTCGCGGTCAGTCCGAGGGCGGCGGCGGCCGCGGTCAGTCCAAGGAATCGTCGCCGCTCCACGGCTTCATCCACCTTTTGCTCGTCGTTGAGCTGTCGTCCATCTGCATTGAGCTGCGTGTTTGCACTTCTCAGGGCCGTAAGTCTGCCCCGCCCCCGGGCATGAGGTCTACACCACTTGGGTATCACTTCCGCAACTGCGGCGGGACCATGGCCCCATGGTCGGCGTCGAATTTGTATCCGAGCGCAACAATCCTGGCCAGTGGACTAGACCTGTTAGGTCCTCGCGCGCCAGAATGTCCCCCGTGAGACACGTCATCGCCCTGGATGTGGGCGGCACCGGTATGAAGGCCGCCCTTGTCGGGGCGGACGGCACCCTGCTGCACGAGGCCCGCCGCGCCACCGGGCGCGAGCGCGGCCCCGAGGCCGTCGTGGAGACGATCCTCGGCTTCGCCGAAGAGCTCCGCGCCCTCGGCCAGGAGCGGTACGGAGAGCCCGCGGCCGCGGCCGGAGTCGCCGTCCCCGGCATCGTCGACGCGGAGAACGGCATCGCCGTCTACGCCGCCAACCTCGGCTGGCGCGACGTTCCCATGCGCGAACTCCTCAGCCGCCGGCTCGACGGCGTCCCCGTCGCCCTCGGCCACGACGTGCGCACCGGCGGCCTCGCCGAAGGCCGTATCGGCGCGGGCAACGGCGCCGACCGCTTCCTCTTCGTCCCCCTCGGCACCGGCATCGCCGGAGCCATCGGCATCGGCGACCGCATCGAGGCCGGCGCCCACGGCTACGCGGGCGAGATCGGTCACATCGTCGTCCGCCCCGGCGGCACCGACTGCGGCTGCGGCCAGCGCGGCTGCCTGGAGCGGTACGCCTCCGCCTCCGCCGTCTCCCTCGCCTGGGCCGAGGCCAGCGGCGACCCGGAGGCCGACGCCGCCGACTGCGCGAAGGCCGTCGAGTCCGGCGACCCCACGGCCGTACGGGTCTGGCAGGACGCCGTCGACGCGCTCGCCGACGGGCTCGTCACCGCGCTCACCCTCCTCGACCCCCGGACGCTCATCATCGGTGGCGGTCTCGCCGAGGCCGGGGAAACCTTGTTCACACCCCTCCGGGCCGCCGTGGAGGAACGCGTCACGTTCCAGAAGCTGCCCGCCATCGTCCCGGCGGCCCTCGGGGACACCGCCGGATGCCTGGGCGCGGGCCTCCTCGCCTGGGACCTTCTCTCCCTCGACTCGGAGGTTTCCGCCTGATGGCCGATCACCAGGTTCTCGCCGGCGCGCACGTCGTGCTGCCCACCGGAACGGTCGAGAACGGACGCGTGATCGTCGCCGGCGACCGCATCGCGGGCTCCGCCCCCGAGAACGCCCCCACCGTCGACCTCACCGGGCACTGGCTGGTCCCCGGCTTCGTCGACATGCACAACCACGGCGGCGGCGGCGCGTCCTTCACCTCCGGCACCGTCGACGAGGTCCTCAAGGGCGTCCACACCCACCGCCTGCACGGCACCACCACCGTCGTCGCCTCCTTCGTCACCGGCGACATGGACTTCCTCACCCGGCGGGCCGGGCTGCTCTCCGAGCTCGCCGAGCAGGGCGAGATCGCCGGCCTCCACTTCGAGGGCCCGTTCATCTCCCCCTGCCGCAAGGGCGCCCACGACGAGACGCTGCTGCGCGACCCCGACCCGGCCGAGGTCCGCAAGCTGATCGACGCCGCCCGCGGCCAGGCCAAGATGGTCACCCTCGCGACCGAGCTGCCCGGCGGCCTCGACTCCGTCCACCTGCTCGCCGAGCACGGCGTGATCGCCGCCATCGGCCACACCGACGCCACGTACGAGCAGACGCGGGCGGCCATCGACGCGGGCGCCACCGTCGCCACCCACCTCTACAACGCGATGCCCGCGCTCGGACACCGCTCCCCCGGCCCGATCGCCGCGCTCCTGGAGGACGAGCGGATCACCGTCGAGCTCATCAACGACGGCACCCACCTCCACCCCGCCGCCCTGGAGCTCGCCTTCCACCACGCGGGCCCCGGGCGCGTCGCCTTCATCACCGACGCCATGGACGCCGCCGGCTTCGGCGACGGCCGCTACATGCTCGGCCCGCTCGCGGTCGACGTGAAGGACAGCGTCGCCCGCCTCGTCGAGGGCGGCTCCATCGCCGGCTCCACCCTCACCCTGGACCGCGCGTTCAAGCGCGCCGCCACCATCGACGGCCTGCCCGTCGAGTCGGTCGTCCAGGCCATCTCCGCCAACCCGGCCCGGCTGCTCGGCGTGTACGACCGGGTGGGCTCCCTGGAGCCCGGCAAGGACGCCGACATCGTCGTCCTCGACGCCGAGTTCGAGCTCAGGGGCGTCATGCGCAAGGGCGAGTGGATCGTCGACCCCACGGCGGACAAAGCCGCCTGATCAGGTGTCACCCGGGAAGGCGGTCGGCCGTGGGTCTGGGCCAACCGCCTTTCCTTTGGCATGATCGGTGCCCGTCGGGACGAGCGTTCCACAAGACTTCACACGGAGTACGGGGGGTGGACGGGTCTTGATCCTCACGGTCACCCTCAACACGGCACTGGACCTGACCTACCGGGTCCCCGCGCTCACCCCGCACGCGTCCCACCGCGTCACCCAGGTCATCGAGCGGCCCGGCGGCAAGGGACTCAACGTCGCCCGCGTCCTCGCCGCCCTCGGGTACGAGACGGTCGCCACCGGCTTCGCGGGCGGCGCGACGGGCGCGACCCTGCGGGACCAGCTCGCCGCGACGCCGGTAAGGGACGAGCTCGTCGAGACCGCCGGGCCCACCCGCCGCACGGTCGCGATCGTCGACACCGCGAGCGGCGACACCACCCAGCTGAACGAACCCGGCCCGAGCGTCACCGCCGCGGAGTGGACCGCCTTCCGCGCCCGCTTCACGGAGCTCCTCGACGGAGCCCGTGCGGTCGCCCTCTGCGGCAGCCTCCCGCCGGGCATCCACGTCGGCGCGTACGCGGAACTCGTCCGCCTCTCCCGCACCGCCGGCGTCCCGGTCCTCCTGGACACCAGCGGCGAACCCCTCCGCCGCGGCATCGCCGCCCGCCCCGACCTGGTCAAACCGAACGCCGATGAACTCGCCCAGCTCACCGGCTCCCGCGAACCCCACCGGGCCACCCGCGACGCCCGCCGCCGGGGCGCGCACGCGGTGATCTCCTCCCTCGGCCCCGAGGGCATGCTCGCCGCCACCCCGGAAGGCCTGTGGCGCGCGACCCCGCCGGCCACGGTGAAGGGCAACCCCACGGGCGCCGGCGACTCCGCCGTCGCCGGCCTCCTCTCGGGCCTGGTCGACGAGACCCCCTGGCCGGACCGCCTCACCCGCGCGGTCGCCCTCTCGGCGGCGACGGTCCTGTCCCCGGTGGCCGGCGAATTCGACCCCACGACGTACGAGGAACTGCTGCCGCGGGTGACGGTGACGGAGGCGGGCGGCGCGGCCTGAGCCGCGCCCCGGCCCCTCGCGTCAGCTGCCGGTGTGACCGGCCTCCAGGTAGACCTGGTCGAGGATCGCCTCGCACTGGTCCCCCGCCTCGCAGGAGATCTTGAGCGCGTTGGAGCCCTTGTTGAGGTTCACGTAGGCGTACGTGTACGTCCAGCCCTTCTCCCAGTCGCCCTCGGCGGCCTTCGCGAAGTTGGACATGTTCACCTTGCGCGGCGTCGCGCCGTTGACCGTCAGGGACGTCTGGGCGTCCTTGCCGGGCACGCTGTACGTGATGCGGAGCGTGTACTCGCCTTCGTTAGGCACGTCGACCGACCAGCTCGCCGAGCTGCCGACGCCGCTCAGGGTCACGTAGGCGCCGTTCGTGCCCTTCGCGCCCTTCACGCCGGTCCCCGTCGTCGCCGAGCCGCCCAGCGTCAGCGTCGCCGCGTCCTGCTTGGGGAGCTCCTCCGGGGTCTTGTCGGTGGTCGGTTCGGTGCTCGGGGTCTCCGAGACCTGGGACGGCGCCGTCGACGGGGTGTTCCCGCCGGCCTTGTCGTCCTTGTCCTTCTCGTTGCCCGAGTTGGAGATCACCGCGGCCGCGATGCCGATCACGACGACCGCGACCACCGCGACCGCGCCGATCAGCAGGCCCTTGGTGTTCGGGCCGCGGCCGGAGCCGCCGCCGCGCTGGGGCGGGATCGGGCGGGTCTGCGGCTGCGCGCCGTACGTCTCGGGCGCGGCGTACTGCGCCTGCGGCCTGCCGTACGCGGCCTGCTGCTGCGGCGGCACGTACGGCTGCTGCTGGCCGTACTGGCGCTCGCCGACCGTCCTGACCTGGTTGTACGAGGTCCGGGGCACGCCCGGCTGCGCGGGGGCGGGGCCGGGGTAGCCGTAGCCGCCGCCCTGCGGTGGCTGGGCACCCGCTGCCTGACCGTCGGCGTACAGGTAGCCGAACGGATCGTCGTCCTCGGGCTTGTTCGCGCCGTCGTTACCGGCAGCCATCCGGGTCATCCTCTCCATGCTCGCCAGCCGTCGCCGACCGGCCGAGCCTACCCCGAACGGACCAGCGCGCGACTCAGCCCGCCCGCCGGTGGACCTTGGCGCGGGAGCGTTTCTCCACGTACATCCGCTGGTCCGCCGAGTTCAGGACCTCTTCCACGGTCATCCCGCACTCGGCCCAGCCGATGCCGAAACTGGCCCCGACACGGACCGCCCGCCCGTCCACCCGGATCGGCGGAATGATCGCGTTCCGCAGGCGTACGGCCAGGTCGGCGGCGTCGGCGGCCCCCAGGCCGTCGGCGAGGACGACGAACTCGTCACCGCCGAGCCGGGCGACCGTGTCGCCGTCCCGCACGCCGGTGGTGAGCCGGCGCGCGACCTCGATGAGGACGGCGTCGCCCGTGTGGTGCCCGAAGCGGTCGTTGATCGACTTGAAACCGTCGAGGTCGCAGAAGAGGACCGCGAGCCCCTTGGTGCCGTCGTCGACCTCGCCGCCGGTGGGCGCCACGATGTGCACATGGTGGTCGTACGGGCCGCCGGCCGCCGGCTCGAAACCGAAACCGTGCTCGTGCTCGTGCTCGTAGGCCTGAGGCTCGCGGCCGGAGTCGTACGCGGGCTCGTAGGAGGGCTCGTACCCCGGCTCGTAGCCGCCGTCGTGGCCCGTGCCGTACCCACCGTCCCGCTGGGAGTCGTACGCCCCGTACGCCGCCTCGTCCCCCGGCGCCGCCGGACGCTCGCAGAGCCGGGCGGACAGCCGGGAGCGCAGCTCGGCGCTGTTGGGAAGGCCGGTGAGGGCGTCGTGCGAGGCGCGGTGGGCGAGCTGGAGCTCGTGCCGCTTGCGCTCCTCGATGTCCTCGACGTGGGTGAGGAGGAAGCGGGGCCCGTCGGCGGTGTCGGCGACCACGGAGTTCCGCAGGGAGACCCAGACGTACGTGCCGTCCCGGCGGCCCAGGCGGAGCTCGGCCCGACCGCCCTCGGCGGAGGTCCGCAGCAGGGTCCCGATGTCCTCGGGGTGGACGAGGTCGGCGAAGGAGTAGCGCCGCATCACGGAGGCGGGGCGGCCGAGGAGCCGGCACAGGGCGTCGTTGGTGCGCAGGAGGCGGCCGTGCTGGTCGCCGCCCATCTCGGCGATGGCCATGCCGGAGGGGGCGTACTCGAAGGCCTGCCGGAAGGACTCCTCCGAGGCCCGCAGGGCCTGCTGCTCGCGCTCCAGGCGGACGAGGGCGCGCTGCATGTTGGAGCGGAGCCGCGCGTTGCTGATGGCGATCGCGGACTGCGAGGCGTACATCTGGAGCGCTTCCTGGCCCCAGGGGCCGGGGTGCCGGCCGTTGCGCGGGCGGTCGACGGATATGACCCCGAGGAGCTCACGGCCGGAGCCGGAGGCGTACATGGGGGCGTAGAGCCGGTCGTGCGGGTGCCACTCGTCCTCGAAGCGGGGCGCGGGCCCGTCGGTGTGCCACTGGGGGACGTCGTCCTCCATGAGGACCCAGCCCTCGGTGTGCGGGATGAACCGCAGGTCGCCCCAGGGGACGCCCATGGAGAGCCGCCGCTCCCAGGAGGAGCGGGAGCCGACACGGCCGGTGATCAGGGCCTCCGCGGCGGAGCTTCCGGCGAAGGCGGCGACGACGAGGTCACCGTCGGGGCGGACGAGGTTGACGCAGGCCAGCTCGTAGTTGAGACCGGCGACCACACCGTCGGCGACGGTCTGCAGGGTGTCCGCCAGGCTGCGGGCAGTATTGAGGTCCGCCACGACCTGATGCAGCTGCCGCAGGGTCGAGAGACGGACGTAAGGCTCCGACTCGGTCTCCATCGCTCGCTCTCCCCGAGACCTCGACAGCAACTCCAGGGTTCTCATCGGCTTCGTGTTGCACTGTCCCCGCCACTGAATCACAGCGAGCTGCGCCCCAGGTACACAGGGTCAGCAAATACTGCCCTCTGTGACTCAAGTCACAGCAGATGATGGCGGGTCGCACCGGCCGCCCGCATATGACAGGACCTAGGTCCGTCGGGGGTGGGGGTCTGGTCCCCGGGCCCGATGCCGCGCGGAAGGGCCGCGGACTAGCGTTCACGGCGTGCTGCAGAAGACACCACCCTCACCCCCCGTCTCCGATCTCGCGATCCCTCATGCTGAGGGGGTGAGCAACGACGAGTTCCGGGCGGCCATGGCCCGCCTCGCGGCCGGCGTGGTCCTGGTGACCGCGCACGACCCCGACGAAGGCCCGCGCGGCGAGGACGTCGGCATGACGGCCACCGCCTTCATGTCGGTCTCCCTCGACCCGCCCCTGGTCCTCGTCAGCCTCCGCAACGGCTCCCGCATGGACGACCTGCTCGCCGAGGTCCCGGTCTGGGCGGTGTCGATGCTCGCGGAGGACCAGCGGCACATCGCCGGCCGCTTCGCCATGAAGAACCGCGTCAGCGACCGCCTCCTCTTCGCCGACCTGCCCTACACCCGCGGCGAGGTGAGCGGCGCCCCGCTGATGGGCGGCGCCCTGTCGGTCCTGGAGTGCCGCACGGAGAACCGCGTGGTGGCCGGCGACCACACGCTGGTGGTGGGCCGGGTCCTGACGGTCGGTCTGCACACGGGCGAGGGCGGCCCCCTGACGTACTTCCAGGGGAAGTACCGCCGCCTGTCCTGAGCCCCTTCGGGAGGGCCTCGTCAGCCCCAGTCGCGGGACTGGCGGATGCGCTTCGTCTCCGAGCGCTGCTTCTTCTCGCGCAGGCGGCGCTCGTTGATGCCGCGTGGGATCTTCGTCGGGCGGCGGGGCTTCGGGGGTGGGGCCGTCGCCTCGGCGAGGAGGGCGGCCAGGCGGACCGCGGCCGTCTCGCGGTTGCGCCACTGGGAGCGGTGCTCCGAGGCGCGGACCGTCACGACGCCGTTGACCAGGCGGGAGGCGAGGCGCTCCAGGGCGCGGGCCTTCCACACCTCGGGGAGCGCGTCGGTGGCCGCGAGGTCGAAGCGGAGCTCCACCTGGGAGTCGCTGGTGTTGACGTGCTGACCGCCCGGCCCCGACGACCGCGAGAAACGCCACTGGAGCTCGGCCTCGGGCAGCGAGACGGAGCCGCGGATGGGATACGGACCGGACATGCCTTCCATGTTCCCCGGAGGGGGCCCGAGGAGTCATCCTGTTTTCCGCAGGGAGGCGGCCGGGAACCGCCGGCCGCCGACGTGCGTTTCTCCAGGCGACGACAGAACGATGAAAGGGACTTTCCATGGCTGTGAGCCTGTCCAAGGGCGGCAACGTCTCCCTGACCAAGGAGGCCCCGGGCCTCGCCGCCGTCACCGTGGGCCTCGGCTGGGACGTCCGCACCACCACCGGCACCGACTTCGACCTCGACGCCTCCGCGATCGGCGTGGACGCCGCCGGGCGCGTCGCCTCGGACGCCCACTTCGTCTTCTTCAACAACAAGTCGACGCCGGACCAGACCATCGTGCACACCGGTGACAACCGCACCGGCGAGGGCGGCGGCGACGACGAGCAGATCAACGTCAACCTGGCGGCCCTCCCGGCGACCGTCGACAAGATCGTCTTCCCGGTCTCCATCTACGACGCGGTGTCGCGCTCGCAGAACTTCGGCCAGGTGCGCAACGCGTACATCCGCATCGTGAACCAGGCCGGCGGCACCGAGATCGCCCGCTACGACCTCTCCGAGGACGCCGCCGTCGAGACGGCCATGATCTTCGGCGAGCTGTACCGCAACGGCGCCGAGTGGAAGTTCCGCGCCGTCGGCCAGGGCTACGCCTCCGGCCTCGAGGGCATCGCCCGCGACTTCGGCGTCAACCTCTGATCCTTCGCGATCTCGCAGAGCCCCGGTAGGAATTCCCGCCGGGGCTCTACCCTGTGGCGCGTGATCGTCGAAGCCCTCCCGCGCACGGAAGCACACGCCCTCCCGGGCCCGCTGCTCACCGAACTCACCGCGCTGTACGCGTCGAACCAGGAGTTCCAGCAGCTCAGCGGCGACTTCCCGGACCCCGACGACATCCGGCCCGAGCAGGTCGCCGCCGCTCTCGCCGACGAGCTCGCCCAGCCGACGGCCGAGGTGCTCCTCGCCCGCGCGGAGGGCCGGCTCGTCGCCGTCGCGATCACGCTCGGCCGCCACCCCGACCCGGCCCAGGCCGACCCGTGGCTCGGTCTGCTGATGGTCCACGCCGACGCACAGCGCGCCGGCTACGGCCGCCGGCTCGCCGCCTACGTCGAGACGGGCTTCCGCGCCGAGGGCCGCACCGGGCTGCGGCTCGCCGTCCTGGAGAACAACCCGAAGGCGCTGGCCTTCTGGACCTCGCTCGGCTACGAGGAGATCGCCCGCCGCCCGGACCTCGGCCACGGCCGCCCGTGCGTCGTGATGCGCAAGAGCCTGGGCTGAGCCGGCCGGGCTACGGCTTCTCGGGCTTCTCGTCGCCGTACAGCCAGACGTCCCACAGCGCGTCGAGGTCGCGGCCCGCCACGCTCTCCGCGTAGGCCGTGAAGTCGTCGGTGGTGGCGTTGGCATGGCGGTACTTCTCCGCCCAGCCGCGCAGGATCTCGTCGAAGACGTCGTCGCCGACCGTCTCGCGCAGCTTGTGCAGGACCATCGCGCCCCGCTGGTACACGGGCGGGTCGAAGAGGTTCTCGGCGGCGGGCGGGGCGGCCGGCGGGAAGGCCCAGTTGGCGTCCTGGGCGAAGGCCCGCGCGAAGTGGGTCGAGGCCGGGACGTGCTCGTACTCCTCCGCGTACAGCCACTCCCCGTACGTCGCGAAGCCCTCGTTCAGCCAGATGTCCTGCCAGCTCTCGGGCGTGACCGAGTTCCCGAACCACTGGTGGGCCTGCTCGTGGAGGAGGGTCGCCCGGTCGAAGGAGGCGGCGGGGAAGACGGGCCTGCTCTGGGTCTCCAGGGCGTAGCCGAGGGTCCCGTCCCTGGTGACGACGGCCCCTGCGGCGGAGAAGGGGTACGGGCCGAAACGCTTCACCTGGCGGGCGAGGAGCTCGGGGATCTCGGCCCGCAGGGCGGCGCTGCCCGGCGCGACGAGGGCCTCGGCGGCGGTGAGGACGGGCACGGTGCCGAGGGCGGTCGCCGTCCCCGTCTCGTACCGGCCGATCGCGACCGTCGCGAGGTAGCTGGCCATGGGCTCGGCGGTGTGCCAGACGGTGGTGACGCGGCCGTCCTTCTCCGTCCGCCGCTCGGTCCTGACGCCGTTGGAGAAGCCGTCGAGGCCGGCGGGGAGGGTGAGCGTGAGGGTGTAGGTGGCCTTGTCGGAGGGGTGGTTGTTGCCGGGGAACCAGGTCATGGAGCCGGCCGGTTCGCCGACCGCGATCGCCCCGTCGGCGGTGCGCAGCCAGCCCTCCTTGGAGCCGTCGGCGTCCGTGAGGGGTTCGGGGACGCCCGTGTACGTGACGGTGGCGGTGAACTCCTTGCCCTTGGCGAGCTCGTCGCGGGGGCGGAGGGTCAGTTCGTTCGCGGCCCGGTTGTACGCGGCGGGGGCACCGTCGACGGTGGCGCCGCGCACGGTGAGTCCGGCGAGGTCGAGGTTGAAGGCGCTGAGGTCCTGGGTGGCGCGGGCGGTGATCTCGGCGGTGCCGTCGAGGCGGCCGGTGGCCGGGTCGTAGGCGAGGGTGAGGTCGTAGTGCGCGACGTCGTAGCCGCCGTTGCCGAGCTTGGGGAAGAGCGGGTCGCGCAGTCCGGCCGCGCCGGGGGTGCCCCGGACGCCGCCGGCGGCCTCGGTGCAGCCGCCCACGAGCAGGACGAGGGCGGCGAGGGCGAGGGTTCCGGTCCGACGGCGTTGTGACACGTACCGATCTTAAGAGGTCAAAAACGAAAAAAGGCGGTGCCGCCCGGTCGGGGGATCCGGGCGGCACCGCGGCTGGGAGACGTCAGCAGGTGAGAGACGTCCGCTCGCGAGGGACGTCAGTTCGCGAGGGCGGCCACGCCGGCCTGGGCGAACTTCTCGTCGAGGTCGCCCGAGGGGGCACCCGCGACACCGATGCCCGCGATCGGCGCGCCCTTGGCGGTCACCGGGGCGCCGCCGGCGAGGAAGAGGGTGCCGGGGATGTCCTTCAGCTGCGGGGCCTGGGCGAGACGGCCCGCGAGGACGGAGGTCGGGGCGTTCCAGGAGACGGCCGTGAACGCCTTGCGCTCGGCCGACTCGTACGACTGCGGGCCCGCGCCGTCGCCGCGCAGGGTCACGATGGTGTTGCCGTTGCGGTCGACGACCGCGACGGACACCCGCTGGTTCTCCGCCGCGGCGGCGTCCAGGGTCGCCTGCGCGGCCTTGGTGGCGGCCTCGATCGTCAGATGCGTCGACTGCATGGTGTTGCCGTTGTCCGCGTCGGCCATGACGGCGGCGGGAGCGGCGGCCGGGGCGGCGGCGTTCGCGGAGACCACGCCGAAGGTACCGGCGGCGACGACAGCGGCGGCAGTGGCACCGAGGACGGTCTTCTTCATGACTGACTCCGTAAGAGGTGAGGAGGAGAAGGGAGGAGAGGGAGGGGGAAGCCTTCGAGCGGTTCGTTCGTCCTTCGCTCTGCCTCAATCCTCCGGGCGGAACCCGCGCCCGCCGGTCCACGGTCCGGCTGCCCTCCGCGCGCACACCGGACGACGGCCCTGTCAGCCGATCGGTTGATGCCCCGCTGGTCCCTCCGGGCCACCATGGACAGATACACGCAGGTCAGCACGGCAGGGAGGCGGCACGGTGACCCGGCCCACGGAACACGACCCGGACGGCCGCTGGCTGGCGCGGGTCATGCACATCGCGTTCTTCCTGCTGCTCGGCGCCTCCCTCGCCCGCTTCCTGCTGCGGCACGACTGGGAGGCCCGCAGCCCCTGGATCATCGCCCTCACCGGCGCGCTCGCCTCCCTCTACCTGCTCGGCCCGGTCCTCGGCACCCGCGCCACCCCGCGCCGCATCGCCTGGCTGGGCACGGTCGTCGCCGTCTGGGTCGTCCTCGTCGTCCTCGCGCCCAGCTTCGCCTGGTGCGCGGTGCCGCTCTTCTACACGGGCCTGCGCACCCTCCCCCCGCGCGCCGCGCTCGGTCTGGTCGCCCTGCTCACCGCCTTCGTGGTCTTCGCGCAGGTCCAGCTCTCGCACGGCGGCTGGGACCCGAACCTGATCGTCGCCCCGCCGGCCGTCGCCGCCCTCGCCACCGGCGTGTTCGTCCACTCCGACCGGCAGGCCGCCCGCCAGCGGGCGCTGATCGACGACCTGATCCGCACCCGGCGCGAACTCGCCGCGATCGAACGCCGCGAAGGCACCCTCGCCGAGCGCCAGCGGCTCTCCATGGAGATCCACGACACCCTCGCACAGGGCCTGTCGAGCCAGCAGATGCTGCTCCAGGCCGCCGACCGCACCTGGGACAGCGACCCGGGCACCGCCCGCCGCCACGTCCGTACGGCCGAGTCGATCGCCGAACGCAACCTCGCCGAGGCCCGCCGCTTCGTACAGGACCTCGCCCCCGCCGACCTCGCCGGGGGCGGCGGCCTGGAAGAAGCCCTGCGCGGCCTCGCCGCCCGAGAGTCGGCGGCCTTCCGCGTCGACGGGATCGCGGTGCCGCTGCCCGACCGCGTGCAGGCGGCGCTGCTGCGGATCGCGCAGGGCGCCCTCGCCAACATCCGCGAGCACGCCGGCGCCGACTCCGCCGCCCTCACCCTCACCTACCTCGACGACCAGATCGTCCTCGACATCGCCGACGACGGCCGCGGCTTCGACCCGGCGCTCGCCCGCGAACAGGCCGAACGCGGGCACGGTCTGCCCGCCATGCGGGTGCGCGCCCAGCAGCTCGGTGGCACCCTGACGGTCGAGTCCACCCCCGGCGAGGGCACGGTGCTCTCCGCCGCGATCCCGCTCTCCCTGGAGTCCTGATGTCCGTACGGATCCTCCTCTGCGACGACCACGTCGTCGTCCGCGCCGGCCTGCTCGCCCTGCTCGGCAGCACCCCGGACATCGAGGTGGTGGGCGAGGCGGGCAGCGGCGAGGAGGCCGTCGCCATGGCCGCGAAGCTCGAGCCGGACGTCGTCCTGATGGACCTCCAGCTCGGCGCGGGCATCGACGGCGTGGAGGCGACCCGGCGGATCGCGCCCACCGGCGTCCACGTCCTGGTCCTCACCACGTACGACACGGACGCGGACATCACCCGGGCCATCGAGGCGGGCGCGACGGGCTACCTCCTCAAGGCCGAACGGCCCGAGGAGCTGTTCGCCGCCATCCACTCCGCCGCGCAGGGCCGCACGGCCCTCTCCCCGCCGGTCGCCAGCCGGGTCATGGACCGCATGCGCGGGGCGGCGGGCCCTTCGCTCACCGACCGGGAGCGGGACATCCTCGGCCAGCTGGGACGCGGCCTCGGCAACCGGGAGATCGCACGGGCCCTGTTCATCAGCGAGGCGACGGTGAAGACGCACCTGGGCCGGATCTACGCCAAGCTCGGCGTGGACACCCGCGCGGGCGCGGTCGCGGTGGCGAAGGAGCGGCGGCTGCTGCCGTAGCCCGTAGGGCTGGTCCATGGTGCCATTCCCCGTCACGGACCCACCCCCACTGCTACCGTGCGTCGTCGTCCAACCGCACGGTGTCATGTCTCAGTGGGAGCGCACGTGAAGCTCGCGATCGTCGGCGGCGGACCCGCCGGCCTCTACCTCTCGATCCTGCTGAAGCGGCAGGACCCGTCCCACGACATCGCCGTGTACGAGCGGAACCCCGAGGGTTCCACGTACGGCTGGGGCGTCACGTACTGGGCGGGGCTGCTCGACAAGCTGCGCGCGGGCGACCCCGAGTCCGCGGCCGCCGTCGCCGAGGCCTCGGTCACCTGGACCGACGGCGTCGCCATCGTCCGCGACGAGCGGACCGTCCACCGCGGCGACGCGGGCTTCGGCATCGGGCGGCGGCGGATGCTCGCGCTCCTCGCCGACCGGGCCGAAGAGCTCGGCGTACGGGTCGAGTTCGAGCACGACATCCCGGGCCCCGGCGCACCCGAACTGACCGGCGCCGACCTGGTCGTCGCCGCCGACGGCGTCAACAGCGCGCTCCGCGAGGCCCACGCCGACCACTTCGGCAGCGAGTTCACCGGCGGCCGCAACCACTACATCTGGCTCGGCACCACCAAGGTCTTCGACTCCTTCAGCTTCGCGTTCAAGGAGACCGAGCACGGCTGGATCTGGTGCTACGCCTACGGGTTCAGCGGCGAGCGGTCCACCTGCGTCGTCGAGTGCTCCCCGGAGACCTTCACCGGCCTCGGCCTCGACACGCTCGGCGAGGCCGACAGCCTCAACCTCCTGGAGAAGCTCTTCCACGACCTCCTCGACGGGCACGAGCTGATCGGCCGCGAACGCGCCGACGGCGCCGCTCAGTGGCTGACCTTCCGCACCCTCACCAACCGGGTCTGGCACCACGGCAACCTCGTCCTGCTCGGCGACGCCGCCCACACCACGCACTACTCGATCGGCGCGGGCACCACCCTGGCCCTGGAGGACGCGCTCGCTCTCGCGGACGCCCTTCAGGCCCCCGGCGACCTGGACGCCGCGCTCACCGCGTACGGGAGACGGCGGCGCACCGAGCTCGTCTCCGCGCAGAGCGCCGCCCGCTACAGCGCCCAGTGGTACGAGAACCTGCCGCGCTACATGAGCCTGGAGCCGGCCAAGATGTTCGCACTCCTCGGCCAGCGCCACTCACCGCTGCTTCCGCACGTCCCGCCGCAGCTGTACTACCGGATCGACCGGGCCGCCGAGCAGCTGGAGGCGCTGCGCCGGCTGAAGCGGTGGCTGGGGCCGCGGGTGGCGCGGGCGGTGCACGGCCGTCGCTGACACCGCGTGCGGGGGCGGCCGCGCATCGCCGGCCCGTCAGCTGAAGCGGGCCGCCCGGCGACGCCGAGCCGGCTGCGTCACGTCGGGGAGCACCCCGGCGCCGAGGCCCGGGGTCTCGTCCCAGGCCCGCAGCCGGTCCGCGACCCGCTCGAGACGGGCGTCGCCCGGCCGCACGGCGAGGTGGAACAGCCCCTCGTAGGCGCGGCGGTCGTCGCCGCCCCAGCGGACGAGGCCCTCGGTGTCGGCGAGGATGTCGCGGATGACCAGCTGCTGGGCGGCCGTGAACCCGCCCCGTACGCCCGGCGGGTAGGAGCCGGGGCGGATGACGACGGCGGTGCCGGAGGCCCGGTTCGACTCGGGGAGCCGGCCGTCCCGGACGGTCGCGGGCGGCACCCAGCCGGACAGCGCGTCGGGCTCGCCGTCCACGCCGAGGGCGTCGACCTCGTAGTGGAAGCGGCGCACGACGTGGAGCAGGAGGGTCTCGGGCGCGCCGGTGCGGACGGCGACGCGCAGCCCGGTGCCGGGCACGGAGCGGGTGGCGATGTCGCCGCCGTCGACGTCGGCGACCTTCTGCATCTCCCAGCCGTTGGCGGACGGACGGCCGGTGAAGATGCGGCGGTTGCGCTCCCGGGCGCGGCGCAGCGCCTCCTTGAGCGCGTCGTTCCCGGCGGGCTGCGGCGGCACGGCGGGGGCGGCCGGGGCGGCGGCCGCGGGCGAGGCGAGGAGCCCGGTGGAGCCAAGGCTCACGGCGGCGGTGACGCCGGCGGTGGCGGCGAGGGTGCGCCTGCGGGTGATGCCGGTGTGGGTCAACGGGTCGGCCTTTCTTCCGTGGGGAGGCGCCGGACGGAGGTGCGCCGCCTGCGATGCAGGAGGGCGGCGGCGGTCACGGCGCCGAGGAGCGCGAGCAGCAGCAGGACGGTGACGGTCGGATTGACGTAGGCGGGGATGACGACGGTGTAGTCACGGCCGTCCGACGCCTCGCAGACGAGCCGGAGGGGGAGGAAGTCGCCCCTGCGGCCCACGAGGGCGGGCACGCCCGGCGGCCTGTGGGTCTCGCACGCCTCGGCCTGCGCCCGGTCTTCCAGGAACAGGACGTGGAGGCAGCCCCAGAGGTAGACGGCGAGGCCGGCGCCCGCCGCGGCGAGGGACGCGTCCCGCCACGCCCGTGCCGGGGTGTACCGGCGGCGGGCGCGTGGGGCCAGTCGCGACCCCAGGTAGGCGGCGAGGCCCGCCAGGGCCGCCGTCCCGCAGAACACGACGCCGAGCAGGACGCCGACATCGTGTCCCTGCCAGGGGTCGGAAGGGACTGCGGCGGCGACGGCGGTGACGGCGGTGACCACGGGGCGTCAGGACTCCCGGATGATGCGGTTGTACTTCTCGAAGATCGCGTACAGCGGCATCCGCAGCTGGTTGTCCGCCACCGCTTCGTCGCCGAAGCCCTGGTAGCGGCGCAGGACCTCGAAGATCTCGGTGTCGGTGTAGTCGAGGGCGGGGCGGCGGATCGGCGTCTCCTCGTGGTCGCCGTGCTTGCCGTCGGCGCCCCAGATGTGCAGGTACGGGACGGTGCTCAGGTTGAAGGCGTTGTCCTGATTGACCTTCTTCCACATGGTCCAGCGGTCGTCGTCGCTGGTGGGGTTCATGAGGTCGCCCTCCAGGATCCCGGTGCTGATCGCGTTGTTCCGGGACAGGATGCACGTGCGCCCCGAGATCTTGGCTATGCCGGTGCTGGAGTCGACGAGCCTTTCGACCTTGGGGAGGTCCTTGGCCCAGTCCGGGATGAAACCCTCGTGGTAGAACCAGACTCCGGCGTCCTCGATGAGGTCCTTCTGGCTGTAGTGGGCGAACTCCCAGAAGGCCGTGGTCTGGATGAGGGCCTTGCGCATGCGGAAGGCCCGCGCCGAGGAGCTGACCGTGGTGTCGAAGCTGATGATCGTCTCCAGGCACTGCTGGAGCGTGTACATCCGCTCGCCGCCGGGCCGGCCGATCGACGCCATGTACGCCGTCACCTCCGCCAGGAGCGCGTCCCAGTAGGCGAGGCTGAAACCGATGTCCTGCTTCTCCGTCGGCCGGGGCAGGAAGTCGCCCTGGGCGTTGTCCCAGCCCGAGGCGATGTTGTTGTCGATCTCGATGAGGCCGTCACCGGCGCCGATCTTCTTGGTGACGATCTGGTCGAAGGCCCACTTGTCCGGCATCGGGTAGCCGAGGTTTCCGGAGAAGCCGGACGACATGTCCGACACGAAACAGGAGTCGGCGTAGTCCTTCCCGACCACGCGGGAACACACGTTGCGCGGGCCGTAGATGCCGATCTTGTACGGGCTGCCGAGGCGGGTCATCTCCGCCCGGACGCTCGCGAAGTACGGAAGGACGTTCGAGGTGACCTCTTCGTCGACGGCGTCGTAGTCGACGGCGAAGTAGATGCGCGCGCCGTTCCTGAAGCCGTGCTCCTGCGCCTTGTAGACGGCGGTCCGCACGTCGGAGGCACCCTGCGCGGGGCTGTAGTAGTCGACCGAGCGCGCCCACGTCTGGTAGATCGGGAAGCAGCGCAGCCCGTACGCCTTGATGGTGTCCAGCTCGCCGGGCTGGATCTCCTTCTCCGGCAGGGAGGTCGTGGAGGCGTTGTACAGGTAGCGGCCGACGTAGAGGTAACCGGCGTCCCTGAGGGCCTGCGCGCGGGCCGGGGTGATCTTCGTGACGCCGTCGCAGGCCGTGCCGGGACGGGTCTGGTCGCCGTACGAGACGAGCAGCGAGGCCCAGGTCCGGAAGTCGCCCTGCCCGGTCATGTCCAGCTCCATGAACTCCTGGAAGGAGCGGACGCTGGTGGCGGTGGACTCGGTGAACGTGCTGGTGAAGCCGGTGTAGCGGCGGTTGAGCTCCATCGCCGCGGTGAACAGCTGCACCCACACGCCGGACGAGCCGACCGACACGGTGTGGTTCTTCAGACCTGCCTGGGTGCCGGGCCCGAACGCGCCGTTCGCGACGCCGTCGGCCATGCCGATCTCGTACTGGATGGCGAAGAGCATCGACTTGGCGACGTCACGCGAGTGGTGGCCGTCGCAGGGGATGATGAAGAAGTCCTTGCGCTGGACGTACTGGCCGTTCAGCCAGCGCTGGATCGCGCGGATGGTGTCGGAGCCCGAGTTGACGCTGACGTACGCGTCCATGTTGAACAGGCCCTTGATCACCTTCGGCTGGAGCGAGGTGCCGGGGAAGGCGTAGGCGACGCCCATGTGGTCCTTCAGCCTCGCCACCGCGGCCTTCACGCGGGAGTTGTACTGGCCGTCGATGTCGCCGCCGTCGTAGCCCTTGCAGTACATGGCCGACTGGATGATCCGGCAGAAGTTCGCCGACGGAACCGTCGTCTCGTCGATCTGGCCGTACTTGGTCTGGAGCGTGGAGAGCGTCGTCGGACCGAAGCTGTTGGAGAGCGACGTGATGCCCATCTCGTACTGCAGGGCGCGGGTGAGGGCGTACATGACGACCCACCCGGTGCGGCCGTTCTCCTCCAGCTTGGGAATGCCGAGCAGGGCGCCGTCCTGGTAGGTCAGGTTGATGAATCGCTGGGCGCGCAGCACCATTTCGTCGGCCATCGGACTCCTTGCTCCAGGGTACGGAAAGCGCGGGAACCCCTCGAACCTAGGTTCCGTCCCCACGGATCCCGCGTCCCGGCCGTCCCAGGAACGTCCCGCTTCCCCCCGGCCCCGCATCCGAGACGACGATCCGTCACGTCAGGCAACCAGAAGGGCCGTTCACGCGTCCCGGCGGTGGACGGCGAGGAAGGCCATCGCCACCGCGCCCAACGCCCAGGCCGCGTACACCGTCCACGCCCCGCCCGCGGTCCACGGATGGTCCACCGGCACCGGCGACACCCCCACCTCCGTCAGCCGCCTCCACGCGCCCTGCGGCAGGGCGTGCAGAAACGTCGCGCCCCAGCGGTTGCGCTCGTCCATCAGGGCCGGCAGCAGGAGCAGCACCCCGGTGAGGGAGACGATCGTCGTCGCCGTGTGCCGCAGCAGCGCCCCGAGACCGAAACCGGCGAGCGCGCAGACCGGCGCGAGGAGCGCCGACGCGGCGACGGCCCGCAGCGCGCCCTCGTCGCCGATCCCCATGCCGACGCCCCGGCCGTCGAGCACGGCCTGCGTGGCGGCGAACGAGACCGCGGCGACCAGCGCGCCGTACACCAGCATCACGGCCGCGAGGACCAGGGTCTTCGCGGCGACGACGGCCCGGCGGGCCGGGACGGCCGCGAAGGTCGTACGGATCTGGCCCGTGCCGTACTCGCCGACGATCACCAGCGCGCCGATGGAGCCGGTCGCGAGGGTGAACACCATGGCCCCGCCGAGCGTGAACGCGTCCCGCATCGCCCAGATCGGCACGAAGAGCTCCTTGATGCCGTCCGGGTAGTTCGGGTAGTTGCGGTAGTCGGCGAGGGTCGCGTTGAGGTTGACGCCGAGGACGGCGACCGCGCCGACGGCGAAGGCCCAGGGGGTGGAGCGCAGGGACCACAGCTTGAGCCACTCGGCGGCGAGGAGGTCACGGAAGCGGGCGGTGGCGGGCATCAGCGGTACTCCACACTGTCGGCGGTGAGCTCCATGAACGCCTCTTCGAGGGAGGCGCGCGGGGTCAGTTCGGCGAGCGGCACGCCGTGGCGGTGGGCCAGGAGGCCGATGCGGCCGGCGTCGGTGCCGGTGACGACAAGGCGTCCCTCCTCTTCCCGTACGGTGGCGCCGTCGGCCCTCAGCACGTCGGCGAGACCCGGGGCGGCCGGCCGTACCGTCACGCTCCGGCGGGTGCCGCGCGCGGCGAACTCGGCCACGCTCTCGGCGGCGATCAGACGGCCGCGGCCGATGACGACGAGGTCGTCGGCGGTGTGCTCCATCTCGCTCATCAGATGGCTGGAGACGAACACCGTGCGGCCCTCGGCGGCGAGCCGCCGGAACAGCCCCCGCGCCCACAGCACGCCCTCCGGGTCGAGGCCGTTGACCGGCTCGTCGAAGAGCAGCACGGGAGGGTCGCCGAGCAGGGCGGCTGCGATGCCGAGGCGCTGCTTCATGCCGAGCGAGTAGCCGCCGATCCGCCGCCGGGCGGCTCCCGCGAGACCGACCTCCTCCAGGACCTCGGCGGCCCGGCGGCGGGGGATGCCGTTGGTGCGGGCGAGCGCGGCGAGGTGGGCCTCGGCGGTCCGGCCGCCGTGCACGTCGTGCGCGTCGAGCAGCGCCCCGACGTGCCGCAGCCCGCGCGGCAACTCCCGGAACCGCAGCCCGCCGACGGTGGCGGTGCCGGAGGTCGGCTCGTTCAGCCCGAGGATCAGGCGCAGGGTCGTGGACTTGCCGGCGCCGTTGGGCCCGAGGAACCCGGTGACCCGGCCGGGCTTCACGACGAAGCCGAGGCGGTCCACGGCGGGGCGGGCCCGGCGGTCGTAGTGCTTGGTCAGTTCGTCGACTTCGATCACGCGCCCCACGGTCGCGGGCCCGTACCCCCCGGCGCATCGGCTCGGCGGCCACAACCGGCGCCCCGGGGTGGCCCGGGGGCGTACGCCCGCGGGCCGATGCCCCGGCGGGCGGCCGCGCCTACGATCACGATCATGCCCGCCACCACGACCGACCGCCCGCCCCAGGGGCGGGTACCGGCGGCCCTCGCCTGGGGCGCGGCCGTCGCCCAGCCGTTCCTGCTCCTGAACGCCACTCGGACCGGCCCGTACCGCTCCACGGAGCTGCGGCTCTTCCTCACCGCCGTCACGGTCGGCCTCACCCTGCCCCTGGCGCGACGCAACCCGCTCGCGGCCCTCGGACTGCTGCTCGCCGGGCTGTTCGCGGCGGCGACCGCGCGCCCCGACGCCGTCTTGCTCTACCTCCCGGTGCTCGCCGCCGACGCGCTCGTGGGCCGGATCGCCGCCGTGCGCCCGCTCCGGGGCCTGCTGCCGGCGGCGCTCGGCGCGCTCACGGTGCAGGTCGCGGCCGCGACGTACACGACCTCCGGGCAGGACGTCTTCGTCAGCACGGTCACGGCCCTCGCGCTCGCCCTGCTGACCGCCTGCCTCCTCGGCCGGTCGGTACGCGAACGGCGCAGCCATGCCGCGGAGTTGCGGGCGGCGACGGCCGCCGAGGCCGTCGCGGCCGAGCGGCTCCGGATCGCCCGCGAGCTGCACGACGTCGTCGCGCACAGCATCGGCGTCATCGCCATCCAGGCGGGCGTGGGCCGCCGGGTCATCGAGACCCAGCCCGCCGAGGCCCGCAACGCGCTCGCCACCATCGAGGCCACGAGCCGGGAGACCCTCGCCGGTCTGCGCCGCACCCTGGGCGCGCTGCGGGGCGCGGCCGCCGACGGCCGTCCGGCGCCGCGGGACCCGGCACCGGGCCTCGCCGACCTGGAACGGCTGGCGGCGTCGACGGCGGACGCGGGGGTACGGGTCGAGCTGCGGCGGCTCGGGAACCCGGACGGCGCGCTGCCGGCGGAGGTCGACCTGGCCGCGTACCGGATCGTGCAGGAGTCGCTGACCAACGTCGTCCGCCACGCGGCCACCGCGGCCTGCCGGGTGACGGTGGAACGGCGCACGGACACGCTGCTCGTCGAGATCGCCGACGAGGGGCGCGGGGCGCCCGGTGGGGACGGCGTGGGCGGGTACGGCCTGGTCGGGATGCACGAGCGCGCCGAGCTGCTGGGCGGCAGCCTCACGGCGGGGCCGCGACCGGGCGGCGGGTTCCACGTGACCGCGGTGCTGCCGCTGCCGGCCGCCGCCTCCCAGTCCCGGGAAGGAAACGCGGCATGACCGACACGATCCGTGTCCTGCTCGTCGACGACCAGCCGCTGGTACGGGCGGGGCTGCGCGTCCTGATGGCCGACAGCCCCGACCTCGCGGTCGTCGGCGAGGCGGGTACGGGGACGGAGGCGGTGGCCCTGGCGCGGGAGCTGGGCCCGAACGTCGTGGTGATGGACGTCCGGATGCCGGGCATGGACGGCATCGAGGCCACCCGGCTCGTGACGGCGGGCCCGGGCGCGCCGCGGGTCCTGGTCCTGACGACCTTCGACGACGACGAGTACGTGTACGGGGCGCTGCGCTCGGGCGCGAGCGGTTTCCTGGTGAAGGACATGGCGCTGGACGACATCCTGGCCGCGATCCGGGTGGTGGCCGCGGGCGACGCGCTGATCGCGCCGGGGGTGACGCGCCGGCTGATCGGGGAGTTCGCGGCCCGCCCGGAGCCGGCGCGCCGGCCGCCCCGTGGGCTGGAAGGGGTCACCGACCGCGAGCGGGAGGTCCTCGCGCTGGTCGGCCGGGGCCTGTCGAACGGCGAGATCGCGGAACGGCTCCACATCAGCGCGGCCACGGCCAAGGCCCACGTGGCCCGCCTCTTCTCGAAACTGCACGCCCGGGACAGGGTGCAGCTGGTGATCGCGGCGTACGAGGCGGGGCTGGCACCGTGAGGCCGTGCGGCGCGCGTGGTGGACGGGGGCGGGGGCGGCGCGGTGCGCGTACGGGACGGGGGCCTGGCGGCCGGCGCGTGCGGGAGCGGGCCGGTGCCGTGACACCATCGGTCCCGTGCTCGACATCGGCTACTCCCTCTCGCGTCGCTTCCCCGACCCCCCGCAGACCGACTACCGGCGCGCGGACGTCCACGCGCTGCGCCACGACCTCTTCTGCGGGGACGTGTACCTCGCCGACACCGAGGCGGACCGCGAGGTGTCCACAGCCTGGGGATGGGTGCCGGTGCTCGACTTCGCGTGGGCGCTGTGCGACATCGTCGAGCAGCTGGACCAGGACCCGCGGGGCAGCCGTGCGGCGCAGCCGCAGTACGCGGAGCTGGACTTCACGGAGTCCACGGACCGGATGCTCTTCGAGCGCCGTTTCGGGTGGGTGGACGTGGAGGCGGACTGGATGCCGGGGGACGAGCCGCCGGTGACGTTCAACCACGCGGAGCTGCGGCGGGAGGCGCGGGACTTTCTGCATGACCTGATCGCGGACCTCACGGACATGCACGAGGGCCTGGCGGACAACCCGACGATCTGGACGCTCCAGTCCCGCTTCCCCCGAGTGCCGTAGGAACCGACGCGCCCGTTGTGGGCAGGCGTTCCGCCCGTTGTGGGCATGCGTTCCGCCGGGGCGATGGGGGTCCCCCCTGCTCGAGCGAAGCCGAGAGCTTGGGGGAGGGTGGGCACAACGGAACGTCGCCCTTGCCCCGGCGCCAGAGGCTCCCGCGCCTGAACCCGCACCCCTGGTGACGGCGCACAGGTGGTGCGGGTCCAGGCTCGGAACGCGGAGGCGCCGCTAAGGGCGCCGTCCCGTGTGCCCACCCGTCCCGCCCTGCGGGACGATTGCCCACACGGCGGTGCGCACCGCCCGCCCGGGCGCGGGCCCCGCACGGGGGCCGGCCGGCGCACCGCCCAGCCGCGCGAGGGCCCGCGCCTCAGTCCTCCACCCGTACCCCCAGCCGCGCCGCCAGCACCGGCGCCAAGTCCAGCAGCTGCCCCGTGGAGATCACCGCGCCCGACAGCGAGTCCACACCCCCCGCGATCTCCAGCCGCTGCGCACCCCGCAGGTCCACGTCCTTCAGGCGCGCCCCCGTGAAGTCCGCTCCCGTGAGCGCGCAGTCCACGAACTCGACGCGCTCAAGTGCCGCGCCCCCGAAGTCCGGTTCGCTCAACACGCAGCCCTCGAAGACGACGTCCTTCAGCTTCGCCGCCCGCAGGTTCAGGTAGTCGATCTTCCCGCCCCGGACGAGGACCCTCTCCAGGACCGCCCCGTGCAGCTGCGTGCCGCCGAGCCGCGCCTCCACGAGCTCCACGTCCCGCAGTTGCGCCCCGGCGAGCTCCGTGCCCACCCCCCGTACCCCCGTGAGCACCGAGTCCAGGAACCGCGCCGCCGTGAGCCGCGCCCCGTCAAGCCCGCACTCGCGCAGCGCGCAGTCCAGGAACCGGGCCCCCTCGCCCGACTGGCCCGTCAGGTCGAGCCCGGCGAGTTCGAGGCCGTCGTAGTCCCCGTCGGGGTCGAGCCCGCCCCCGTACGCCTCGAGCGGAGGCAGCCGCACCTCCGGCCGCCGCGCCCCCGCCACCTTCTTCTTCCGATCCATGCACCCCATCGTGACCTACGCCACTGACAACGCCCCCGATGTCACATCCCCGCCCCCTCCCCCCGTCCCCCGTACGAGGACCGAATCGAGGGAGACGAACCCATGCGCAAGCTCACGATCATCGGCGGCGGCTTCGCCGGACTGACCGCCGCCATCACGGCCGCCGAGGCCGGCACCGAGGTGACCCTCCACGAGGCGCACCGGACGCTCGGCGGCCGCGGCCGCACCGCCGACGGCCCGTACCGCACCAACGAGGGCCCGCACGCCCTCTACGACGGCGGCCCCCACTGGACCTGGCTCAGGCAGCGCGGCCTCATCGGCCCCCTCGCCGCGCTGCCGCCCTCCGAGGCCCTCCGTTTCCGCGTCCACCGCGACGGCGCCGTCCGCCGCACCCCGCCGCTGAGCCTCTTCCGTCAGGCCCGCCGCACCCCCGAACAGGCGCCCGTCGACCTCGACTTCCGCACCTGGGTCACCGGCCTCGCGGGCGAGCGCACCGCGCGCGTGGCCGCCTCGTACAGCGGGGTCGCGCTCTTCCACCACGACCCGGGCTCCCTCTCCGCCCGCTTCGTGCAGGAGCGGCTGCACCGGGCCACCGCCCTGCCGCCCGAGGCGCACTACGTCCGGGGCGGCTGGGGCGAGCTGATCGAGCGGATGGCCACGCGCGCGCGTGAGCTCGGCGTACGGATCGAGACCTCGTCCCGGGTCGACGCCCTGCCGCTCGGCGGCGGGCCCGTGATCGTCGCGACCGCCCTGCCCGCCGCCGCCCGGCTCCTCGACGACCCGTCGCTGGCCTGGGAGAGCGGCCGTACGGTCCTGTTCGACCTGGCGCTGCGGACCCGGAAGGGCGATCCGTTCGTGATCTCCGACCTGGACGCGCCCGGCTGGATCGAGCGGTACACGGCGCAGGACCCCTCGCTGGCGCCGGCCGGGCAGCAGCTGATCCAGGCGCAGCTGCCGATCGGGCCCGAGGCGTCGAAGGCGGACGGCGTCGCCCACGGCGAGCGGCTGCTCGACCTCGGTTTCCCTGGCTGGCGCGAGCGGACGGTGTGGCGGCGGGAGTCCGTGTCCCAGGGCCGTACGGGAGCGGTGGACCGGCCGGGCACGACCTGGCGCGACCGGCCGGCCGTCGACCGGGGCGACGGGGTGTACCTGGTGGGCGACCAGGTGGCGGCGCCTGGCGTGCTGGCGGAGGTGTCGTTCACGAGCGCGGTCGAGGCGGTGTCGCTGGCGCTGCGAGCGGACCACCTGGACCGCCTGGACCACCTGGACCTCAAGCGCGCCTGAGGCGCTCCCACCCACACCCCCTTGACCTCAAGCGCGCTTGAGGTCCGAGGCTGGTCCCACCGTCCGTACACACGCGCCCACGACGACAGGGGAACCGTCATGCACGCCATCCGCCTCCACGCCTTCGGCCCCGCCGAGAACCTCACCTACGAGGAGACGCCCGACCCCGTGCCGGGCCCCGGCCAGGTCCGCGTCCGGGTCGCGGCGGCCGGCGTGCACCTCCTCGACACCGCGCTCCGCGAGGGCGCCACCGGCCCCTTCCCCGCGCCCGCCGCGCTCCCCACGATCCCCGGCCGCGAGGTCGCCGGCACCGTCGACGCCCTCGGCGAGGGCACCGACCCCGCCTGGCTCGGCCGGCGGGTCGTCGCCCACCTCGGCATGAGCCCCGGCGGCTACGCCGAACTCGCCGTCACCGACGCCGCCCGCCTCCACGCCCTGCCCGACCACCTCGGCGAGGCGGAGGCGGTCGCCATGATCGGCACCGGCCGCACGACCCTCGGCATCCTGGGCTTCACCGAGCTCGGGCCCGACTCCGTCGCGATCGTCCCGGCCGCCGCCGGCGGCATCGGCACGCTGCTCGTCCAGTACGCGAAGAACGCCGGAGCGACCGTCGTCGGCCTCGCCGGCGGCCCCGTGAAGACCGCCCTCGTCGAGGCGAACGGCGCCGACCTGGCCGTCGACTACAAGCGGCCGGACTGGCCGGAGGAGGTCCGCGCGTACCTGGACGCGCTGGGCCGCGAGGCCACCGTCGTCTTCGACTCCGTCGGCGGCGACACCGGCCGCGCCGCCGTCGACCTGCTCGGCAAGGGCGGACAGCATCTGGTCTTCGGCTGGTCCGGCGCCGGACTCCACGACGGCGAACCGCTCACCTTCACCGAGGAGGAGCTCACCGCCCGCGGGATCACCTCGGAGTCCGTCCTGGGACCCGTCATGATCCAGAAGGCGGGCGGCGACATCCGTACGCTCGAACTCGCCGCGCTGGACGCCGCGTCCACCGGGACCCTCCGCCCCGCGGTCCACCGCTTCCCCCTCGCGGAGGCGGCGGAGGCCCACCGTGCCCTGGAGAACCGGGGCACGACGGGCAAGGTGGTGCTCGTCCCGTGAGGGTCAGACCCCGAGAACGTCCCAGGAGTGCGCCTTGAACTCCTTCGTGAAGTCGGGGTGGTCCTCCCACATCCGGGCGATGGAGCGCAGCACGTCCCAGTTGTGCTCCAGCGCCTGGTCGACGACCTGCCGCAGCTCCGGCGCCGTCTCCCGCTTCTCCACGAGCCCGTTCACCGCCGACGCGGCCTGCACGGTGTAGCGCAGGGCGCGCAGGGCCCGCGACGTGTCGTCCATGCCGAAGCCGTGGTCGCTCCCGTTGGCGGGGTCGAAGAGCGGGGTCAGCCGCGCCTCGATGAAGGCGGTGATCCGCTGGAACCGCTGCTCAATGTCCGTGTTCATGCACCCTTCCTACACCGTCGCCGCGCCGAGCTCGGCGAGGGCCCCGTCGGTCAGGCGGTACACGGACCACTCGTCCTGCGGTCGGGCGCCCAGAGACTCGTAGAAGTCGATGGAGGGCTGGTTCCAGTTGAGGACGGACCACTCCAGGCGCTCGTAGCCGCGCTCGACGCAGATCCGGGCCAGTTCGCGCAGGAGTGCCTTGCCGTGGCCACCGCCGCGGGCCTCCGGGCGGACGTACAGGTCCTCCAGGTAGATGCCGTGGACGCCGCGCCAGGTGGAGAAGTTGAGGAACCAGAGGGCGAAGCCGACGGGCTCGCCCGTCTCGGTCTCGGCGATGTGCGCGAAGGCGGCGGGCCGCTCGCCGAACAGGGCCTCGTGAAGCTGCTCGGGCGTCGCGCGGACCTCGTCGAGGGCCTTCTCGTACGCGGCGAGGTCGCGGATCAGGGCGTGGATGACGGGTACGTCGGCGGGCGTGGCGGTACGGATCATGAGGCCAAGCCTGCCTCGGCTCACACCCTCCTCGCCAGCAGGATCCGCGCGAAGGCCGCCTGCTCGGGGTCGAGGCCGGGCTCGCCGTCCTCGACGTCCCAGAGGCCGTTCTGCAGGACGCGGCCCAGCGTCCAGGCGGCGGCCCGCCGCCGGTCGCCGGCGACCTCGGCGAGCAGGTCGAACCCCCACAGGGAGTCGTCCGGGTCGAAGCGGTCCATGAGGGCGGGGAGCAGCTCGAAGCCGGGATCGCCGGCCAGCGGCTTGGGGTCGATGGCCAGCCAGGGTTCCCGCTCGGCCGCCAGGACGTTCCCGAAGTGCAGGTCCCAGTGGAGCAGCCGGTCCCCCGGCTCGCCGGCCACGTCCCGTACGGCCGCCGCGCAGTCCCGGAGCAGGGCGGCGTCGTCCGGGCCGAGCCGCGCCGCGGCCGCGGGCACTCCGGCGAGCATCCCGGCCGCGATGTCGCCGAGCGTCCGGAGTCCCTCGGGCGGGGCGGCGACGGCGACGAGCCGGGCGAGGAGGTCCGCGACGACGCCGAGCGCCTCGCGGGTGTCGGCGACGGTGGACAACGGCCGGGCCTCGTCGAGCCGTTCGAGGAGCATCGTCCCGGCCGCGGGGTCGTGGTCGAGCAGTCGCACCGCGCCGCCGCCGTCCCAGACGCGCAGCCCGAGGGGCTCCCCCGCGGTCTCGTCGTCGACGAGCTGAAGCTTCAGGGCGGCGCGGGCGCCGTCGGCGACGCGCTCGACGGGCAGGACGAGCGAGGCGACGCCGTGCATCGAGGGCCCGGTGACCCGCAGCCCCCACCGTTCGAGAAACTCCTCGGCGAGCGCGGGCAGCCCGTCGACGAACGCCCGACCGGCGGCACCGTTGAACCTCACCTGCGACGCGACGAGTTCCGCGGGCACATCAAGAATCACCCCACGACCCTAGACACCGGCCGCCCGCAGCGCCTTCGAGAATTCCGTCGCCTCGTACAGCGGGGCCCCGCCCGGCAGGGCGGTCCCGTCCACGAGCGGCCCGTACGGAGAGCGCCGCCGAATGACCCGTATCCAGGGGACCAAGGCCCCGGGTAACGTCCCGCCCACGCACCCGGAAGAGGGATACACATGAGCACGGTCAACGGCGGAATATCGTTCTGGTACGCGCAGGAGGGCGCCCCCGCGCCCCGCGAACCGCTCCCCGGCGACACGACCGCCGACGTCTGCATCGTCGGCGGCGGCTACACGGGACTGTGGACCGCCTACTACCTGAAGAAGGCCGTCCCCTTCCTCAACATCACCGTTCTCGAAGCCAGGTTCTGCGGCTACGGCGCCTCCGGACGCAACGGCGGCTGGCTCTACAACGGCATCGCCGGCCGCGACCGCTACGCCAAGCTCCACGGCCACGAGGCCGCCATCCGCCTCCAGCAGGCCATGAACGCCACCGTCACCGAGGTCCTCGACGTCTGCGAGACCGAGAAGATCGACGCCGACCAGCACCGCGGCGGCGTCCTGGAAGTGGCCCTCTCCCCCGCCCAGCTCGCCCGCCTCAAGGCCTTCCACGCCGCCGAGCTCGCCTTCGGCGAGACCGACCGCGAGCTGTACGGCGCCCGGGAGACGGCGGAGCGCATCCGCGTCGCCGGAGCCGTCGGCTCCTCCTGGACCCCGCACGGCGCCCGGCTGCACCCGGTCAAGCTGGTGAAGGGCCTGGCGGCGGCCGTCGAGGCGCTCGGCGTCACGATCCACGAGTCGACGCCGGTCACGGAGATCAGGCCGAAGCACGCCATCACCCCGTACGGCACGGTCCGCGCCCCGTACGTGCTGCGCTGCACGGAGGGCTTCACCGCCTCCCTCGCGGGCCAGCGCCGCACCTGGCTCCCCATGAACTCCTCGATGATCGCCACCGAGCCCCTCACCGACGCCCAGTGGGAGTCCATCGGCTGGGACGGCCGCGAGACCCTCGGCGACATGGCCCACGCCTACATGTACGCCCAGCGCACCGCCGACGGCCGCATCGCGCTCGGCGGCCGGGGCGTCCCGTACCGCTTCGGCTCCAAGACCGACAACGACGGCCGCACCCAGCCGCAGACCGTCGAGGCCCTCCGCGAGATCCTGATCCGCTTCTTCCCCCAGCTCGCGGGCGTCCGCGTCGACCACGCCTGGTCGGGCGTCCTCGGCGTCCCCCGCGACTGGTGCGCCACCGTCACCCTCGACCGCTCCACCGGCCTCGGCTGGGCCGGCGGCTACGTCGGCTCGGGCGTCGCCACCGCCAACCTCGCCGCCCGCACCCTCCGCGACCTGATCAGGGAGGACTCGGGCCAGTCGGGCCCCACCGACCTCACCTCCCTCCCCTGGGTCAACCACAAGGTCCGCAAGTGGGAACCGGAACCCCTCCGCTGGCTCGGCGTCCAGACCATGTACGCCGCCTTCCGGGGCGCCGACCACCGCGAGACCACCACCCACACGGCCACGACGGACCGCGTGGCCGTCCTCGCGAACCGCCTCAGCGGCCGCTGAGAAAGCCGACGGGGCCCGCCCCGGCGAGCTTGCGCCGGGACGGGCCCCGACGGGCCGGTCGAGAGGGTCGGAAGGGACCGTCAGAAGAGGTAGTTGTACGAGGTGCCCGGGACGTCGCCCCAGCCCGTGCCGATCTTCACGCGGGTGGTGTACGGGGCCGTCGCGCTGCCCGTGCCCTTGTACAGCCAGAACGTGCCGGTCGTGTCGCGGGCCACCAGGTCCGCCCTGCCGTCGTCGGTGAGGTCGCCCGGGCTCGTCAGCTGCGGGTAACCGCCCCAGCCCGTACCGATCTTGACGCGGGGGGCGAACGGCGCGGTCGCGTTGCCGGTGCCCTTGTACAGCCAGAGGACGCCGGCCGTGTCGCGGGCGATCAGGTCGGCCTTGCGGTCACCGGTGAAGTCGCCGACGCCGGTGAGCTGGTTGTAGATGCCCCAGCCGGCGCCGATCTTCGTACGGGTGGCGAACGGCGCGGTCGTGGTGCCCGTGCCCTTGTACAGCCAGAGGACGCCCGAGGTGTCACGGGCGATCAGGTCGGCGCGGGTGTCGCCCGTCACGTCGCCGACACCCGTCAGGTTGTTGTAGATGCCCCAGCCGGCGCCGACCTTGGTGCGCGCCGTGAGCGGCTGCCACTCGTTCCCCGTCGTCCGGTAGTACCAGAGGACACCGGAGGAGTCGCGGCCGACGACGCCGCCGCCCTTGGCCTCGACGGTGATCGGCGAGAGCTTGGCGAGGGAGTTGTAGATGCCCCAGCCGTAGCCGACGTGCTCGGCCATGTCCCGGAAGGGGGCCGTCGCCTTGCCGGTGCCGTAGTGCCACAGCAGGTTGCCGCTCTTGTCCCGGGCGAGCATCGCGTAGTGCGTGGGCACCGGGCGGGAGCTGAGGATCGAGAAGGTCGAGGACTTCTCGGGGTTGCCGACGCCGAAGTCGTAGACCTCGTAGGTGGCGTAGGCCTCGATGTTCCACGCGGCGGCGGTGGCGGCGGCGCTCAGGGTGTACGAGACGGTGACGTCGGTCGGCCCGGACTGGCCGGGGTCGATGTCGCAGTACACGCCGCCGTAGTCGAGCTCGGTGCTGTGGTCGCACTCGGCGATCGGCGAGCTGGCGCTGACGCCGGTGATGGCGACCTGCGTCTCGCCGTCCTCCCACCACCGCATGCCCTCGGCCGGGCTGAACGAGAGGTTCAGCGTGCCCGCGTCCACCGCGTGCAGGGTGACGGACTGGGTGACCGTGGAGCCCGCCGGCAGGGCCGGGGTGTTCAGGGTCAGCTTGTTCTGGGAGACGTGCTCCAGCGTCTTCGCCGTGACCGTACGGGCGGCGTGCGTGCCGTCCTCCGGCAGGCTGCCGACGACCTGGGCGTCCTTGACGGCCTTGGCGAGGTCCGTGCCGCGCGGGGCGTAGACGGCCCCGTAGTGGAGCGTGGTGCCGTCGGCCGTCGACGCCGCGGCCTTGACGTCCAGCGAGGGGAACGGGTTGTCCTCGCTGACCGGGCAGGTGTAGACGCCGACGACGCCCGCGCGGGGCGTGCAGGAGTCGGACGGCTCCAGGCTCATCCCGCTGGGCAGACCCGCCTGCGTCCAGGCCGGGTCGGTCAGCGGGGCCTTGCTCAGGGCGTAGACCAGGGTGCCGTCGGGGATGCCCCAGACACCGCTCGGGGACAGCTCGGTCCAGCCCTCACCGGGCTGCAGCACCCGGTTCTCCAGCTCGAATTCGACCACTTCCTGCCCGGCGGCGGAGGCCGCACCGGCTCCGCCCACCAGACCGGCCACCAGCAGGGCGGCCGTCCCCCCGAGCGCGACGATTCTTCGCACGAATGAAGTCCTCTGTGCATTTCCCGGGCCGCACGGGCACGGGAGAAACCGCGGGAGAGCACGCGGACGGCCGTCGGCCCCCCGCGGCCACGCCAGGCAAAGACCCCTCCCCCCTGGGCGCGTGCGCAACGTACCCCACACCCCCCGGGGCCCCGCATCCGGGTTTCCCGGAGACGACGGAGGGCCCCGGACGCGTCACGCGTCCGGGGCCCTCCGGCTACCACAGAGCCGCCTGTCGGAATCGAACCGACGACCTCAAGATTACAAGTCAAGCGCTCTAGCCAACTGAGCTAAGGCGGCAGCGAGTGAAGTGTAACCAACCCGGCCCCGGCGACGGTCGGAAATCTCACGGGCCCGTGACTACTGACAGATCGGTCACCGCCGGGTAGCGTCGCTTGCGGTTCACCCTGGTGGACTAGACCTCAATCCTTCCTTTACTCGGATCGTCCGGCACGTTCCTGCCGGTGAAGGGACACATCACCATGGCTTCGGTCACGTTCGACAAGGCCACCCGGATCTACCCGGGTGCCACCAAGCCCTCCGTCGACCAGCTCGACATCGAGATCGCGGACGGCGAGTTCCTCGTCCTCGTCGGCCCCTCGGGCTGCGGCAAGTCGACCTCCCTGCGCATGCTCGCGGGTCTCGAGGACGTCAACGCCGGCTCCATCCGCATCGGCGACCGCGACGTCACGCACCTGCCGCCGAAGGACCGGGACATCGCGATGGTGTTCCAGAACTACGCGCTGTACCCGCACATGACCGTCGCCGACAACATGGGCTTCGCGCTCAAGATCGCCGGCGTCAACAAGTCGGAGATCCGCGCGAAGGTCGAGGAGGCCGCGAAGATCCTCGACCTCACCGAGTACCTCGACCGCAAGCCGAAGGCGCTCTCCGGCGGTCAGCGTCAGCGCGTCGCCATGGGCCGCGCGATCGTCCGCGAGCCGCAGGTCTTCCTCATGGACGAGCCGCTGTCGAACCTCGACGCCAAGCTCCGCGTCTCGACCCGTACGCAGATCGCCGGCCTCCAGCGCCGTCTGGGCATCACCACGGTCTACGTCACGCACGACCAGACCGAGGCGCTCACCATGGGCGACCGCGTCGCCGTCCTGAAGGACGGTCTGCTCCAGCAGGTCGACTCGCCGCGCAACATGTACGACAAGCCCGCGAACCTCTTCGTCGCCGGCTTCATCGGCTCCCCGGCCATGAACCTGGTCGAGGTCCCGATCACCGACGGCGGCGTGAAGTTCGGCAACAGCGTCGTCCCGGTCACCCGTGACGCCATCGCCGCCGCCTCCGCCGCCGGCGACACCACCGTCACGGTCGGCGTCCGCCCCGAGCACTTCGACGTGCAGAGCGCCACCTCGAAGGACGGCCTGGCCGTCACCGTGAACGTCGTCGAGGAGCTCGGCTCGGACGGCTTCGTGTACGGCACCACCCGCGTCGGCGGCGAGGACAAGGACCTGGTGGTCCGCGTCGGCGGCCGTGACGTGCCCGCCAAGGGCTCCACGCTGCACGTCGTGCCGCGCGCCGACGAGCTGCACGTCTTCTCGACCTCCACGGGCGCCCGCCTCAGCGACTGAGACCGCTCCCGAGCACTGCCGAACGGCCCCGCGTCTGTTGCAGACGCGGGGCCGTTCGTTTAGACGGGCGCGCCACGGGCGCACCACGGGCGTGTCCAAGGCGTACAACGGGCGTACCCCGGAAAACCCCGGCATTCAGGGCCCCGCGCACACCCCGGCGTCAACACGGGATTCGAAAAGGCGCCTCGAACCATCCCTCGCGAGAGTGACTAAATGTCGCCATATCACTACCGGCCGCTACGCTCGCCTGCGTGACGCACACTGCCCGCCGAATCGGCCGCTCTCTCGCCCTCGTCCTGCCCGTCGTCCTGGTGCTCTCGGGAACGCTCGCGGTGTCCGCCGTTCCGTGGGCCGGCCAGGACTCCGGGACCCAGCTGACGGCGTCCTCCACGGACGTCTCCGTCCGGGCCAAGTCCCGTGCCCCGCAGGATATTCTCCGCGACCAGCTCCTCGCAGAGCTTCAGGAGAAGGACCCGGGCACCGCCCTCACCCACCTCCAGCGCGAGGTGGAGAACCGGCCCTCGCTCGCGAAGCACTGCTTCTCCATCGCCCGTGCCCTCGGCCGCGCCGCCGTCGAGCACTACGGCCCCTCCCGCGCCCAGTCCTTCTCCCGCCCGGTCTGCGACACCTCGTACGCCACCGGCGTGATGCGCGCGAGCTGAGCGTCGTCGCGCACATCGGACATACGGGGCGCCTATCGTTCCCCGTATGCACACCTCTCCGACGCAGGCCGTGGTCCTGGCGGGCGGCCAGGGCACACGGCTCCGCCCGTACACCGACGACCGCCCCAAGCCGATGGTCGAGATCCCGGGCACCGGGACCCCGATCATCGGCCATCAGCTGTCCTGGCTGGCCGCCGAGGGCGTCACCGACGCCGTCGTCTCCTGCGGCCATCTCGCCGAGGTGCTCCAGGAGTGGCTGGCCTCCGCGAACCTGCCGCTGAAGGTGACGACGGTCGTCGAGACCGAGCCCCTCGGCCGCGGCGGCGGCCTCAAGTACGCCGCCTCGCACCTGCCGGCCCCGGACCAGCCCTGGTACGCCACCAACGGCGACATCTGGACCCGCTTCTCGCTGCGCGAGATGGCCGCCTTCCACACCGAGCGCGACGCCCTCGCGACGCTCGCCCTGGCCCGCCCCCGGATCCCGTGGGGCGCCGTCGAGACCGACACCTTCGGGAACGTCACCGACTTCATCGAGGCGCCGCCGTCGCCGTTCCTCATCAACGCCGGCGTGTACGTCTTCGCCGCGGCCTTCACGGAGCTCCTCCCGGACCTCGGCGACCACGAGCGGACCACCTTCCCCCGCCTCGCCCGCGAACGGCGCCTGGCGGGCTTCCCGCTGCCCCACGGCGCCTACTGGAGGGCCATCGACACCGCGAAGGACCTCACGGAGGCGGCGAAGGAGCTGGCCGCCCAGAGGTCCTGACAGCAGCACGTACGAAAAGGGCGGCACCGCGTGGATGCGGTGCCGCCCTCGTCCTTACGCCGCGTCAGCCCAGCAGGCCGCCGATCGGGTTCTGCGCGCCGCCCGAGGTCGAGCCGCTCTCGGACGGGGTGCTGGTGGAGCCGGTGGAGCCGCCGCTCGTGGTGCCGCCGCTGGTGGACGGGGTGTCGCTGGTGGACGGCGGGGGCGCCGGCTTCGACTGCGTCGGCGTACGGCTGCCGCCCGTGCCGGCGCCCTGGGTGGCGGTCGGCCGCTGCTCCTGGCTCCGGGTGGCCTCGCGGGTCGTCTCGGTGGGCCGGGCGGCCTCCTCGGTCTCCTCGCTGCGCGCGGGGGCCTCGGTGGTCGCGGCGGGCTCGGGCGCCTTGGACGCGGACTTCGACGGGGTGCGCGTCGGCTCCTGGGGGAGCGGCTGGCCGGGGAGGTGGTTGATCGGGTCGTCGTTGGGGCCCGGGACGGTGACCATCTCGGTGGAGCGGACGGCGCCGCCGAGGACGGAGCCGACGAGGAGGGTGAGGCCGACGACGACGGCGGCGAGGAGGGTGCTGCGCCGGGTGACGCGGCGGCGGAGGTCCCAGAGTTCGGCGCGGGGGCCGAGGGTGCGCCAGGCCTCGCTCGCGAGGCGGCCGTCGAGGGAGTAGACGGGGGCGCCCGCGATGATCAGCGGGGACCAGGCGGCCAGGTAGATGATGTCGGCGGAGTCGTAGACCGGGACGGTCTTCCAGCTGACGGTCAGGAGGAGGGCGGCCGAGAGCAGTCCGCCGACGACGGCGGCGACGCGCTGCCAGAGTCCGAGGACGGTGAGGACGCCGACGACGACCTGGAGGAAGGCGACGGTGAGCCCGGCGCCGACGGGGTGCTGGAGGGCGAAGTCGCGCAGCGGTTCGGCGAGGGCCCAGGGGTGGAGGGAGTTGAGCCACTTCACCATGGAGCCGCGCTCGCCGCCGTCGAAGTAGACGGGGTCGCAGAGCTTGCCCATGCCCGCGTAGATGGAGATGAAGCCGAGGAAGACGCGGAGCGGGAGGAGCACCACGCCGAGGTTCATCCGGCGGCCGGGGTAGTAGGCGTGCCGGACGTTGTCCTGGCCGTGCCGCTGCCCGGCCCGGGCGCCCGGCCCGTCGTGCTCGTACGTCTCACCGGGCTCGGGCCCGAGCTCGTACACCTCGTCGTAGGCGCTCTCGGCGCGGCGCATCGGCGGCAGCAGCGGCGCGGCCTCGGCGGGCACCACCGGGGTCGGCATGGTGGTGTCGACGCGCGGGATGGCCTGGGTGTCGCCGACGCCGTGCCCGCCGTGTCCGACGGGTTCGAGCGTGGAGACGGACGACTCACGCACGGCCTGCAGCAGGCCGGTCGCGCCCGGCGCGGACTTCCCGGTCCACACGACGGGGCGACGACGCGGCCCACCCGCGCCCACTCCGGACAGGGCGGCGGTACGGGCCGCGAACTTCGGCTGGGGGGCCGGCGCGAGCCGCACACGGAAGCTGGCGTGGTTCACGATCACCTGGGCGGGATCGGAATCCACTTTGACCATGCTCAGCGCGGGCTGATCGTCGAACCCCGGCCGGGGCGTTCTGGTGTCCACACTCATCTAACCGAGTGATGTGCGGTTAGGACACTGCCTTGACGGTTGCCAAATGTCCGAGGCCCGTCAAGATCACGGCCGGGGTGGTTCCCTCGTTCGGGTCAGCCCATGCGGCGGCGGGCCGCCTCGTAGAGGACGACGCCCGCGGCAACGCCGGCGTTGAGGGACTCGGCGCCGCCCGGCATCGGGATGCGGACGAGGAAGTCGCAGGTCTCGCCGACGAGGCGGGAGAGGCCCTTGCCCTCGGAGCCGACGACGATGACGACCGGGCCGCCCAGCTCCTCCAGCTCGTGGACGTCGCGGTCGCCGTCGGCGGCGAGGCCGACGACGGTGAGGCCGGCCTTCTGGTACTGCTCGAGGCAGCGGGTCAGGTTGGTGGCGCGGGCGACCGGGGTGCGGGCGGCGGTGCCGGCCGAGGTCTTCCAGGCGCCGGCGGTCATGCCGGCGGCGCGGCGCTCGGGGACGACGACGCCGTGGCCGCCGAAGGCGGAGACGGAGCGGACGACGGCGCCGAGGTTGCGCGGGTCGGTGACGCCGTCGAGGGCGACGATCAGCGGCTGGTCGTGGTCGTCGTAGGCGGCCTCGGCGAGGTCCTCGGGGTGCGCGTACTCGTACGGCGGGACCTGGAGGACGAGGCCCTGGTGGTTGAGGCCGTTCGTCATCCGGTCGAGCTCGGGGCGCGGCGCCTCCATGATGTTGATGTTGCCGCGGCCGGTGGCGAGGTTCAGGGCCTCGCGCACGCGCTCGTCGTTGTCGATGAACTGCTGGACGTACAGGGTCGTGGCGGGCACGCCGTCGCGCAGCGCCTCGAAGACCGGGTTGCGGCCGACGACCATCTCGGACTGGCCCTTGCCGCCACGGCGAACGACGGGCTTGCGCTTGGCCGCGTTCCGGGCCATGGCGTTGGACACGCGGTACGCCTTGTGGCCCTTGCGGTCCTCGGCCTTGGGCGTCGGGCCCCTGCCTTCGAGGCCCTTGCGCCGCTGGCCACCGCTGCCGACCGTCGCACCCTTCTTGTTGGACGTGCGACGGTTCCTGCGCTGGCTGTTCCCGGCCATGACTACCTAATCCTCGGTGTTGCGTACATAGGTCTGTAACTGAAGTGTGCCGCCCGGAGGCCCGAGCGGCACGTCTTCTAACGGTTGCCCAGCGTCCAGCGGGGGCCGTCGGGGCTGTCCTCGATGGCGAGGCCGGACTGGGACAGCTGGTCGCGGATCGCGTCCGCGGTCGCCCAGTCCTTGCGCTCGCGCGCCGATTCGCGCTGCTGGAGCACGAGGCGCACGAGGGTGTCGACGACGCCGTGGAGCTCCTCGCCGCCACCGGACTCCTCGGCCCAGTGCGGGTCGAGCGGGTCCAGGCCGAGGACGCCGAGCATGGCGCGGACCTCGGCGAGGCGGGCGATGGCCTCGTCCTTGTCGTCCGCGGCGAGGGCGCTGTTGCCCTGGCGGACGGTGGTGTGGATGATCGCCAGCGCGTGCGGCACGCCCAGGTCGTCGTCCATGGCCTCGGCGAAGGCCGGCGGCACCTCGGCGGCGGGAGCGACGGTCGTCCCCGCCTTCTCGGTGGCGCGCTGGACGAAGCCCTCGATGCGGGCGAAGGCCGACTCGGCCTCGCGCAGGGACTCCTCGCTGTACTCGATCATCGAGCGGTAGTGCGGGGTGCCCAGGTAGTAGCGCAGGACGATGGGACGCCAGTTCTTCACCATCTCGGACACCAGCACGCTGTTGCCGAGCGACTTCGACATCTTCTCGCCGCTCATGGTGACCCAGGCGTTGTGCACCCAGTACTGGGCGAACTCGTCGCCGAAGGCCTTGGCCTGGGCGATCTCGTTCTCGTGGTGCGGGAAGATCAGGTCGAGGCCGCCGCCGTGGATGTCGAAGGCGGAACCCAGGTACTTGTGGGCCATGGCCGAGCACTCCAGGTGCCAGCCGGGACGGCCGCGGCCCCACGGGGTCTCCCAGTCGGGCTCGCCCGGCTTGGTCGCCTTCCACATGGCGAAGTCACGCGGGTCGCGCTTGCCGGAGACGCCCTCGTCGGGCTGGCGGAGGTCGTCGAGGTCCTGGTTGGACAGCTCCAGGTAGCCCGGGAAGGAGCGCACGTCGAAGTAGACGCTGCCGTCCGCCTCGTACGCGTGGCCGCGCTCGATCAGACCCTGCATCATCTCGATCATCTCGGGGACGTGACCGGTGGCGCGGGGCTCGTACGTCGGCGGCAGGCAACCGAGGGCGTGGTAGCCGTCGTTGAAGGCCCGCTCGTTCTCGTAGCCGATGGACCACCAGGGGCGGCCCTGCTCGGAGCCCTTCCTGATGATCTTGTCGTCGATGTCGGTGACGTTGCGGATGAACGTGACGTCGTAGCCGCGGTACGCGAACCAGCGGCGCATGATGTCGAAGTTCAGCCCCGACCGGATGTGGCCGATGTGCGGGGCCGCCTGCACGGTGGCACCACAGAGGTAGATCGAGACGGAGCCCGGCGTGAGCGGGGTGAAGTCACGGATCTGCCGGGCGCTGGTGTCGTACAGGCGAATAGTCACCACTCCAGGGTAGTGGGCGTGTGGTAGTGCCCCGATACCTGATCGGGGTCACCGATGACGTTTTTCACCGCCGCAGGGGCTCAATCGCGGGTTACCGGGTACACGAGGGCGGTCGCGAGGGCGGCGAGACCCTCGGCACGACCGGTGAGGCCGAGCCCGTCCGTGGTGGTGCCGGAGACGGAGACGGGGGCGCCCGCCGCCTCGCTCAGCGCCTTCTGCGCCTCGTCGCGCCGCTTGCCGACCTTGGGGCGGACGCCGACGACCTGCACGGCGATGTTCCCGATCTCGTACCCCTCGGCGCGGACGATCCGCGCGGCCTCGGCGAGCAGGGTGACGCCGGAGGCGCCGGACCACTCGGGGCGCGAGGTGCCGAAGTGGGCGCCGAGGTCGCCGATCCCGGCGGCGGAGAAGAGCGCGTCGCAGGCGGCGTGGGCGGCCACGTCACCGTCGGAGTGGCCGGCGAGCCCGTACCCGTCGCTGTCGGGGCCTTCCCACAGGAGTCCCGCGCACCAGAGTTCGCGGCCCTTCTCGAAGGCGTGGACGTCGGTGCCGATGCCGGTACGGGGGATCAGGATGGGGGTGCCCCCTGTTCGAGCGGAGCCGAGAACTCGGGAGAGGTCAGAAGCCATCGTTGGCCCTCCTGCGGGCGAGTACGGCCTCGGCGAGGACGAGGTCGAGGGGTCGGGTCACCTTGAAGGCCTCTTCGTGGCCGGGCACGACGACGACGGGCGCGCCGAGCTTCTCGACCATGCCGGCGTCGTCGGTGGCGCCCTCGCCGGTGAGGGCGACGGTGGCGTGGGCGTTGACCAGGGTGTCGTGGTCGAAGCCCTGCGGGGTCTGGACGGCGCGGAGGCGGGCGCGGACCGGGGTGGCGACGACCTGCTCGGGGTCGCCGGGCTTCTCGGCCGGCTCGACCTCCTTGACGGTGTCGGCGACGGGCAGCGCGGGGACGACGGCGACGGCCCCGTCCCGTACGGCCTCGATGACGGCGTCCACGGTCTCGACGGGGACCAGGGGGCGGGCCGCGTCGTGGACGAGGACGGTGGTGACGCCCTCGGGGAGCGCCTTGAGGCCGAGGTGGACGGACTCCTGGCGGGTGTCGCCGCCGGGGACGACGAGGTAGTCGGTCCGCTCGGGCAGGGCGTGGGCGTCGAGGAGGTTCTTGACCTCGGCGGCGCCGTCGCTGGGCGCGACCACGACCACGAGCGAGACCGCGCGGGAGGCGGCCATCGCGCGGACGGCGTGGATGAGCATGGGGGTGCCGTTCAGCGCGCGGAGCGCCTTGGGGGCGCCCGGGCCGAGGCGTACGCCCCGCCCTGCGGCCGGGATCACCACGGCGGTACGACGGGGACGCACTTCGTCTGACATCGGTTGCACTCCGGCAGGTTTGTTTCCGCGGCCGACATGGGTATGGCCTCACCGTGCCGGACGCACCGCCTTGACCGGGCCCTTTCCGTGACGACGGTCGAGGCGTGGCCGCGTGGGCACAGGGGTTCGGGCGTAGAGAAGTTCAGGGGGTGCGGGTTACTTCAGCGGTGCGGTGACGCGTACGCTCCGCAAACGTACGCGAACGCGCCTGGGTGAACACAGCTACGCGACGCGCTCAAGCTCACCAGCGGACACGCCGCTCGGCGACCGAGCCGCTCGGGTGCACATGCCGCTCGGTGCACGTGCCGCCCAGCGAATATGCCGCAGCGCCCGACGGCAGCACTGTGTGGATCACAGCACGCCAGCGGGCACCGCGGCATCGCTTCACTGCTTCACTTGGGAACGCCGCTCAGGACGCGAGGACCTCGTCGAGGAGCGCCTCGGCCTTGTCCTCGTTCGTGTTCTCCGCGAGGGCCAGCTCGCTGACCAGGATCTGCCGAGCCTTGGCAAGCATGCGCTTCTCGCCTGCGGACAGTCCGCGCTCGCGCTCACGACGCCACAGGTCGCGCACCACTTCGGCGACCTTGATGACATCGCCGGAGGCGAGCTTCTCGAGATTTGCCTTGTAGCGACGGGACCAGTTCGTCGGCTCTTCGGCGTACGGTGCGCGCAGCACCTCGAAGACCCGGTCCAGCCCGTCCTGACCGACCACATCGCGAACACCGACGAACTCCGCATTGTCCGCCGGCACACGAACCGTCAGGTCGCCCTGCGCGACCTTGAGCACCAAGTAGGTCTTGTCCACGCCTTTGATCTGGCGAGTTTCGATGGCCTCGATCAGCGCGGCCCCGTGATGGGGATAGACCACGGTGTCGCCAACCTTGAACGTCATGTGACAGGTACCCCTTCCGTGGCTATCCAGGGTAACACGGATTCGGCTTCTTCTGAATGGCGTTTTCGCAGGTCAGGGCATATCTCGGGGCTTGACAACGGTGACACGAACGTGCTGCGGAGGGCTTCCGGAAGGCGGTATTCGCAGGTCGGAGCGGCTGCGTGGACGGAGAGAAACGCGCGCGTTACACACGCCCGGAGGCCTCCGAGCGAGGGGCGATGTCCCGTTTTGTCTGGTTCGGAGCGGCCTTCTTCGCCTACTCCGTTCGAGGATCGGCCACCCGTACGGATGCACGCCGGGGTGATTCCCGAAATTGATCAGTGGACATCAAGTGGACATCAACCGACATCGGTGCGGGATTTTCCGGAGGGCGGCTCGGCGGAATGCGCGGGCGGCGTCGAATTGATCAAGGCGGTTATGTGAACAGCAGGTCAATGGGTCGTGATCCGGCCACGCGGGGTGACGCCCGAAGAGCGCGAGCGGAAGCGCGCGGCGGCGTGCGCCCCGGACGGCATGAGACTCGGCGCGGCCGAGCCCGGGGACGGTGGTGACCGGTTAGGGGCGGGTCGGGTGCGGGACGCGGAGTGAGGCTCGGTAACCTAAGCGCGCTGACACACCTTTAGCTGTCCCTTAGTTCCCACGCCCGTCCGTACGTCCTAGGAGATGCCGCCGCCGTGAGCCGCAGCCTTCGACGCGGCGCCCTCGCCGCCACCGCCATCGTGTTCTCCGTCGCCGCGCTCTCCGCCTGTGGTGCGGGCAACGACGCGCAGACCCTCCAGGTCCGGCCGGACAACGCCGCCGTCACGGTCGACGACGTCAAGATCCAGAACGCGCTGGTCATCACCCAGCCGCTGCCCGGCACCAAGGGCCCGGCCGCCGTCTCGGCCACCGTCTTCAACAACGGCCGCACGCCGCAGACCATCGACGCGATCCGCCTGCCCGGCACGGCGGCCGTCGTGAAGCTGAAGGCGGCCGAGGGCACCGGCCCGATCGTCGTCCCGGCCCTGGGCTCCGTCGTCATCGGCGGCGAGGGCAACGCCTCCGCCATGATCGAGAACGGCTCCGAGGCCGCCCGTGACGGCGACGCGCAGAAGATCGTCTTCAAGCTGAGCAAGACCGGCGACGTGAGCCTGAGCGCCTTCGTCGTCCCGTCGAAGAGCTACTTCAAGGACTTCGGCCCCACGGTCGTCCCGGCGGCCCCGCCGGCCGAGCCGAGCGCCACGGCGTCCCCGTCGGCCGAGGCGTCCCACGGCGCCGAGCACGGCACGGAGACCCCGGCCTCGGGCGAGCCGACGACCGCCGGTCACTGAGCCACACGCGAAGGGGCGCCCCCGGCTGGGGGCGCCCCTTCGGCGTATCCACGTCTACGGTTCTCTTTCCGTCCGGCCTCGTCGGGCCCGGGCGGTCTACGGCTCGAACTTGTACCCGAGACCGCGCACCGTCACCAGGTACCGAGGCGCGCCCGGGTCCGGCTCGATCTTGGCGCGGAGGCGCTTCACGTGGACGTCGAGGGTCTTGGTGTCGCCGACGTAGTCCGCGCCCCAGACCCGGTCGATCAGCTGCATACGGGTCAGCACGCGGCCCGCGTTGCGCAGCAGCATCTCCAGGAGGTCGAACTCCTTCAGCGGCAGGTCGACCTTTCCGCCGGCGACCGTGACCACGTGGCGGTCGACGTCCATGCGGACCGGGCCGGCCTCCAGGGCCGCCGGGGTGACCTCCTCCGGCTCGCCGCGGCGGCGCAGCACCGCGCGGATGCGGGCGACCAGCTCCCGCGAGGAGAAGGGCTTGGTCACGTAGTCGTCGGCTCCTATCTCCAGGCCGACGACCTTGTCGATCTCGCTGTCCTTGGCGGTCACCATGATCACGGGGACGTTGGAGCGGCCGCGCAGCTGGCGGCACACCTCGGTGCCCGGCAGACCCGGAAGCATCAGGTCGAGGAGGACGAGGTCGGCTCCGTTGCGCTCGAACTCGTCGAGGCCGTCGGGCCCGGTCGCCGCGACGGCGACCTCGAAGCCCTCCTTGCGGAGCATGTACGACAGGGCGTCGCTGAAGGATTCCTCATCCTCGACGACGAGCACTCGGGTCACGGAAGGACCTCCGGGGCGGGAAGCGGTTCGGTCATGAGATCAGGGGTGGAGGACGAGGCGGTCCGGCGGTCCCGCACGGCGCCCGCCTCGGGCAGCCGCAGGGTGAAGGTGGAGCCCTGGCCCTCGGTGCTCCAGACGGTGACCTCCCCGCCGTGCGAGGCGGCCACGTGCTTGACGATGGCCAGGCCGAGTCCCGTGCCGCCGGTGGCACGGGAGCGGGCCGGGTCGACGCGGTAGAAGCGCTCGAAGATGCGCTCCTTGTCCTTGTCCGGGATGCCGATGCCCTGGTCGGTCACGGCTATCTCGATCACGTCGCCGGCGGGCGCCGCGACGTGGCGGGCGGCGATGCCCACCCTCGTACGGGCCGGTGAGTAGTTCACGGCGTTCTCGACGAGGTTGCCGAGGGCCGCGGCGAGCTGGCCGCGGCTGCCCCATACGTACAGGTCGGAGGCGCCGCCGGAGACCATGGTGATCTGCTTGGTGGAGGCGGGCTGCCGTGAGCGGTCGATCGCCTCGGCGACGAGCTCGTCCACGGACACCGGCTCGGAGTCCTCCAGCGGGTCGTCGTTCTGCACCCGGGAGAGGTCGATGAGCTCCTGTACGAGGTTGGTGAGGCGGGTCGCCTCGATCTGCATCCGGCCGGCGAAGCGGGTGACCGCCTCGGGGTCGTCCGAGGCGTCCATGACCGCCTCGGAGAGCAGGGAGAGCGCGCCGACGGGAGTCTTGAGCTCATGGCTCACGTTGGCGACGAAGTCGCGCCGTACCGCCTCGATACGGCGGGCCTCGGTGAGGTCCTCGACCAGGAGCAGCACCAGCCGCGAGCCCAGCGGGGCGACCCGGGCGGAGACGGCGAGGGCCTCGCCGCGTCCGGTGCCGCGCCGGGCCAGGTCCAGCTCGACCTGCCGTATCTCCCCGTCGCGGCGGGTGTCACGGGCCATGTTGAGCATGGGTTCGACGGCCAGCTTGCCGCCACGGACCAGGCCGAGCGCGTACGCCGCCGAGCTTGCCTTCACCACGGAGTCGCTCTCGTCGAGGACGACCGCGGAGGAGCGCAGTACGGACAGCACGGTGTCGACGCCGGGCGGGAGCACGGCATCGGTGTGCAGCGAGGTGCGGGTCGGTCGCGCCTGGTCGCGTTCGCTCCAGCGGAACGCCAGCATGGCGATCACGCCGGTGCACACGCCGGCGATCGCTGCCAATGCGGCGACCGCCGCGTTCACGTCCATGCCCTCCAGGTTATGCGGCTGGACGGACACTCTCCCAGCCGTCCGAGTGGCTGCTCGAACAGTCGTCGCCCAGAGTTCACCATGGAGATGCGGGTGGTTCATTTGCCCCGGCGACTGCGGTGGCGCGTGTCGCCCAGAGTTCACCTGGGGGAAAGTGACGGTTCACATCAGGGGTAGGAATCGGACGCACAGGGGGCCGAACGTGGGAGCGTGGGGGTCCGAAGCCCCACCCGGACCCCGGAGCTTTGCGTAGAGAGGGACATCCATGCGGGACGCGTACCACGAGGAACTGGACTCGATCGGCGAGGGCCTGGTCGAGATGGCCCGCCTCGTCGGGTCGGCGATCGGGCGCGCCACGACGGCGATGCTCGACGCTGATCTCAAGCTCGCGGAGAGCGTGATCGCCGCGGACCAGAAGGTCGACGACCTCCAGCACGATCTGGAGGCGCGGGCGATAGCGCTGCTCGCCCGGCAGCAGCCGGTGGCGACGGACCTGCGGATCGTGGTGACCTCGCTGCGGATGAGCGCCGACCTGGAGCGCTCCGGCGACCTGGCGCAGCACGTGGCGAAGCTGGCCCGGCTGCGGTTCCCGGACACGGCGGTGCCGCGGGACCTGCACGCGACCATCCTGGAGATGGGGCAGCTGGCGCAGCGCCTGATGGCGAAGGCGGCGGAGGTCATCATCACGAAGGACGTCGACCTGGCGCTCCAGCTGGAGCAGGACGACGACGAGATGGACCTGCTGCACCGGACGCTCTTCCAGCACCTGATGGACGACCGCTGGAAGCACGGCATCGAGACGGCCGTGGACGTGACGCTGCTGGGCCGCTACTACGAGCGGTTCGCGGACCACGCGGTGTCGGTGGCGAAGCGCGTGGTGTACCTGGTGACGGGTGAGCACGCGGACGAGCTGCAGGCGGCGGACGCGCCGGTGGAGGGCGCGTAGCCGGTGGAGGGCGCGTAGGCGCACGGGCTCCGATGCGCCGTTGATGCGCCGGTCCGAGTGGGCATGCAATGGGGGGAGGCGAAGCGCGCCTCGAAAGGGAGGGACCCCCATGGCCGAATCCCCCATGACGACCGAATCCGGCACGGAGGCGCCGCGGGAGGCGGTGTTCCTGCCCGTGCTCGGCGCCTGCGGCTGCGGCTCGGGCTGCGGTTGCGGCTGCCAGTCGGGCTCCCCGTGCCAGTGCGGGGGCTGCTCGAGCTGACCGGCGGGGGGCGCGTCTCGACGCGCCCCCTTTCCCCTATATCTCCAGCACGCCCACGACCTGGGCGCCGCTGGTCTCTCCGGTGGTACGGAATCCCAGCTTGTCGTAGAAGGCGCCGGGACCGTCCTCGCCGGGCGCCCAGGTGACGTGGAACCGCTGCTCGCCGCGCCGGCGGAGCTCCTCGCGGACGGCCTCGACGGCGAAGCGCCCGTACCCCTTGCCCTGGGCGTCGGCGGAGATGTTGAGACGCCAGAGCCCGCTGCGCCGGTCGTCCGGGTCCTCCTCCTCGTTCCACGGAATGTCGAGGAAGGCCATCAGGAAGCCGACGAGCTCGTCGCCGTCGAAGATCAGCCTCGGCCAGGCGCTCTCCCCGAAGGCGTACGCCTCCGCGAGGGAGCGCACGACGGGGGCGACGTTGCGCTCCTGGTGGGGGTGGACGCGCAGGGCGAGTGCGGCGTCGATGGTGGCGGGGGTGACGGGCTCCAGGCGGAGTGACGTGCTCATGTGCAGGACGGTAACGACTCGCCGGGATGTCCGCCGACGATTATCCGACCGCCCCGGGCCGACGCCCAGGACTCCGAGGCCTCCCGAGGAAGCCCGCCGCCCCCGGTACTGCTGCGACTGCGGCGACCGCTACGGCTACGGAAGCGGCTGGAAGAACACCACCGAGCGGAGCTTCAGCCGGTCGGTGGCCGGGCGGCCGTGGGGGCGGAGGATCCAGGTGTCGCCGGAGCAGTCGGGCCCGGTGAAGACGATCGCCTTCTCGTCCGTGTCGTTGTGCGGCGCGAACGCGGGCTCGGAGGAGTTCGGGTCGGCCGCCTCGGGAATCGTGAGGCACACCCCGCTCGCCGGGTCGTCGAGCGTGCCCGTCTGCGGTTCGCCGTTGAGCCCGACGAACCGGTAGTGGAAGTCGCCGGTGGCGGCGTGGGCGGGGGAGGCCAGGGTGGCGGTGAGGGCGAGGGCGCCGCAGACGGCGGCGAGGGAGTGGCGGAGACGCACGAGGTTTCTCGTTTCGGTGGGGACGACCAAGGTCATCCCCACCCCTAACCCGCTCCCCCACCCCACAAGCGGCGCACGGCAGCCGGAAGGTTTCGCCCTCACCCGTACGGCGGAGGGGATCCGCCGGTTACGGGGTGAAGACCTCTTCCAGCTGGTGGATCGCCCCGTCGGCCCCGACCTGGTACCGGAAGACGAGCCCCGAGTCCGGGTGGGCCTTGACCCAGTCGATCAGCTCCTGCACGCCGATGTGCTGGTTCTCGGTGCTGGTGACGATCGGGTTGGTGGCGGTGACGTACGCGGCCTGGTCGAGCGCCCAGCGGCTCTCCTCGCCGGTGACGACGAACGGCCCGCCGTCGGAGTCCGCGGGCCCGCAGCCCCAGGCCCCGTGCTGGACGACGAGGTTCACCTTCCCGGTGCTGCCGTCGAGTTCCTCGATCCGGTAGAGCGCGAACTCGTCGGGGTCGACGTCGTCGGGTCCGGGCGGTCCGTCGACACAGTCCTTGGCCTTCGGCGCGGGGGCAGGAGCCTTGGGCGCGGAGGTCTTCGGGGCGGAGGTCTTGGGGGCGGCCGGCTTCTTCACGGCCGGAGCGACGGTCGGGGTGGCGGCCGGCGGGGCGGTGGTCGGGGCGTCGGCGGGAGCCGCGGTGGTGGCCGGCGCGGGCGCGCTCGGCGCGGCACCACCGGCGGCGGCGCCGCCCTCCTGGCATCCGGTGAGCACGGCGGTCAGCGCGGCGGCGGCGAGCACGAGGACGGCGGGTCTGAGACGGTCGGCGTTCATCGGGAAGTCCCCCTTGTCACGGGCGACCACCACTCGGCCGCACCCCTGCCGGGAACGTAGCAACGTCCCACCCCCGCGCACAGCACCCCACCCCCGCCGTCACACACCTGGTACCGCCCGGGAACCCCCGCACGACAACGAGGAACCCACCACCGCGGAGTGGGGGCCTTACGCAGACGGGTGCGGATTCCGCGGCCCTGCCGGTGAGTAGGTGTACTCATGTCCCGGCGCGAGCCGTGGTCCACCGTGGAGATCACCAACGGACCTACCCGAGGAACAACCGATGCCGACTGCGTCCCGCCCCCGCCGCGCCCCGCGCCTCCGCCGACTCCTCGCGCTCGCTTCGGGCAACTGGCTCGCCCGGGGCTATCTGGCGGTGTTCGCCGTCCCCTTCGCCGCGATGTTCCTCTTCCCGGACAGCGCCATCGCCGGAAGCGCCCTGATGCTGACGGCGCCCCTCTCCTTCCTGTGCGTGTTCCTCCCGTTCGCCCCCGCCGCCGAGATCGACGGCGCGGCCGACGTGACGGCGATCGCGGCCCTGGCCGTGTGGCTCGTCCTGTGCGCCCTGGTGAACGCCGCCGTGCTCGGCGCGCTCGCCACGAGAGCCGCCACTCCGCGCGTCGCGGACCCGGGCGCGCCACGGAGAACGGACACGAAGGCCCCCGCGGTCGCCACCCGCCCGAAGGGGCTTCGCGCCCTGCTTGCGCCCGCGGTGGACAACTGGCTCGCGCGTGGCTACCTCGCCGTGGTCGCGGTGGCGCTGGGGTTCTTCCTGGTCGCGGCGTTCGTGCTGCCGGATCCCGGGTTCGCGGGGATCTGGCCGCTCATGGCCACGGCGCCGTTCAGCCTCCTCGCGATGGCGGTGTCGGCACCCGTCGAGTTCTTCCCCTCGGTCGCCTGGATGAGCCCGTTGATCTTCTCCCTCGGCGTCGTGCTGTCCGGGCTGGTCAACGCCGTACTGCTCGGCCTGCTCGCCCGCAGGCTGCGGACGCGGGAACCGCAGCCGGCCGTCTGAGGAAGGCGCGCAAGGGGCCCGAGGAAGGCCCACGGACACGGACAAGGCCCCCACCCGCGGAGAATCCGCAGGTGGGGGCCTTGATCACGCGTGCTGTTACTTCTTGCCCTGGTTCTTCACGGCCTCGATGGCCGCCGCGGCGGCGTCCGGGTCGAGGTAGGTGCCGCCCGGGGTGACGGGCTTGAAGTTCTCGTCCAGCTCGTAGGAGAGCGGGATGCCCGTCGGGATGTTCAGACCGGCGATGTCGGCGTCCGAGATGCCGTCCAGGTGCTTCACCAGCGCGCGGAGGCTGTTGCCGTGGGCGGCGATCAGGACCGTGCGGCCGGCGAGGAGGTCCGGGACGATGTTGTCGTACCAGTACGGGAGCATCCGCTCGACGACGTCCTTGAGGCACTCGGTCTGCGGGCGCAGCTCCGGCGGGATCGTCTGGTAGCGGGCGTCGTGGGCCTGCGAGTACTCGCTGTCGTCCGAGAGCGCCGGCGGCGGGGTGTCGTACGAGCGGCGCCACAGCATGAACTGCTCCTCGCCGAACTCCGCGAGGGTCTGCGCCTTGTCCTTGCCCTGGAGGGCGCCGTAGTGGCGCTCGTTCAGGCGCCACGAGCGGCTGACCGGGATCCAGTGGCGGTCGGCGGCCTCGAGGGCGAGCTGCGCGGTGCGGATGGCGCGCTTCTGGAGGGAGGTGTGCAGCACGTCGGGCAGCAGGCCGGCGTCCTTGAGCAGCTCGCCGCCGCGCGTCGCCTCCTTCTCGCCCTTCGCGGTGAGGTTCACGTCCACCCATCCGGTGAACAGATTCTTCTCGTTCCACTCGCTCTCGCCGTGGCGGAGGAGGATCAGCTTGTACGGTGCGTCGGCCATGCGTACGAGCCTAATCGACCGCTGACGATTGACGCGCGTCGTCAATTCGCTGGCGTCCGACGTATGAGATGCGTAAGTTACGAGAGCCGGAAGCAGGGCTTACGCACCACAGGGGGCCGCCACACATGTCCATCGATTCGCTCAGACGATCGGCCCGCGAGACGGTCTCCGGCCTCCCCCCGGGCTTCTGGTGGCTCTGGCTCTCCACGCTGGTCAACCGGACCGGCGCCTTCGTCCTCACCTTCCTCTCCCTCTATCTGACCGTCGAGCTCGGGCACTCCGCCTGGTTCGCCGGACTCGTCGTCGCCCTCCACGGCCTCGGCGGCGTCGCCGGCTCCCCGCTCGGCGGTCTGCTCACCGACCGCTGGGGCCGGCGCCCCACCATGGTCACCATGCACCTCGCGGCCGCCGCCTGCGCCGCCGCCCTCGCCGTCGTCACCAGCGCCTGGGCCATCGCCGCCGTCGTCCTCCTCATGGGCGTCGCCATGCAGGGCGTCCGCCCCTCCATCAACGCGACCATCGCCGACATGGTCCCCGCCCACGACGTGCGCCGGGCGTACGCCCTCAACTACTGGGCCCTCAACCTCGGCTTCGCCGTCGCCTCCATCGCCGGCGGCGCCGCCGCCTTCCTCGGCTACCGCACGCTCTTCGTCGTCGACGCCGTCGCCACCACGCTGTGCGCCGTCATCGTCTTCCTCCGGCTCCCCGAGACCCGTCCCGACGCCGCCGTCGACAAGCGGGGAGAGCCGGTCGTCGAGGAGAAGGTCAGCATGCTGACCGTGCTGCGCGACGCGCCCTTCCGCACGCTCGTCCTGCTCAACCTCCTCGTCTGCCTCGTCTTCACCGCCCCCTGGATCGGCCTGCCGCTCACCATGGCGAACCAGGGCCTCTCCCCCTCCTCGTACGGCGTCGTCATCGCCGTCAACGGCATCGTGATCGTCGGCTTCCAGCTGCTCGTCAACAAGCTGACCGACAAGCGCTCCCCCGTCCTGCTGCTGACCCTGTCCGCCCTCCTCTTCGCCCTCGGCACCGGCGCGACCGCCCTCGCCGGCTCCCCCGTCGCCTTCGCCGCGACCGTGGTCGTCTGGACGGTCGGCGAGATGATCCACGTCCCGACGAACGCCGCCGCCACCGCCCGGCTCGCCCCCGAGCACGCCCGGGGCCGCTACCAGGGCGTGATGGGCATGTCGTGGGCCGTCGCCGGTTTCGTCGCCCCCATCGGCGCCGGCGCGATCGTCGGCGGGCCCGGACCGGACGTCCTGTGGACGGCGACCACCGCGATCGGCGTCATCGCCGCCGTCGGCTACTTCACCCGCCTCCGGAAGGCCCTGGCGGACGAGCCCGCCGAGGCCGTCGATGCCGGTGACGTCGTCAAGGCCGGGAGCGACACCCCCGTCGCCGCCCCCGTCGCCCCCGCCGCCGCCCGGACCGAGAACTCCGCTTCCTCCTCCGTCGGCGCCTGACTCACCCCCTCCCGTACGCCGCCCACCCGGCCACCGCGAACCCCGTCCCCTCCCTGCGCACTTCGGCGGCGCCCGCCCCGCCGAAGTGCGCGGGGACGACCAGCTCCCGCGCGTCGGCGGCGCGTTCGAGGATCCGGCGGCGACTGGCCGCCGCCCCGGCCGCGTCCAGGCAGAAGCAGCTGGCGTGCGCCGGGTCGAGGATCTGCACAGGGCTGTGGAGGAGGTCGCCGACGAAGACCGCCCGGTCGGTCCCGGAGGCGAGCCTCAGCACGGCGGAACCGGGCGTGTGGCCGGGCGCGGACTCCAGGACGAGGTTCTCGTCGACGCGGTGCGAGCCGTCCCAGAGCGTGACGAGCCCCGCGCGGTGCACGGGCGCCACGCTGTCCCCGTAGACCAGCCGGTCCTCCTCCCGGAGGCCGCCGCCGTACCCGTTCTCCGGTCCGAAGTGGGCGTCGTCGGCGGCCGGGAGGAGGTACTGGGCGTTCGGGAAGGCCGGCACCCACTCCCCTCCCGCGTCATAGGTGTTCCAGCCGACGTGGTCCGCGTGCAGATGGGTGTTCACGACGACGTCGACGTCCTCGGGCCGGATGCCCGCCCGCCCGAGCCGGTCGAGGAAACCGTCCTGCCGGCGGTGGAAGTGCGGCGAGTGGGGCCGCTCCCGCCCGTCGCCCACCCCGGTGTCGACCAGGACGGTCCGCCCGCCGCTGCGCAGCACCCAGGTCTGCAGCGCCATCACCGCGCTGTCGCTGTCCGGCGCCCAGTGGTCCGGCGCCAGCCACTCCTCGTTGTCCTTCCACACCTCGGTCCCGGCCTCCGGTACGAGGGTGGCGGCGGGCGCGAACGGGCCCTGCCACTCGACGATCCGGATGATCTCGACGTCCCCCAGGACGATGCTCTGTGCGCTCTCGTTCGTCATGCGATCGACAGTAGGGAGGGGAGTTGAGCCTCTCAATGCCCCAACTGCTCTCCCGCATACGCGAGAAGCTCACCGCCGGCGGTACGCTCCCGCCATGGACGTGGTGAGCGACGCGATCTCGGCCGTACGGGTCGGGCAGCCCTCCTCCGAACGGGTACGGGTCACCGGACGCTGGTGCGCCCGGCTCGCCCCGTACGACGGGGCCGGCTTCCACGTCGTCCTCGGGGGCAGCTGCTGGCTGCTGCCCGACGGCGGCGAACCGGTCGCGCTCGGCGCGGGCGACGCCGTGCTGCTCCCGCACGGCACCGGACACGTCATCGCCGACGCGCCCGCCGACGCGGAGACGGTCGCCCGGGCGGTGTCCTTCGAGCGGTGGGCCGACGGAAGCCTCCCGCGCCCACCCGAACCGGCTTCACGCGCGCGCGAGGTCGAGATGCTCTGCGGCAAGTACCGGCTGGACCGCAGCCACACGCACCCGCTGCTCGCCGAACTCCCGTCGCTCGTCCACCTGCCGGCCCACGACGGCGCCCACCCTGAACTCCAGGCCGCCGTCGGCCTCCTGGGAGGGGAGCTGGACGAACGGCGGCCCGGCGCCTGCCTCGCGCTCCCCAGCCTGCTCGACCTGCTGCTCATCTACATGATCCGGTCCTGGATGACGGCCGAGACCAAGGCCGGGAGCAGGGCCGGGAGCCCAGCGGGGTGGTCGGCGGCCCTCGGCGACCCGGTGGCGGCCGCCGCGCTGCGCGCGCTGCACTCCGACCCTGCCGCCCCCTGGACCGTCGACCGGCTCGCGGCCGAGGCGGGCGTCTCCCGCCCGACCCTGGCCCGCCGTTTCACCGCCCTCGTGGGCCGCCCCCCGATGGCGTACCTCACCTGGTGGCGGCTGACCCGCGCCGCCGCCCTCCTCCGTGACACCGAAGCCCCGCTGGCCACCGTCGCCCGCCACGTCGGCTACGCCTCGCCGTACGCCCTGTCCCACGCCTTCCGCCGCGAGTTCGGCACGACACCGGGCCGGTACCGGAACACCACCGTCAGTTCGCGGACTTCCGCGCCGGCTTCTGCGTCAGGTTCTTGAACGCGTCCAGGTTCCGGGTCGACTCGCCGCGCGAGACCCGCCACTCGTACTCCCGGCGGATCGCCGACGCGAAGCCCAGCTCCAGGAGCGTGTTGAAGTCGCCGTCCGCCGCCTCCAGGACCGAGCCGAGGAGCCGGTCCAGCTCCTCCGGGGTGACGGCGGCCAGCGGGAGCTTGCCGGCGAGGTAGACGTCGCCGAGGGCGTCGACCGCGTAACTCACTCCGTACAGCTTGAGGTTGCGTTCGAGGAGCCAGCGGTGGACCCCCGCCTCGTTCTCGTCCGGGTGCCGGATGACGAAGGCGTTGAGGGAGACGGAGTGGCGGCCCACCCGCAGCGACAGGGTGGTGAACAGCTTCCGCGTGCCCGGGAGCTTCACGACGTACGAGCCGGGCTCCGGGGACTCCCAGTCCAGCTCCGCGTCCTTGAACGTGTCCTCGACGATCCGCCGGACGACCTCGGTCTCAGCCATGGTGCGAGCGTACGCGACGGCGGTTCTCGCGCAGCCGGTGGTCGTGCATGGCGGCCGTGTACACGTCCGCCGTGCCCGAGGCGGCCGTGTCCCAGCCGAAGGAGCCCGCGTGCAGCGCCGCCGCCTCGCCCATCCGCGCCGACAGCGACGGGTCCGCCACGAAGCGGGCGAGCGCCCGGGCGTAGTCCGCCGGGTCGTGGCCCTGCACGAGGAAGCCGGTCACGTCGTCCCGTACGGCCACCGGCAGACCGCCGACCGCAGCCGCGACGACCGGCGTGCCCGCCGCCTGCGCCTCGATCGCGACCAGGCCGAAGGACTCGCTGTACGAGGGCATGACGAGGACCGACGCGGCGCGGAACCAGTCCGCGAGCCGGTCCTGCCCCACCGGCGGGTGGAAGCGGACGACGTCGGAGATCCCGAGCTTGGCGGCCAGCTTCTGCAGCTGCTCCGGCTTGGCCAGGCCGCTGCCGCTCGGGCCGCCGACCACCGGGACGACCATCCGGCCGCGCAGCGAGGGGTCCTGCTCCAGGAGCCGCGCGGCGGCGCTGAGCAGGATGTCCGGGGCCTTCAGGGGCTGTATCCGGCCGGCGAAGACGGGGATGAACGCGTCCTGCGGCAGGCCGAGCCGGGCGCGGGCGGCCGCGCGGCCGTCGGCGGGGCGGAAGTGGTCCAGGTTGACGCCCGGGTGCACCACCGCGATCTTGCCCGGGTCCGCCTCGTAGAAGCGGGCCAGCTCGTCGGCCTCCTCGGCCGTGTTCGCGATCAGCCGGTCGGCGGCCGCGACGACCTGCGTCTCGCCGATCACCCGGGCCGCGGGCTCGGGCGTGTCGCCCTCGGCGAGCGCGGCGTTCTTGACCTTCGCCATCGTGTGCATGGCGTGCACGAGGGGGACGCCCCAGCGCTCGGCGGCCAGCCAGCCGACGTGCCCGGAGAGCCAGTAGTGGGAGTGGACGAGGTCGTAGTGCCCGGGCCGGTGACCCGCCCACGCCTGCATCACGCCGTGCGTGAAGGCGCAGAGCTGCGCCGGCAGCTCCTCCTTCGCCAGCCCCTCGTACGGCCCGGCGTCCACATGGCGTACGAGCACGCCGGGGGTGAGCTCGACGACCGGCGGGAGGCCGCCGGTGGTGGCCCGGGTGAAGATCTCCACCTCGATGTCGATGGCGGCGAGTCGTTTCGCCAGCTCGACGATGTAGACGTTCATGCCGCCCGCGTCGCCCGTGCCGGGCTGGTGCAGCGGCGAGGTGTGGACGCTGAGCATGGCCACGCGCCGGGGGGTGCGGTGCCGGCCGGGGAGCCGGAGCCTGGCCGGCGCCGGGTGCCGGTGCCGGGTACCGGCGAACCGGGACACGTACTGGCTCACGTCGGCGGTCCTTCCGCTCGGGGGCTGAGCTGGGCGGCTGAGCTGTCGGGCATGACGGCTGGAGGGCGCGGTACGTCCTCCAGCGGCCACAACACCGGAATCGCCCCTTTCATTTCCGCCGGCCCCGCTGCTTTGCCAATTCGTTGCCGGGGCCGACGGCCGCGGGAGCACCCCTTACGCTCATGTACATGGCCCCGCGCACCACACGCCCCGTCGGCACCCCGACCCGCGGGACCACCAACCCGAACCGGCTGCGCCGCATGGACCGCTGGATCGCCGCCGTCCACGGCCCCGCCCTGCGCCGCTCCCCCGAGCCGCCCCTCGCCGTCGACCTCGGGTACGGGGCCGCCCCCTGGACCGCCGTCGAGCTCCTGGCCCGGCTGCGCACCGCCGACCCCCGCACCCTGCTGTACGGGATCGAGATCGAGCCGGCCCGGGTCGAGGCGGCGAAGCCGTACGAGGCCGTGCACGAGGGCCTGTCCTTCCTGCACGGCGGCTTCGAGGTGCCGGTTCCCGGCCGGGTCGCCCTGATCCGGGCCGCGAACGTGCTGCGCCAGTACGACGAGGACCAGGTCGCCGCCGTCTGGGCGCGGCTCTGCGGGCGGCTCGCGCCCGGCGGGCTCCTCGTGGAGGGGACCTGCGACGAGATCGGGCGCCGGCACGTGTGGGTGGCGCTCGACGCTGACGGGCCGCGCACGGTGACCTTCGCGACCCGGCTCGGCTCGCTCGACCGGCCCTCGGACCTGGCGGAACGGCTGCCGAAGGCGCTGATCCACCGGAACGTGCCGGGCGAGCCGGTGCACGCCTTCCTGCGGGACTTCGACCGGGCCTGGGCGGCGGCCGCCCCGTACGCCTCGCTCGGAGCCCGGCAGCGGTGGATCCGCTCCGTCCGCGACCTGGCGGCGGACTGGCCGCTGACGGACGGCCCGCGCCGCTGGCGCCAGGGCGAGGTGACGGTGCGCTGGGAGGCGCTGGCGCCTCGGGGCTGACGGGGTGCCACGGGGTGGACGGGGCGCCGCGGAACGACGGGGCGGCACGGCACCGACGGCGCGCCCGGGACGACGGCGCGCCCCGGGACGACGGGTGCCCACGGGGCTGACGGGGTGTCCGGGTCCGGTCAGGTGACGGCGCGTCGAGGCCGCTCGGGTGACGGACTTTCCCGCCGACTTCCTTAACTCCCCCTGAATTTCCGGCGCGGAGGGAACGTCACACGCGCATCACTCGTCCCCCGTGGGGGGAGCAGGCCCGACAAGCCCTGGTTTCCCCTGTCGTTTTCCGGTTTCGCATGGCACTATCGCCAAGGTCACCGCCAAGTTACTGACGGTAAATCAGATTTGGGTCACATGAGGGGGAGCTCGTGAACCGACGCCGCCACGCCACCGCCGCGATCACCGTGATCTGCGCCCTGACCGTGCTGGCCTCCCCCGCGCTGACCCTCCAGGCCTCCGCCGCGCCGCTCCCCCCTCCGCCGCCGAAGAAGAGCCTGGAGGAGGTGCGCAAGGAGATCGACGACCTCTATCGGAAGGCGGCCGTCGCCACCGACGCGTACAACCTCGCCGAGGAGAAGACCAAGGAGCAGTCCGCCGAGATCGTCCGGCTCGCCCGGATGATCGTGGACGGCCGCGAGAAGATCGAGGAACTCAAGTCCAAGGCCGGCGCCCAGGCCCGCGCCCAGTACCGCAACGGCGGACTTCCCGACGGCGCGCAGCTCGTCCTCACCAACGACCCCCAGCTCTTCCTCGACGCCGCCGGACGGCTCAAGTCCGGCGCCAAGGCCACCACCGACCTGCTGGGCGAGATGACCCGCACCCAGGCCGAGTTGGACACGTACGCGAAGGACGCCAGCACCAACTGGACCAAGCTGGAGGCCATCCGCGTCAAGCAGGCCAAGGCGAAGAAGGAGATCAACGACAAGATCGCCGCCGCGAAGAAGCTGGAGTCCGAGCTCGCCGCCGAGGAGCGCGAGCGGCTGCGGCGCCTGGAGGAGCAGGCCCAGCTCCGCGCCCAGACGACCTGGCTCGGCACCGGCGTCCTCGACGGCCCGCAGGCGGGCGCGACCGCGGAGGGCAGGAGGGCGGTCGAGTTCGCGACGGCCCAGATCGGCAAGCCGTACGTCTGGGGCGCCGAGGGACCGGGCTCGTACGACTGCTCCGGGCTGACCCAGCGCGCCTGGGGCGCCGCCGGCCGGGGGATCCCGCGCACCTCGCAGGAGCAGTGGCGGCTGCTTCCGCACGTGGACATCAAGGACATGCGGCCGGGCGACCTGATCGTCTACTTCAAGGACGCGAGCCACATCGGGATGTACGTCGGGAACGGCGTGATCGTGCACGCGCCCCGCCCGGGGCGGAACGTGACCCTCGCCGGCGCCGGGTCGATGGAGATCCTGGGCGTCGTCCGCCCTTCGTGACGGCGGCCACATCACGCCCCGGGGCCCCGGGGCGTGACCTTTCTCATGGGATCCGGGCCGCCGTGCGGACCCTTCGGGGGCAAGTACCTCCCCTTCCGCGGCATATGCCAAGGGCGACGCTCGCTCTCACAGGCTGATCACCATTCCGCTGCGCACCGCCCTACCGCTATGGTCCGGGACGGGCGGGACGCCACCGGGCGCCCCGCGCACCTTCGGGGGGAGGGAAGGAAACCTCGGGGGGAGGGAAGGAAACCCGGACCGATGCCCGTATCCGTACCGCGCCAGAGAAACGTCTCTGCCGCTGCGGCACCCGGCGAAACCACCCCAATGGACGCCACTCCCATGACCGGCACAGTCACAGGAACCGACCGCACCGATCTCACTCTCCTGGTCGTCGAGGACGACCCGGCGGGTGCCCTCGCCGTACCCGAACTGCTCGACGCGGCGGACGCCGCGGGCACCCGGGTCCGCATCCGTACCGCCCGTAACCTCACCGAGGCCGAGCGGCTCCTCACCGACGACGTCCACTGCGTCCTCGTCGACCTCTCCCTGCCCGGCCCGCGCGCCGGGGCCGTCGGCGACGACCCGCTCGCCCCGCTGCGGCACATCCTGCGCCTCGCCCCGCGCCACGCGGTCCTCGCACTCGCGGGCTCCGCCGACGCCGAGCTGGCCGCCGAGGCCGTACGGGTAGGGGCCCAGGACCACCTCTTCCGCGAGGAACTCGACGGGCGGCTGCTCAGCCGGGCCATCCGGTACGCCGTCGAACGCAAGCGGGCCGACGCCGTCCAGGTGAAGCTGGCCGAGTCCCGGCTGCGCGCCCAGGAGAACGCCCGCCTGGAACGCGGGCTGCTCCCCACCCCGCTCCTGGAGGGCTCCGACCTCCGCTTCGCCGCCCACTACCGGCCCGGACGCTCCCGCGCCCTGCTCGGCGGCGACTTCTACGACGTCGTCCGCACCCCCGACGGCACCGTCCACGCCATGATCGGCGACGTCTGCGGGCACGGCCCCGACGAGGCCGCGCTCGGCGTCGAGCTGCGGATCGCCTGGCGTGCCCTGACCTTCGCGGGCCTCTGCGGGGACGAACTGCTCTCGACGATGCAGCAGGTCCTGGAGCACGAGCGGGAGAGCGAGGAGATCTTCGCGACCCTCTGCACCGTCGACATCGCGCCCGACGGGCGCCGGGCCGGCCTCTGCCTGGCCGGACACCCCTCGCCGCTGATCGCCCGGCAGGGGCGGACGGCACGGCTCCTCCCGTACGAGGACGGCGGCCCGGCCCTCGGACTGCTGCCGCGCGCCCGCTGGCCGCGCCGGCAGGTCGAGCTGGGCGGGGCGTGGAGCCTGCTCATGTACACGGACGGGCTCATCGAGGGCCGCTCGGCGGGCCCCGGCTCGGCGCGGCTCGGCCAGGACGGGATGGTCGAGATGATCAACCGGCAGCTGGCCTCGGGCCTGCGGGGCGAGGAGCTCCTGGAGGCGGCGGTGACGGAGGTCAGGTCCCTGAACGGGGGCGAGCTGACGGACGACGTCGCGGTCCTGGCCCTGGAAAGGGACAGGACCCGGGTCTGAGACCCGGGCCCCGCTCTTCTCGGCCGGCTTGTTAGCGGCCGCCGTTGTAGGGACCGTACGGTCCGTCGCTGCTGGAGCCGCCGCCACGGCGGCCGCCACGGCCTCCGCCGGAGACCTGCGCGAGCGCGGGGCGGACGTCCACCATGAAGACGATGGCGGCGATCAGGCCCGCGATCTGCAGGAACAGCATCGGCAGCAGCAGGTTCAGGGCGAGGTTGATGCCCAGGATGATCAGCCAGAACTTCTTCGTCTGCTTGTCGGCGGCGCGGTAGGCGTCCTCGCGCGCCATGGCGGCGAAGACGAGCGCGGCGACGGCGAAGCCGGTGAAGACCAGGAAGATCACCAGGGAGAGAAGGGAGTCGAATCCCGCGCGCAACATGCTGAGCACCGCCTAGTGGGGATGGAGAAAGAGCGCCTCGCGGTCAAGGTACCCGGTACAACGCACCGGGTACCCGAATTGGTGCCCGGCCCTACTCCTTCTCGGCGGCGACCGTCGCCTTCTTGGCGGGAGCCTTGCGGGCGGTGGTCTTGCGGGCGGCCGGCTTCTTGGCCTCGGGCTCGGCGGCCTCGGGCTCCCCGTCCTTCTTCGCCTCGGTCCTGGCCTCCGGCTCCGGCTCGACGACGACGGCGATCTCGGTGATCTCCTCGGCGACCTCGCCGCGCCAGGCCCTGACGGCCTCCTCGCCGTGGGCGGCGACCTCCTCGTACTTCTCGCGCGCCTTCACCGCGTACTCGGCGGCGACGCCGACCCCGCGCAGGGCCAGGTCCTGGGCGGTCTCGCCGAGCTTCTTGAGGTCCGTGTCGAGGCCGCCGACGACCTCGGCGAACTTCGACTGCACGGTGGCCTGGGCCTCCTTGGCCTGCGCGGTCACCTTCTCCTGCACGGCCTTCGGGTCGGTCTTCCGTACGGCGTCGATGCGCGCGGGCGCCTCGGCGGCGAGCTGCTCGATCAGGCCGGGGACCTTCTTGGCCTGCTGGACGGCGAGGTCGGCGGTGCCGGCGGCGAAGTAGAGAGGGGTACGCAGTTCGTCGATGATGGCCATGCTGGTGTTCCTCCCGGAGATGACGTACTAGCTCGAAGGCGGTGTGGCATCGGGCGCGGCTTCCGCGGCGGCGTCGGCGGCGTTCTCCTTGCGGAAGGAGTCGTAGATCTGGAGCAGCACCTGCTTCTGCCGCTCGTTGATCGAGGGATCGGCCAGGATGACGGCGCGCGTCTCCAGCTCCTCCCGCTCCTTCTCGTCGAGGATCCCGGCCCGTACGTAGAGGGTCTCGGCGGAGATCCGCAGCGCCTTCGCGACCTGCTGCAGGACCTCGGCGCTCGGCTTGCGCAGCCCGCGCTCGATCTGGCTGAGGTACGGGTTCGACACCCCGGCGGCGTCGGCGAGCTGCCGCAGGGAGAGCTGCGCGGTCCGCCGCTGTTCGCGGAGGTACTCACCGAGATTGCCGACGTTGAGCGATGCCATGCTCCGACCATGCCAGCCTTTGCTAACTATTGCAAGCACCTGCTTGCAAGAGTCGCCCCCGGGGCGGGGCGGGCCGTGCCATCCTGGGGGCGTGGACCTGGAGGACCTGAAACGACTGCGCCGCGCGCGGGACACCATGGACCGCGACTACGCCTCGCCGCTGGACGTACCGGCCCTGGCGAGGGTCGCCCTGATGTCGACGGGCCACTTCGCCCGCAGCTTCCGGGCGGCCTTCGGCGAGACCCCGTACAGCTATCTGATGACCCGCCGCGTCGAGCGGGCGAAGGCGCTGCTGCGGCGGGGGGACCTGAGCGTGACGGAGGTCTGCTTCGAGGTGGGCTGTACGTCGCTCGGGTCGTTCAGCTCGCGGTTCACGGAGCTGGTGGGCGAGACGCCGAGCGCGTACCGGGCGCGCGGCCACGAGGAGGGCGCGGCGATGCCGGCGTGCGTGGCGAAGGTGCTGACGCGGCCGGTGAGGAATGCTCCTGGCGGTCCCGGTACAGCGGGCGGTCCGGGCGGCCCCGGTGACGCCGTCGGTCCCGGTGAGGCCGTCGGTCCCGGCGGCCCCGGTGAAGCGGTCAGGATCGGAGAAGCGGGAACGAGCGCCTCGCCGTAGCGTCGTCGGCATGGACAACATCAAGCTCTCGCAGTGCTTCATCACCGTCGACGACGCCGACGCGGCGCTCGGTTTCTACCGCGACGCCCTCGGCCTGGAGGTCCGCAACGACGTCGGCTACGAGGGGATGCGCTGGGTGACCCTCGGGTCCCCCGCGCAGCCGGACGTGGCGGTCGTCCTGGAGACCCCGCTCCCCGACCCCAGCGCCTCCGAGGCCGACCGCAAGGCGGTCACGGACCTCCTCGGCAAGGGCCTGCTGCGCGGCGTCATCTTCTCCACGCAGGACGTCGACGCCACCTTCGAACGCGTCCGGGCGGCCGGCGCCGAGGTCCTCCAGGAGCCGGTCGACCAGCACTACGGCGTCCGCGACTGCGCCTTCCGCGACCCGGCCGGCAACATGATCCGCTTCGCGCAGCCGAAAGCCTGACAGTATGGCCTGAAAGCCCAACGGGGAGGGACAGCATGACAGTTGAAGAGCAGAACGACGTGACGGCGCCCAGCCGGCGCGCGGACGTCCTCGACGAGACGGGGGTCGCGGGGCCGGGGCGGTTCGCCGGTCCCTCGACCGGGGACGAGCTGCCGATGCTCGCCGGGTTCCTCGCGGACCAGCGGGCGACGCTGGTCCTCAAGTGCGCGGGGCTGGACGACGAGCTGGCCGTCAGGTCGGTCGAACCGTCGACGCTGTCCCTCCTCGGCCTGGTCCGGCACCTGGCCGATGTCGAGCGCCACTGGTTCCGCGAGATCCTCGCGGGCCAGAAGGACGCGCGCCCGCTCTTCTCCTCGCCGGCGTCCCCGGACGGCGACTTCGACGAGGCCGCGCCGGGGCCGTCGGCCGTGACGGAGGCCTGGGAGGCGTGGCGCGAGGCGGTGGCCTTCGCGGACCGCTTCACGGCGGAGGCGCCGAGCCTGGACGTCTCGGGGTGGGACGAGTGGCGGGGGACGGTGTCGCTCCGCTGGGTGCTGATCCACATGATCGAGGAGTACGCCCGGCACAACGGCCACGCGGACCTCTTGCGAGAACGCATCGACGGGGTGCGGGGCGTGTAGCCGTCCCTCGGCTGCACCGCGCCTCCGCCGGGCCGGGGTTGCGGCCCGGCGCTCGGTGTGGACCGCGCCCCCGCCACGCCCGGTCGTGGGCAGGCGTTCCGCACCGCACACGGGGTAAGGCCTCGGCGTCGCCGTCCTCTCCACCCTGGCCGCCGCCCGCACCGAGTCCCTCTCGGAGGCCGGGAAGCCGAACGCCGAGGCGCTGACCGGTGGTTACCACCTGGCCTTCGGCACCGGCGCCGGGCTTCTCCTCCTCGCCCTGACCGTCGCCCTCACCGTCCTGCGCCGCCCCGCGGCCTCCGCCGAGCCCCGGCAGATGACCATGGCGGCATGAGCGCCGGCCGACTCGCCGCCGCCCTGCTCCTCCCCGCACCGCCCCGGCCGGGATCGACGCCGAACTCACCTCCCCGTACGGGGGTCCAGCCACTCCGGAAGCTCCTCCCGGTGCACCAGCGCGAGGCGTGACACGGCCCGGGTGAGCACCACGTACAGCCGGTTCGCGCCGCGCGCCTCGGCCGCCACGATCGCGGCCGGTTCGACGACCACGACGTGGTCGAACTCCAGGCCCTTGACGACGGACGCGGGCAGCACGCTCACCCGCCCGCCCCCACCGCAGCCGCGGACCGCGTCCGCCACCGCCTCCAGCAGCCCGTCGGCCGTGATCACCCCCACCGAGCCCTCGGCCGCCAGTGCGGCCCGCACGGCCTCGCGGACCCCGGCGGCCAGGTCCGGCGCCCGGTGGACGGTCACCTCTCCGTCCCTGCGCACCGAACGCCCGGCGGGCACATCGGCGCCCAGCCGCGGCAGGAGCCGGTTGGCGAGGTCGACGATCGCCGCGGGCACCCGGTAGCCGAGGGTCAGCGGCACGACGGGCGTCCCGGCCTTGCCCAGGTGGGCCAGCTGCTGGGCCCAGTCGCGGGCCGCCCACGGGGTCGTCCCCTGGGCGAGGTCCCCGAGGACGGTGAGCGAACCGAACTCGGTGCGGCGGGCGATGGCCCGGCACTGCATGGGCGAGAGGTCCTGGGCCTCGTCGACGACCACGTGCCCGTAGCTCTCGGGGCGTTCGACGAGGCCGGCGAGCTCGTCGAGGAGCACGAGGTCGGCCGCCGACCAGCGCGCCGAGCGGTACGAACGGGGCGGCCGCGCCCAGCGGATCGCCGCACGTTCGGTCTCGCTCAGCGCGGGGTCGTCGGGGTGCGTCAGGACCTCGGCGAGGACCTCCTCGGGGCTCGTCCTCGGCCAGCACGCGTCGAGGAACGCCGTCACCGCCCGCGCCCGTTCGATCTTCCGCGCCCAGGCAGCGCCCATCGGCCCCGAGCGGCGTTCGGCCCGGAGCTGGAGGGCCCGGACGACCCGGGCGCGGACCCGTTCGCGGCCGGTCGCGTAGGGCGGTGCCTCCTCCCGTACCGCCGAGACGATCGCGGCGAGTTCGGCCGCCGGGAGCCGCCAGTGGTACGTGCCGTCGGGGACGGCGAGGTCCTCCGCGGGGGCCGGATCGACCCTGCCGTACAGCGCGCGGTGCAGCACCCGCGCCATGCGGGCGTCGTGCTTGACCAGGGCCGCCGCCTCGCCGTCCTCGGCCCGGACCGGGTGGCGGGCGATCTCCTCGTCGAGGGTGGCCTGCCGGACGCCGGTCTCGCCGAGCGAGGGCAGCACCTCGGAGATGTACGCGAGGAAGGCCCGGTGGGGGCCGAGGACGAGGAGGCCGGAGCGGCGGATGCGCTGCGGATGGGTGTAGAGGAGGTACGCGGCCCGGTGCAGGCCCACCGCGGTCTTGCCGGTGCCGGGGGCGCCCTGCACGCACAGGGAGGCGGCGGGCTCGGAGCGTACGAGGTCGTCCTGTTCGGGCTGGATGGTGGCGGCGATGTCCCGCATGGGGCCGACCCGGGGGCGCTCGATCTCCCCGGTGACGAGGGCGCTCACGGTCCCCGCCCCGCCGCCGCCGGTGAGGCGTTCGTCCTCCAGGGCGGTCAGGTCCTCGGTGGCGCCCTCGCTGTGCGGGGCCCAGCCGAAGCGGCGGCGCCGCAGGACGCCCTGCGGGTCGTGCGCGCCGGCCTGGTAGTAGGCGCGGGAGACGGGCGCGCGCCAGTCGACGACGAGCGGCGGGGCGGCCGGGTGTTCGGCGATCCTGCGGCGGCCGATGTGGTGGATCTGGCCGTCCTCGCGGTCGAGCCGCCCGAAGAACAGCGGCCCGGGCGGCATGTCGCCCATCTCCTTGGCGCGGCTGCGCAGGTGGTAGCCGAGCGCTTCGGCGTCGGCGCCGGACGCGGCGACGTCCTCGCCGATGACGACCTGGTCGGCGATGTCCTCGGTCATGCGGATCAGGGCGGCGCGGCAGGCGTCGTGGTGGGAGCGTTCGCGGGCGAGCTCAAGGTCCAGTGACGTCATTCCGGCAAGCCTAACGGAAAACGTTACTCGGTTACATTTTTTACTTGGATTCAGCCGGGGTCAGTACGGGAGCCCCTGCCGCAGCGAGCGGAACGCCTTCTCCGCCCCCACCACCGCGTCCCGCCCCACCTCCTCGATCGGGTCGCCGGCCATCAGCCGGGCCACGTTCTCGTTCGCCAGGACCCGCAGCACCGCCACGATCTGCCCCGCCGCGAGCCGCGCCACCAGCGGATCACCACCCAGCGCCCGCGCGAGGACCTCCTCCGACCGCTGCTGGTAGCCGTGGATCGCCGCGAGCAGGGCGGGCGTCCCGTACAGCAGCCGGTGGTACGCGAGGACCGCGGGCACGTCGCAAAGACCGGTGACCGGATCGCGCCGTTCGAGCCCGTCGAGCAGGTGCGCGTACAGCGCGTCGAGCGGCGCCGTACCGTCGGCCCGCCCGGCCTCCACCACGCGCGCGGACTCGTCCTCGTGGTCGGCGAACCGATGGAGGACCAGATCCTCCTTGGCCGGGAAGTACCGGAAGAGCGTCGGCTTCGACACCTCGGCGGCGGCGGCCACCTCCGCGACGGAGACCCCGTCGAAACCCCTCTCCAGGAAGAGCGCGATGGCGGCGTCCGACAGGGCTTGCCGGGTGCGCGCCTTCTTCCGCTCGCGCAACCCGGTCGGGTACTCCGGCTTCACGGGACATCTCCTTTGAGAGACGTCCATCCTAGTGAGCCCGGGGCTCAGAAGATGTCCGGCGAGAACGGCCGCAGCGGCGTGCGGAACAGCAGGTCCGCACGGGCCGCCGCACCGGGCGTCAGCTCCTCCACGCGCCCGAGCCGGGACAGCCGTACGGCCGACTCGTCACCGAACGCGAGGGTGCCCAACTCGGCGACGTCGAAGGCGAGATCGGCGGACTCGGCGGTACGGACACAGGCCGCGCCCGCCGCGGACGCGTCGAGCCGGAAGCGCCCGCCCGCGAGCCCGTCGGCGTCCCGCACCTCCAGGACGAGACCGTCCTCCACCGGATACGTCCGGCTCTCCAGGACCCGGGCCACGTCCAGGACCCGGACCCACAGCATGTCCGCGTACGTCACCATCCTGGCCGCGCGCGGGTCGGGAAGGAGCAGCGGCAGCGGGTCGTCGGGCGCCCGGTGGCCGGAGCGGACCGTGGCGATCCAGTCGACCGAGCAGAGGTAGTGCCACAGGGCACGCTCGGCGGCCGGGGTGACCGCCACGAGGTCCCGCACGCTCGCCGTGTTCACCGGCTGCTTCGTGTCGTCCCACTTGTCGTCGGCGGTGTACGCCACGTACCCCTCGACCTCGCCGGAGGCCGACCGGTACATCGCGTAGTACGGCTCCCGCCACGGATCGCTCTGGTAACCGAGCCCCGTGCCGCGCTCCCAGTCCCGCTTGTCGCGGTTGGTCACCCCGGCGCGGACACCGGCGAGACGGCGGTGCAGTTCGGGGCCGGTCCTGCGGATCTCGTCGCCGTCCGTCAGATCGATCCGGCCGCCGTCCTCGGGACGGCCCGAGCGGCGCGGGTCGAGACCCGCCCGCCGCACGTCCACGCTCCACTCGGCGGTCCAGCTCGCCACGCCGAAGCCGTACCGCCCGTAGATCGGGTACTCGGCGGCGATCAGGGTCGCGACCGCGTCGCCCCGCTCCTTCGCGGCGGCCAGGTCGGCGGCCATCATCCTGCTGAGCAGCCCGCGCCTGCGGTGCGTCGGCGAGACCGTGACCTGGGTGATCGCGTCGGCGGTGAGACTGCCGCCGCCGACCGTGCTGACCTCCTGCCGGAAGGACCGGAAGGTGGCGACGATCCGGCCCCCGTCGAAGGCCCCCAGCGTCCGGTCCAGATCCGCCTGGGCCAGCCGGTCGGCGAACTCCTCGTCGGAGACGACGGGGGTCCGGAGGAAGCCGACGCGCAGCGCCCGCTGCCATTCACGGAACTCGGACTCCGTCACCGCACGCACGTCGAAGGTCATCCTCCGACCCTACGCACGGCCCGGCCGGCCCCGCACCAGCTTTTCGGCGCTGGGCCGACAGGTCGTCGACCAAGCCCCCGCACCCGACCTTTCCGGTGCTCAGGCCAGCAGGTCGTCGACCTGCGCCTCGCCCTCGCGGTAGCGGCGGGCGATCTCCGCGCTGCAGTCGTCGGCGGTCCGCTGGAGGTGCTGCCGGCGCCGCGAGACCTGCTGTTCGTACCCCGCAAGCCGACCCATCGCCGCGTGCAGCTCGGCGTCCGTGCGGGCCGTCAGGTCCGACAGCTCGACCTCCGACAGCATCTCGGTCGCGAGCCGCCGGTACTCCTCTCCGCGCGGCGTCGACAGCGTCACGTGCCGCGCCGAACTGCGGTGCCGCGAGGGCACGTCGGCGAGGATCTCGGAGAGCCGGTCGAGGACCGGGGCCTCCGGATCGGTCCGCCGCGCCAGCTCGGCCCGCAGGATGTCGATCCGCCCCTGGAGCATCCGGCGCACATAGCTCAGGTCGGCCTCGTCGCTCTGCGCGTCACGGCGCAGCGCGCGCAGCTCGGGCAGCCGCAGGGCGCCGAGGTCGGGCTGCGTCCGGTCCGCCGGCTCGGCGGTCCGCTGCACGGGTGGGCGCGTCACGGGTCCTCCGCCCGGTCCTCCGTCGCGGGTTCCTGAGCGGGTCAGCGGTACGGGCCCGGACGGCGTCGGCCCGATGCCAGGTGCAGTCATGAGAATCGTCCCCTCGACCGGTGCGGTCGGCCGCACCGCCTCACACGCATGGTGCCACTCCTGCACGTGCGGATGCAGGCGCTCTGCACCCGTTCGGCCCCTCGTCCTTCGGACGGCGGCACGCTCGGTAGGTTGGTGCGCATGCGAGCAGTGGTGCAGAGGGTCGACGGCGCGAGCGTCGTCGTCGCAGGGGAGACCGTCGGTGAGATCACCGGCGAGGGGCTGTGCGTCCTGGTCGGGGTGACCCACGACGACACCCCGGAGAAGGCCGCCCAATTGGCCAGAAAGCTCTGGTCCGTCCGGGTACTGGACGGCGAGAAGTCGTGCTCCGACGTGAACGCTCCGCTGCTCGTCATCTCCCAGTTCACCCTCTACGGAGACGCCCGCAAGGGCCGCCGCCCCACCTGGAACGCCGCGGCCCCCGGCCCCGTCGCCGAACCCCTCGTCGACGAGGTCGTCGCCCAGCTCCGGGGCCTGGGCGCGCACGTGGAGACGGGCCGCTTCGGAGCGAAGATGAGCGTCTCCCTCACGAACAACGGCCCGTTCACGGTGCTTCTGGACGTCTGATCAGCAGTGCGATCAGGGCTCGACGACGGTCTCCTGCGCGGCGGCGGTCGTGCCGGCGATCAGCGGGGCGTCCACCGGCACGTTCCGCTTGACCAGGGCGAGGGCGATCGGCCCGAGCTCGTGGTGGCGGACGGCGGTCGTCACGAAGCCGAGCTGCCGGCCCTCCTCCCCGTCGGCCGCGAGCCGGAGGGGCGTGCCGTGCCCGGGCAGCAGCACCTCGCTGCCGTCCAGGTGCAGGAAGACCAGACGGCGCGGCGGCTTCCCCAGGTTCTGCACCCGGGCGACGGTCTCCTGGCCCCGGTAGCAGCCCTTCTGGAGGTGGACGGCGCTGCCGATGAGACCGATCTCGTGCGGGATCGTCCGGTGGTCCGTCTCGAAGCCGAGCCGCGGCCGGTGCGCCTCGACCCGCAGCGCCTCGTACGCGAGGATCCCGGCCGCAGGACCGTGCGAGGCCGCGAAGGACTCCAGGTCGGCGCGGGGCAGGAACAGATCGCGGCCGTGCGGGGTCTCCCGTACGACGACGCCCTCGGGCGCGGCGGCGATGGACCCGGCAGGCAGATGGACGACCGCGAAGTCCTCCGTGCGGTCGGCGACCTCCACCCGGTAGAAGAACTTCATCGACTCCAGGTACGCGACGAGCTCCTCGCGCGTCCCCGGTTCGACGTGCGCCCACACCGTCTCGCCGTCGTCGACGAGGTACAGCGCGTGCTCGATGTGCCCGTTCGCGGAGAGGATCAGCGCCTCGGTCGCCCGCCCCGCCGGCAGCTCCGTCATGTGCTGGGTGACGAGCAGGTGCAGCCAGCTCAGCCGGTCGTCACCGGAGACGGTCACGACACCGCGGTGCGAGAGATCGACGAAACCGTCGCCTTCGGAGAGGGCGCGCTGCTCGCGGAAGAGGTCGCCGTAGTGCGCGGCGACGCCTTCGTCGCGGCCTTCGGCGGGGACGGCGCCGGGCAGGGACAACAGAGGGCTCTTCATATGGAAGAGCCTACGACTCGGCGGCGGCGTCCTTGTTCGAGCAGTCCCGGCAGCGGCCGAAGATCGCGAAGTGCTTCATGTCCGTCTCGAACCCGAAGGTCTCGCGGAGCTTCCCGGTGAACTCCGCGGCCACCTCGACGTCCGCCTCGATCACCTCGGAGCAGTCCCGGCACACCAGGTGCAGATGGTGGTGCCGGTCGGCCAGGTGATAGGTCGGGGCCCCGTGCCCCAGATGCGCGTGACTCACGAGCCCGAGCTCCTCGAGGAGCTCCAGGGTCCGGTACACGGTGGAGATGTTCACCCCGGAGGCCGTCCTGCGGACCTCGCCCAGGATGTCGTCCGGAGTCGCGTGCTCCAGCCTGTCCACGGCCTCCAGGACAAGCTGGCGCTGCGGCGTCAGCCGATAGCCGCGCTGCCGCAGGTCGCTCTTCCAGTCGGTGCTCACCACGCCCCCAGTGTAGGAGGGCGCGGTGAACACCCTCGGGTGTCTAGCGGAAGAAGGCGATGCCGTCGTCCGGCATGTCGGGCAGGTTGCGGGCCATCTCCGCGACCTCCTCCGGCGTCACGACCTTCTTCAGGTGCGCCGACATGTACGGCCGGAGCGGGACCTCGGGGGTCGCCTTCTCGCCGACCCACATCAGGTCGCTCTTCACGTAGCCGTAGAGCCGCTTGCCACCGCTGTACGCCTCCGAGGCCGCGGTCCGGGCGACGGCGTCCGTCGCCAGGTCGATCTGCGGCTTCTGGTCGGCCAGCTCGCCGTACCAGATCTCGACGATGCCCTGGTCACGGACCATGACGACCTCGACCTTGCGGTCCTTGTCGATCCGCCAGTAGCCGCTCTCGCTCTCCAGCGGACGGACCTTGTTGCCGTCGTTGTCCAGGACCCACGAGTGCGAGTGGTACTCGATGAAGTCCCGGCCGTCGTGGCTGAACGTCACGGACTGGCCGAAGTTGCACTTCTCGGCGCCGGGGAAGTCGGACACACCCGCGCCCTCCCACGTACCGAGCAGGAACGCGAGGGGGACGAGGTCCGGGTTGAGGTCGGACGGGATCTCGATCATGAGCAGCTCTGGCGTTCTCTAGAGGTGGTTACCGCTGGCCCTGGTACAGCTTCTTCACGGTCAGACCGGCGAAGGCGATCACGCCGACGGCGACCAGGACCAGGAGAGTTTCGAAGAAAACGATCACGGGGTGCTCCTCGACTGAGCGGTGAAGGCGGAACGGGCCGGACCCCAGCTTAGTGGGCGGGGGTCCGGCCCACCCTGTGAGGTGGGTCTAGCGCGCTGTGACTAACCGAGCAGCTGCGCCTGGAGCGCGACCGTCTGCTGGAACGGCACCGTGAGCGCCCCGCCCTTCCGGGTCTGGGTGACCACGGCGAAGGTGTCACCGGCCTGGATGTAGGCCCAGCGGGTCTGCTCGGGGCCGTACGGCTCCTCTTCCCCGTAGGCGTACAGGGACAGGTTCGACACGTCGATGTCCTCGACGGACGTGTCGATCTTCGACACCTCGACCCCGAGGGGCAGCCGGTCGAACTGGGACACCTCCTTCATGGTCCCGTCCTTGAACGCCTCCGCGAACGCCACCGACGAGAACCGCAGCAGATGGATCCGGGTCGTCGTGCCGTCCGGCGTGGTCCAGCCGCGGGCGGCGACGTGCCGGAGCGCCGAGTCGGCCAGCTCCTCCCTGACCGCGCCGCGGTCCTTCTCCTTGAGAAGCGCGAGGTAGGAGTCGAGCCCGACCCAGCCGCCGTTCAGCTTCGGGTCGACCGTGGCGCCGGCCGGTGCGGGCAGCAGGAGTTTCCGCAGGTCGGCGTGGTGGATCTCGCCGTCGTTGCCGTCGGAGTACGGACGCGGGGCCCCCTCCGGCAGCGCCGGAAGCGCGAGCTTCGGGTACTCCCAGCGCCCGTCGGACTCGGTCGCGAGCCCGGGCACGTCGGTGCGGTCCATGGCGGTGATCCCCAGGGCCGTACCGGCGCCGACGCCACCGCAGACGAGGACGGCGGCGGTCCAGCGGGCGATGCCCCAGAGCAGCGGCTTGCGGGACTTCCTGGGCTTCGCGGCTCCGGGAACGGCGGGTGCCGCCTGCACGGGCTGCGCGTCCGCGGGCTGGGCGTCCGCGGGCTGGGCCTGCACGAGCTGCGCGTCCGCGGACTGGGCCTGTGCGGGCTGCGCGTCCGCGGGCTGGGCCTGTGCGGGCTGCGCGTCCGCGGGCTGGGCCTGTGCGGGCTGGGCGTCCGCGGGCTGGGCCTGCGCGGGGAGCGACAGCTCGTCCTGGATCTGCTCGGTCATACGTACTCCCCCGGGGATGCGATGTGGTCCAGCTGCTGCGTCAGCAGCCCGGCCACCTCCGCCTTGTCGAACGGCTTGGCGCCCGCCGCCGTCATGGTGACGAAGACCTCGGAGTCGTACGCGAGGCAGATCATCTCCTCCAGCGCCGCGGCCCGCTCCTCCTTGTCGAGGGACTTGTCCACGGGCGCCATGTAGCAGACGGCGTTCTTGTGGTCCTTCACCTTGGGTCCCTTCGGGAACTCCAGGACGTCCATGACCTCCTTGCGGATCCGGTAGCTGTTCTTGATCTGCTTCTTGTCCTTCATGCTCGAGAGCTCGAAGGTGACGACGACGTCACTGCTCATGTCGGCGAAGGAGCGGACACCGACGCCCTGGATGCCGAGCTTGTCGACGTCCTTCTCGAACGCGCGGCGCTTCTTCCCGGAGAGCCCCTCGCCCGCCTGCTTCATCAGCGCGGTGGCCTCGGCGGCGCCGAGCTCGCCGTCGTTCCCGTACAGCTCCTCGTCGGGGCCGAACACGTACCCGTCCGGGAGCGGCAGCAGCAGCTTGCTCAGCGGCGTGCCGGCCTTGCCGCGGGCCAGGTCGGCGGCCGGGTCCTTGCTGTCCTTCGCGTTCTCCTCGGCCTTGCCCCACACCTCCGTCGGCGCCGTGCGGTCGGCGGACGAGACGGCGACGGCGGTGTAGGTGACGCCGCCGCCGATCAGGCCGAGGACGAGCACGGAGGGCAGGACGACTCCGAGCAGGACCCGCCGCACACCCCGCTTCTTCGGCTCCTGGTCCACCACGGGCTCGGCCACGGGCTCGGTCACGTCGTTACGGTCCTCACTCACAGGCGCCCCAGCTGTCGCTCGGCCAGCGAACGGATCTCCTTCTCGGAGATCTTCTTGGTGTCGCCGACGAAGATCTCGACGGCGATGTCACCGCGGTGGAAGTAGGCCCTGGCCTCGTAGAAGTCCAGGTAGCCGGCCTTCCGGTCCACGGGGAAGAGGTAGTAGCGGCCGTCGGACGAGCCCGTGAGCTCCTTGCCCACGTTGTGGGCGTACTCCTCGTCGGGCATGTAGCGCTGCTGGTCCTCGATGTACTCCTGCGCGCCGAGGGTGTCGCCCGACCGGTACTGGACCAGCCGGATCTCGGTCGTCCGGTACTGGCCGACCGTCCAGGACGTGGTCGCGATCCGGCGGAGACCCAGGTCCAGCTGGTAGTCGAGGGCGGCGCCCGGCTCCTTGAACTGCGAGGCGAAGGCGTAGGCCGGCATCCAGCCGTCGCGGGGGCTGAACTGCGCCTTCTTCGCGCCGGCGGGCTTCGGCAGGAGCAGCTTCCGCAGGTCGCCCTGGGCCTTGGCCTGCAGGTCCTCGGACGCCGCGAGCGGCTTCGGCGCCTGCGCCTTGGGGAGCGGCTTGGCCGGGTACGCGAGGCCGGGCTGGTTCAGCGGCGGGAGCGCGGTGGGTTCGCGGTCGGCCTGGATGCCGTAGCCGACGGCGGTGCCGCCGACGAGGCCGATGACGGCGGCGACGGCGATCAGCCCGACGGTACGGAGGACGCGGCGGCGCGGCTTCTGTACCGGAGTGACGGTTTCCGTGACCGACTCCGGGTCGGGCGGTGATGTTGTATCCGTATTTTGGATACTTTCTTCGATACTCAAGAGTCCCCCCACGAGACCTGAAGCGCGGATTCCGTCATCCGCGCACACAGCTGACACGTGAGAGGTGCATGAGGTTGCACCGCCTCGCATTACAGTTCGGTATATGGCGAAGAAGCTCGTGATCAAGGTGACCGCAGGGGCCGACGCCCCCGAACGCTGCTCCCAGGCCTTCACGGTGGCCGCCGTCGCCGTCGCCAGCGGCGTCGAGGTCTCGCTCTGGCTGACCGGCGAGTCCTCCTGGTTCGCCCTCCCGGGCCGCGCGGCGGAGTTCGAACTCCCGCACGCCGCGCCGCTGCCGGACCTGATCGACTCGATCCTGGCGGCCGGCCGCATCACCCTCTGCACACAGTGCGCGGCCCGCCGCGAGATCACGGAGAAGGACGTCCTCGACGGCGTCCGCATCGCGGGCGCACAGGTCTTCGTCCAGGAAGCGATGTCGGACGAGACCCAGGCACTCGTCTACTGACCCCGACGCACCTCTCGCACCGTCACGGCTCGTGGCGCTTCTTGCCGTCCAGCTCGTCCCACCACTCGTCCGACTTCGGGTCGCCCGAGGGATCGTCCCACCAGCGGTCCTCCGGGCCCCGGCGGTTCGCGATCATCGCGGCGAGCGGAGGGATGACCATGGCGACGACGCACATGCCGATGGCCACCGGCATCGAGAACAGCCGCACGACGGCCCAGGCGCCCACGAAAAGCACCAGGCAGGCGCCCATCATCCAGAAGTAGACGTGCCGACGTCGCGCGTACACACCTTCAGCGTACGACCGGGCGCGCCACCCGTCACCGACGGCCGGAGGCGTGAGGCGCCCCCAGCGGTGCGAGGGACGCGGAGGAGAACAGACCGGAGGGCCGTGCCTCAAAATCCGGGAATGGCGTCCAACCCCCCAGGAGGCACGGCCCTCCGGCCGTTCGGGTGCGGTGGGTTCACCGCGTTCGCGGGTCAGACCGCGATGGCGACGTCCGTCAGGCTGCCGGCCTCGGTGACGACGACCTTGCGGTCGGCCTGGGCACCCGGAACCAGGGCGCGCAGGGTCCACTCGCCGGTCGCCGCGTAGAAGCGGAACTGGCCGGTGGCCGAGGTCGGGACCTCGGCGGTGAACTCGCCGGAGCCGTCGAGGAGGCGCACGTAACCGGTGACGGGCTCGCCGTCCTTGGTCACCTGGCCCTGGATGGCCGTCTCACCGGGCTTGAGCGTGCTGACGTCGGGACCGCCGACCTGAGCTCCACACATGTTCGCTGTCCTGTCCTGAGGAAGAAGGGGGGGTTACTTGTTGGCGCCGAGCTCGATCGGCACGCCGACGAGGGAGCCGTACTCGGTCCACGAGCCGTCGTAGTTCTTGACGTTCGGGACCTCGAGCAGCTCGTGCAGGACGAACCAGGTCAGCGCGGAGCGCTCGCCGATGCGGCAGTAGGCGATGGTGTCCTTCGCCAGGTCGACCTGCTCGTCCTCGTACAGGGCCTTGAGCTCGTCGTCCGACTTGAAGGTGCCGTCGTCGTTGGCGTTCTTCGACCACGGGATGTTGCGGGCGCTCGGCACGTGGCCGGGGCGCTGCGACTGCTCCTGCGGGAGGTGCGCCGGGGCGAGCAGCTTGCCGGAGAACTCGTCGGGCGAGCGGACGTCGACCAGGTTCTGGGCGCCGATCGCGGCCACGACGTCGTCGCGGAAGGCGCGGATCGAGGCGTCCTGGGCCTTGGCCTTGTACTCGGTGGCCGGGCGGGCCGGCACCTCGGCGACGAGGTCGCGGGAGTCGAGCTCCCACTTCTTGCGGCCGCCGTCGAGGAGCTTGACGTCCTGGTGACCGTAGAGCTTGAAGTACCAGTAGGCGTAGGAGGCGAACCAGTTGTTGTTGCCGCCGTAGAGGACGACCGTGGTGTCGTTCGCGATGCCCTTGGCCGAGAGGAGCTTCTCGAAGCCCTCCTGGTCGATGAAGTCGCGGCGGACCGGGTCCTGCAGGTCCTTGGTCCAGTCGATACGGATGGCGTTGCGGATGTGGTTCTTCTCGTAGGCCGAGGTGTCCTCGTCGACCTCGACGATGGCCACCTGCGGGTTGTCGAGGTTGGCCTCGACCCAGTCCGCGTCGACCAGGACGTCGCTGCGAGCCATGCTGTTCTCCTCCGGGGCAGTGTGCGGGGGTGTGCTGCGGTGGTGCGGGTGTGGTGCGGTACGCGTCGTCGCGGCGTACGGACGGCGGACGTGCGTACGGCTCTGCACAGGGCGGCCCCGACGGAAGTCGACGGGCCTGAGGGATACGGGAGTTGGCGTCCCGCTCAGACTGAGCGACAGAGCATGGCGGCGACGCGGCACAGGTCTACTGCCCGCCGCTTCGTGAGATCCGCCTGTCGCTTCATGCCCTCGATCGTAGGGACGGACAGGCGGCCGTGTCACCGGTGTGTCGTATTTTGAGACGCGATCGTCCGAGATGCGAGACGTGATCACGGTACGCGTCGGCTCCGGACGCCTCCGCGCCCTGCTGTCCGCTTCGCCATCTGCGGATCGGACGGCCCTGTCTCAGCATGTGAAAATCCGGCCCGAGCGGGCGGGTTTCGGCCCGCCCGGGGCCGAGGCCGGGTTCCGGCCCCGGTCGGCGGCGCTCAGCCCGCCAGCACCACGTCCTTGCCCGTCACCATGACCGCAAGGCCGTCCGGGCGCGGCTCGACCTTCTCCACCTTCATCCCGGCGATCAGGCCGATCGGGCGCTCGAAGTCGGTGCGTGCCCGGACCAGGTCTTCCAGGCCCGGGATGCCGCCGCCCGGCACCTCGTCGGCGCGGACCTTGATGGTGTCGCCGTTGACGACGGTGACCGTGGAGAGGACCGAGCGGGTCAGACTGCGGCCCATGATCTTCACGCTGCCGGTGACCTTGACCTTGCCGTCCCCGCCGTAGGCGACGGTGGCCTCGCGGTCGGAGGCCGCGGTGAGGTCCGCGTACGAGATGAGGGCCGTGCCGCTCGCGGAACCCGCCTTCGCGCCCGCCCAGTCGCCGGTCACGGCCACGTCCCGCAGGGCCACGGTCAGCTCGCCGACCCGGATGTCCTTGTCGCCGGCGGTCGCGGTGACGCCGGTCGCCTTGACGTCGACCTCGTCGAACCGCTTGTCCGCGACCTGGGTGAGGAAGGGGAAGCCCTTGATGTCGACCTCGATGGAGTCGCTCTTCGTGGCCGCGAGCTTCACCCGGCTCGACGCCTCCGACTCGGCGTACGACACGGCGAGCCGGTCGATCCCGACGAGTGCCCCGCCCAGCACGACGGCCAGGATCAACAGAATCCGCAGTGCTCGCATGGGCTGAGCGTCCCCCCGCTTTCGTTCACCAAACAGTCCGGCCCCCGGACACGAAGATCGACGTGTCAGGGGGCCGGATGGTTCCCCGGGTCCGGGGAGCCGCAGGTCAGGCCAGGGCGCGGCCCAGGAGGTAGACGGCGGGCGCGGCGGCCGTGAGCGGCAGCGCGATGCCCGCGGTCATGTGGACGAAGCGCGAGGGGTAGTCGTAGCTGGCCACCCGCAGGCCGACGAGGGCGCAGACTCCTGCGCCCAGACCGAGGAGCGCCCCGGCGGTGCCCAGGTCGGTGAGGCCGCCGGCCGCGATGCCGGCGCCCGCCGCGGCGAGCAGGGCGACGATCAGGGAGACCGGTCCGGGCAGCGGCAGCGCCCGGGCGAGGACGGTGGCGGCGACCGCGGCCCCGCCGACGACCACCGCGTCCGGGGCGGCGCCGAGGTGGCCGGTGGCGACGACGGTCAGGGCGGCGGAGGCGATGGTGGCCATCAGGCCGTACATGCGCTCGTCGGGGTCGGCGTGGCTGCGCAGCTGGAGGACGAGGCAGAGCAGGACCCAGACGCCGAGCGTGCCCAGGATCGCGGCGGCCGCGTGCTCGCGGCCGGTGGCGAGGAGGGCGGCGTCGGCGACGAGGCCGCCGAGGAAGGCGAGGGCGATGCCCTGCCGGGCGGGCCACATGCCGTTGAGCCGGAACCAGCCGGCGGCGGTGAGGCCCTGGAGGAGGACGAGCGGGACGAGAAGCCCGTACGAGCCGAGGGAGGCGCCGCCGGCGAGCAGCAGGCCGAGGACGGCGGTGAGGGCGGCGGGCTGCATCCCGGGCTCGATGATCGGCGAGCGGCCTTCGGCGCGGGCGCGCTGGGCGTCGGTGATGCGGGCGTTCCCGGAGGTGGTGGGCGAGGAGTAGGCGGGCCCGGCCTGGACCTCTGCCACGGGAGCGGCTGCGGGGACGGGCGCGGGCTCGGCCACCGGCTCGGCGGCGGGCTCCGCGTAGTACGCGTACGGCTGCCGGTGGGCCTCCTGCGGGTACGCCTGCTCCTGGTACGCCTCCTGCGTCCCGTACGTCACAGGGGTCTGCGCCTGCGCCCGGGCGGCCTGGATCTGCTCGTACGAGACGGCCGGCTGGTAGGAGGTGTCCCAGGTCTGCCCCTCCCACGTCTGCGTGACGTCGGCGGGGTTCTGCGGCCCGTTCGCGTCGGCGGCGGCGTACGGGTCGTACTGCTGCCCGCCGTAGTACTGGTCGTTGCTCATGCTCTGGGGATTCACCCTCCTGCGAACGGGGGGAGCACCTCGACCGTGCCGCCCTCGGCAAGCCGTACCGTCTCATGGCTCCGGGTCCCGACGGGGTCGCCGTCGACCAGGAACGAGCACCGCTTGAGCACCTGGACGAGCTCGCCCGGGTGCTCGGCCCGGACGGCGTCGAGGGCCTCGGCCAGGGTCCCGGCGGTGTACGGCTCCTCGGCGACACCGGCGGCGGCCTTGGCCGCGGCCCAGTAGCGGATGGTTCCCGCTGCCATAGCGGCGCTCCCTTCATTCGTGTGCGCGCCGCCCCCCATCATGGGCTATGCGCGCGTGAGCCAGTCCCCGAGGCGGGCGAGCAGCTCCCCGTCGGCGGCGTTCTCGGCGTGGCCCATGCCCCGCTCCACCCAGAGTTCGGCGGGGCCCGCGGCGGCCAGCATGCGCGGGTGGTCGAGCGGGAAGTACGCGTCCCGGTCACCGTGCACGATGAGGAGCGGGGTCGGTGCGATCAGCGGGACGGCCTCCACGGGCGACAGGGGCACGGGGTCCCAGCCCCTGCTGTCGATCCGGGTGCCGAAGCCGTACCGCCCGACGACGCGGCCCGCCGGCCGGGTGACGACCCAGTGGACGCGGCGCATCGGGGCCGTACCCCGGTAGTACCAGCGGGCGGGCGCGGACACGGCGGCGACCGCGTCCGTACCGCCGGCCGTCCCCTTCTCCAGGGCCGCGTGGCGCAGGACCACGGAGCCGCCCATGGAGAAGCCGACCGTCGCCACGCGCGCGTGGCCGAGCTCGCGGGCCCAGCGGACGGCGGCGGACAGGTCGAGGACCTCCCGGTCGCCGACGGTGGAGCGGCCGCCCGAGCGGCCGTGGCCGCGGAAGGAGAAGGTGACGACGGCCGCGCCGCGGGCCGCGAGGGCGCGTGCGGCGCGCCGGACGGCGGGCCGGTCGGCCGACCCGGTGAAGCCGTGGGCGAGGACGACCGCCGAATCGGTGACACTTGCCCCTGAGGGTTCGTAAACCGCCTCGATCCGGACACCGTCTTCGGTACGCAGCATGGACCGCGTGGGACGGGAAGTGAGCGAGGAAACATCCAGGATGTGAAATCGGCCCTCTGCCTCGGAACTCATGTGGGCTATTCTGCTTGCCAGAGGATCCGGGCAACGCAGCCCCCGGGTCCTTTTGTGTTTTCCGACCGTTGTTACGGACGGATGAACAAAAGCTCTCAGGGCGCGAGAGCTACACGTGAGCACACATAGACGTCCTCGCAGGGACCGAGGAGGAACCGACGTCATGGAAGAGCGAACGACGACGCACTACGGATCGACCGGCGGACCGACGACCGAAGAAGGTGCGGCGCGATGAGTTCTCTGCTGCTCCTGACGAACGCCCTCCAGCCGTCGACCGAGGTGCTCCCCGCACTCGGTCTGCTGCTGCACAACGTCCGGGTCGCCCCGGCCGAGGGCCCCGCCCTCGTGGACACCCCCGGCGCGGACGTGATCCTCGTCGACGGCAGGCGCGACCTGCCGCAGGTGCGCTCGCTGTGCCAGCTGCTGCGCTCCACGGGGCCCGGGTGTCCGCTGATCCTGGTCGTCACGGAGGGCGGTCTCGCGGCCGTCACCGCCGACTGGGGCATCGACGACGTCCTCCTCGACACGGCCGGGCCGGCCGAGGTGGAGGCGCGGCTGCGTCTGGCGATGGGCCGCCAGCAGATCGTCTCGGACGACTCCCCGATGGAGATCCGCAACGGCGACCTGTCGGTGGACGAGGCGACGTACAGCGCGAAGCTGAAGGGCCGGGTCCTTGACCTGACCTTCAAGGAGTTCGAGCTGCTGAAGTACCTGGCCCAGCATCCCGGCCGGGTCTTCACGCGCGCGCAGCTCCTCCAGGAGGTGTGGGGGTACGACTACTTCGGCGGCACCCGTACGGTCGACGTCCACGTGCGGCGGCTGAGGGCCAAGCTCGGCCCCGAGCACGAGTCGCTCATCGGCACCGTCCGGAACGTCGGCTACCGCTTCGTCACGCCCGAGAAGGTGGAGCGTGCGGCGGAGGAGGCGCGTGCGAAGGAGGAGGCCCGCGCGAGCGCCCGGGTCAAGGGCGGCACGGAGGGCGTCACCCCGGCGGAGGACCGGAACGTGGCGGATGCCACAGTGCGACCTGCCGGTAGGTAGGTCCCCCCGCGTAGACTGCCGCGCGTGGCCAAGGTGACGCGGGATGACGTAGCGCGACTTGCGGGTACTTCTACCGCCGTCGTGAGCTACGTGATCAACAACGGACCCCGGCCGGTCGCCCCGGCCACGCGCGAGCGTGTCCTCGCCGCCATCAAGGAGCTGGGCTACCGCCCCGACCGGGTGGCCCAGGCGATGGCCTCGCGACGCACCGATCTCATAGGCATGATCGTCCCGGACGCGCGGCAGCCGTTCTTCGCCGAGATGGCGCACGCGGTCGAGCAGGCCGCCGCCGAGCGCGGGAAGATGGTCCTGGTCGGCAACTCCGACTACCGGACCGAGCGCGAGGTCCACTATCTGCGTGCCTTCCTCGGGATGCGGGTCTCCGGACTGATCCTGGTCAGCCAGGGCATGAGCGAGCAGGCCGCGAGCGAGATCGAGGCCTGGGACGCGCGCGTGGTGCTGCTGCACGAGCGGCCCGAGGCCATCGACGACGTGGCCGTCGTGACCGACGACATCGGCGGCGCCCAGCTCGCCACCCGGCACCTCCTGGAGCACGGCCACCCCTACGTGGCGTGCCTCGGCGGCGTCCCGAACACCCCGGCCGTCGGCGACCCGGTCGCCGACCACGAGGAGGGCTGGCGGCGGGCCATGCTGGAGGCGGGCCTCTCGATCGAGGGCCGGCTCTTCCAGGCGCCGTACAACCGCTACGACGCCTACCAGGTCGCACTGAAGCTGCTGTCCGGTCCCGACCGGCCGCCGGCCATCTTCTGCTCCACCGACGACCAGGCCTTCGGTGTCCTGCGCGCCGCCCGTGAGCTGCGCATCGAGGTGCCGACGGAGCTGGCGGTCGCGGGCTTCGACGACGTGAAGGAGGCGGCGCTCACCGATCCGCCGCTGACCACGGTCTCCTCGGACCGTCCCGCGATGGCCCGGGCGGCCGTGGACCTGGTCCTCGACGACTCGGTCCGGGTCTCGGGCTCGCGCCGTGAGCGGGTGCGGCTCTTCCCGTCGGCGCTGGTCGTCCGCCGCTCCTGCGGCTGCCACGAGTAGACCTGCGAGACCGTCCCGCGAGACCCGTCTTTATACGGGACATACGGGGTTCTGTCGGGCTTCTCAGCCGGTCCTCAGACGGCTCTCATGTACGGCTCCGAAAGTCATAGCCATGACGGACTTCCAGGAGCAGCAGCCGCAGCAGCAGCCGTACTACCCGCCGAGGCCGCCGTACGAGCCGGCACAGGCCCCGTACGAGCAGACGCGGCCGACGCAGGCGCCGTACGAGTCGACCCGGCCGATCACCACCGAGCCCGGCACGACCATCTGGCCCTCGGGCGGCCAGGTGCCGCCGCCGGTGGACCCGCCGCTCGTCGCCACCGTCCCCGCCCCCGTCCCCTCGCCCCGCCGCCGCGCCAAGCGCGGGGTCGGGCTCATGGCGGCCGTGGCCATCGCGGCCGCGGCGGTCGGCGGCGGCGCGGCGACCCTCGTGCAGCAGCTCACCTCCGACCAGGTCGCGACCGCCTCCGCCCCCGTCGTGAGCGGCACCAACGTCTCCTCCGGCACCAAGGGCACGGTCGCCGGGGTCGCCGAGGCCGTCTCCCCCTCCATCGTGGAGATCTCCGCGACGTCGAACTCCGGCAAGTCCACCGGCTCGGGCGTGATCATCACCTCCGACGGCGAGATCGTCACCAACAACCACGTGATCTCCGGCGCCTCCTCGGTCACCGTGCAGCTCAGCAACGGCAAGACGTACGAGGCGGAGGTCGTCGGCACCGACCCCGACAAGGACCTCGCCCTGATCAAGCTCAAGGGCGCCTCCGGACTCAAGGCCGCCACGCTCGGCGACTCCTCCAAGGTGAAGGTCGGCGAGGAGGTCGTCGCGATCGGCTCCCCCGAGGGTCTGACCGGCACCGTCACCAGCGGCATCGTCTCCGCCCTCGACCGGGACGTGACCGTCGCCAAGGACGACGAGAGCCAGGAGCAGCAGCAACCGCAGTACGACCCGCGGCAGGGCTGGCCGTTCGAGTTCGGCGGACAGCAGTTCAACGGCGACACCGGCTCGTCGAAGACCACCTACAAGGCGATCCAGACCGACGCCTCGCTCAATCCCGGGAATTCCGGCGGCGCGTTGATCAATATGAACGGCGAGATCATCGGAATCAATTCGGCCATGTATTCGCCCAGTTCTTCGAGCGGCTCCACCGCCGGAAGCGTCGGCCTCGGATTCGCGATCCCGGTCGACACCGTGAAGGCCGACCTGGACAGCCTCCGCGCGGGCGGCGAGAACTGAGCACGTGGGACGCTGACCCCATGACGGGACAGCCCATGACCGGACAGCAGAACGAAGCCGAGCGCATCCTCATCGTCGACGACGAGCCCGCCGTCCGCGAGGCCCTGCGACGCAGCCTCGCCTTCGAGGGATACGCGACGCGGGACGCCGTCGACGGGCTCGACGCGCTCGCCGCGATGGAGTCGTACGCCCCCGATCTCGTCGTCCTCGACGTCCAGATGCCCCGCATGGACGGGCTCACGGCGGCCCGCCGGATCCGGGCCGCCGGCTCGACCGTGCCGATCCTCATGCTCACCGCCCGCGACACGGTCGGCGACCGGGTCACCGGCCTCGACGCCGGCGCGGACGACTACCTGGTGAAGCCCTTCGAACTGGACGAGCTGTTCGCCCGCATCCGGGCCCTGCTCCGCCGCAGCTCCTACGCGTCCGCGTCCGCCGCGGCCCCCGCCGAGGAAGACGTCCTGGCCTTCGAGGACCTGCGGATGAACCTGGCCACGCGCGAGGTCACCCGGGGCGGGCGGACCGTGGAGCTGACCCGGACCGAGTTCACCCTCCTGGAGATGTTCCTCGCGCACCCGCGCCAGGTCCTGACCCGGGAGCAGATCCTGAAGGCCGTGTGGGGCTTCGACTTCGAGCCCAGTTCGAACTCGCTGGACGTGTACGTGATGTATCTGCGGCGCAAGACCGAGGCCGGCGGCGAGCCGCGCCTCGTCCACACCGTACGGGGCGTGGGCTACGCCCTGCGGGGCGGAGGCGGCGAATGACGGGACCCGTGTCCTGGTTCCGCTCCCGCCCGCTGCGGTCCCGGCTCGCGCTGCTCACCGCGTTCGCGGTGGCGGTGGCGGTCGCGGCGGTGTCGGCGGCCTGCTGGTTCGTGACGCGGGCGCAGCTGGAGGCCGAGCTGGACTCCTCGCTGAGCAGCACCCGGCTGCAGCAGGCCCTCGTGCAGGACCTGCTCGGCTCCTGCCAGAGGGGCGAGACGCCCCGGCCGGTGGCCGGTCCGTACACGGTGCAGGTGATCCTCTCGAACGGGGCCGCGTGCACCTCCGGGCAGGCCGCGATCCCGGTCGGCGCCGCCGACCTCGCGGTGGCCCGGAAGCAGCTGGACGACGCCCTGCACACGGTGAAGGACGACGACGGCCGGGAGATGCGGGTCTACACGTACCAGGAGGACAGTCCGCTCCGGATCGCCGTCTCCGTCGCCCGTCCCCTCTCCGAGATCGACAACTCGATGTCCACGCTCCGCTGGGTGCTGCTCCTGGTCTCCGGGATCGGTGTCGTCGGCGCGGGCGCGGCCGGCCTGTGGGTCGCGCGGACCGGTCTGGAGCCGGTGAACCGGCTGACGGACGCGGTCGAGCACGTCGCCGCGACCGAGGACCTGACCGTCCGCATCCCGGTGGAGGGCGAGGACGAGATCGCCCGTCTTTCCCGCTCCTTCAACGCGATGACGGCGGCGCTCGCGAGCTCCCGGGACCGGCAGGCGCAGCTCATCGCCGACGCAGGGCACGAGCTGCGGACGCCGCTGACCTCCCTCCGTACCAACGTCGAACTGCTCGCGCGCAGCGAGGAGACCGGGCGGGCGATCCCGCCGGACGACCGACGGGCCCTGATGGCCTCGGTGAAGGCGCAGATGACGGAGCTGGCGGCGCTGATCGGCGACCTGCAGGAGCTGGCCCGCCCGGACGCGGTGCAGCCGGGCCCGCTCGAAGTGGTGCCGCTGCACACGATCCTGCGCAACGCCCTGGACCGGGCACGGCTTCGCGGTCCGGAGCTGACGTTCGTCACGGACCTGGCGCCCTGGTACGTACGGGCGGAGACGCCGGCCCTGGAGCGGGCCCTGGTGAACGTCCTGGACAACGCGGTGAAGTTCTCGCCGCCCCGGGGCACGGTCGAGGTGACCCTGATGCGGGGCGTGCTGACGGTCCGCGACCAGGGCCCCGGCATCGCCCCGGAGGAACTCCCGCACGTCTTCGACCGCTTCTGGCGCTCCCCGTCGGCCCGCAGCCTGCCGGGCTCGGGTCTCGGTCTGTCGATCGTGGCGCGTACGGTGCAGCAGGCGGGCGGCACGGTGGCGCTCGCGCCGGCGGAGGGCGGCGGCACGGTGGCGACGCTCCGGCTGCCGGGGGCGCCGACGCCGCCGCCGGAGCTGTGAAAACCGGTTCGCCGCCGGGCCGCCCGGAGTCCAGGGTGGAGCCATGGACGACGACCACGGCCTGAACCCGGACGGAACGATCGCGCGCGAGGGAGCCCTGGACCGCGTACCGGCGGAGTTCGCGCCGGTCGTCACGGCGGCGCGGGCCCGGATCTCGGAGGCGTTCGGCCCGGACCGGCTGCACAGCGCGTATCTGTACGGGAGCGTGCCCCGGGGCACGGCGGTCGCGGGCGTCTCCGACCTGGACGTGCAGCTGGCCCTGCACGGGGAGCCCACGGAGGCGGACCGCGCCGCCGCGCGGGAGGTGGAGGCGGCGCTGGACCGGGAGCTGCCGCAGATCGACGGGGCCGGGATCCTGCTGAGCGGCACGGGGGCGCTGCTCAGCGAGCTGGAACGGCACGACCTGGGTTTCTTCGTGGCCTGCCTGTGCACCCCGCTCCTGGGCCCGGACCTGGCCGCCGAGCTGCCCCCGTACCGCCCCACGTCCCTCCTCGCGCGCGAGACGAACGGGGATCTGGCGCTGCTGCTTCCGGGCTGGCGCGCCCAGCCCGCCGGCCGCGTGCTGGGCCGCAGGGTCGGCCGCCGTCTGGTCCGTACGGGCTTCACCCTGGTCATGCCGCGGTGGGGCGGCTGGACGAGCGACCTCGACCGGTCGGCGGAGGTCTTCGGCGCGTACTACCCGGAGCGGGCGGAGCAGATGCGGCTGGCGGCGGAGGTGGGCCGGTCACCGGCGCCGGATCCGGCGGTCCTGCGGATGCTGATCGAGGACCTGGCGCCGTGGCTCGTGGCCGAGTACACGGCCGTCCACGGGGTGAAGGCCCCGCGCTAGTTGTGCCGGAGGAGGGCCTCGACCAGCCCGGTGCGGGTGTTGGGGAAGTCCATGGGCACGATCCCGAGTCCGGCCTTGCCGGCGAGCTCGGAGCCGTCCAGGAAGCCGTGCACCCAGGGGTTCAGCCGGTCGGAGTTCCAGCGGGGCGGGAGGTACGCGGAGGTGCTGACGAAGTTCACGTAGAGCCGGCCGGGCTGGGAGACGGCGGCGCGGAACTGGGCCTGGATCTTGGGGTACTTGGCGTCGGGCAGGGCGTTCCAGTCGTCCTGGACGGAGAACACGGCGGGGTCGGCCCAGCGGAGCCCGGGAAGTCCGCCGTTGTCGGCGAGGAGCACGACCCGCCCGCGTGCCTCGCCGAGCGGCGGCAGGGTGTCGCCGATCCGGAAGAGGGACCGCCAGCCGCGCCGGTCGAGGTAGTCGTCGAAGATCGCGCGGAAGGTGGCGTCGGACTCCTCGGAGTACTCCTGCTTGACCCGCATGAGGACGGTCTCGGAGGGGTGCGCGGCGAGGAAGTCGCGGCAGGCGACGAGGACGTCCCCGAACATCATGTTCTGGTAGGAGGCGCCGTGGTGGATGGCGAACGACCCTCCGGTCACCCGGCACCGCACGTCCAGGAACCGGATGCCGCTGTCCAGCTGCTGGGCGATGGTGGTGTTCTGGCACTCGCTCCAGGCGCCGCCGAACCGGGCGCCCGAGTCGTGCGTCCCGGGGATGGTGAGCCGCCGCAGGTCGGTGCCGTCCCCGTGCGCCGCCATCCACGCGCGTACGTCCACGGCGGCGGCGTCGGGCGCTCCGACGAGCAGCGCGGCCCCGGCCCCGAGGGCCCCCATGAGTAAGCGTCGTCGCTCCATGACCCGGGACTATGGCAGGTCCACGACAACACTGCCAGAGTGCGTGCGCACGAAGAGGGGGCGGCGCACCGCCCGAGCGGTCCGCCGCCCCCTCTCAGGAGCCACCGGGAGTTACTTGACGACCGTGATCCGGTTCGCGGCCGGGACCGGAAGCGGGTTGGCCGCCGAGGAGTGGGCCGCCAGGTAGGCGTTGAAGACGTCGAGGTCCGAGGCGCCGACCAGCTTGTTGGTGCCGGTGGCCAGGGCGCCGAAGCCGTCGCCGCCGCCCGCGAGGAACTCGTTCATCGCGACGCGGTAGGTCTTCGCCGGGTCGATCGCCTCGCCGTTCAGCTTGATCGTGCCGTCGACCACGCGGTCCGCGCCGGTCTTCGTCATGTCGAGCGTGTAGGTGAGGCCCTTGGAGACCTGGAGGATCTTGACCGAGTTCAGGTTCGAGCCGCTGACCTGCTGCTTCAGCGCGGTGATGAGGTTCGCGCCGGACAGGTCGACCACGTTCATCATGTTGGTGAAGGGCTGCACGGTGAAGGACTCGCCGTACGTCACCACACCGTCGCCCTCGGCGCCGGAGGCCTTGTAGACGAGGTCGGCGCGGATGCCGCCCGGGTTCATCAGGGCAAGCTGCGCGCCACCCTTGTCCGCCGGGGCCAGGCCCTCCAGCTGCGCGTCGGCGATCACGTCGCCGAGCGGCTTCTCGTACGCCGCGGAGCCGCGGCCGTTGATGTCCGCGGCGATCCAGCCCTGCGGGCGGTTGGCGATCGGGGCCGCGAGGTCCTTCCAGTCGGCGATCAGCTCGCTGATGTCGTCGGCCTTCGGCACGTCACGGGTGACGACGTGGTTGGCCGAGGCGACCGCCGTGCGCACGATGTCCTTGGTGGCACGGTCGTAGGTCAGCGTCGTGTCCGTGTACAGCTTGCCGAACGAGGACGCCGAGGTGACCAGGCGCGGCTTGCCCTCCGGGTCCGGGATGCTGCACACGTACGCCTGGTGCGTGTGGCCCGTGACCAGCGCGTCGACCTGCGGGGAGACGTTCTTCGCGATGTCGACGATCGCGCCGGAGACGCCCTCGCCCTCACCGTCGCCGTCACCGTCGCAGTTGTAGTTGACCGACGACGAGGCCGGCATGCCGCCCTCGTGGACCAGGGCGACGATGGACTTGACGCCCTTGCGCTCCAGGATCTTCGTGTACTTGTTGATCGTCTCGACCTCGTCGCCGAACTTGAGGCCCTTGACGCCCTCGGCGGTGACGACGTTCGGGGTGCCCTCCAGCGTCACGCCGATGAAGCCGATCTTGACGCCGTCCTTCTCCCAGACGAAGTACGGGTCGAGGATCGGCTTGCCGGTCTTCTCGTTCGTCACGTTGGCGGCGAGGTACGGGAAGTCCGCGCCCCCGAAGGGCTCGAAGCCCTTCTCCGCGCCGAAACAGCCGGCGGTCGGGTGACAGCCGCCGTACTGCATGCGGGCCAGCTCGGCCGCGCCCTCGTCGAACTCGTGGTTGCCCACCGAGGTGACGTCGAGGTCGAGGGCGTTGAGCGCGTGGATGGTCGGCTCGTCGTGGAAGAGACCCGTCATGAGCGGCGAAGCGCCGATCATGTCGCCGGCCGCCGCCGTGATGGAGTAACGGTTCCCCTCACGCGCCTGGCGCAGGTGCGTCGCCAGGTACTCGACACCACCGGCGTCGATCTTCTCGGTGGTGCCGTCCTCCTTGGTCCGGGTGACCTGCCCGGACGAACCGGCCGGCGGCTCCAGGTTGCCGTGCAGGTCGTTGAAGGACAGCAGCTGGACGTCGACCATCCGGCCCCAGCCCTTGCCGTTCGTCCCCTGCCCGGCGGCGTACGTGTCCTCGGCCGCACCGGCCGACGGCATCGCGGCGACGAGCGCCCCTACGGTCGCAAGCCCCGCACCGGCGGCGAGAATTCGCCGTGCCGTCTTGTTCTTCCTCGGTGTCGCTGCCATCTCTCCCCTAGTCCCCTTGCCCCGTTACGCGGCCTTGATCTACTCCCCCGTTGCGCGTGCAGCCTAGAGTCAACGCGCGTAGCGCAACAGGGGGGAGTGGGTTACAAGACAGTTGCCCTTGACTGACGGAGTGTCGCCGTAGGCTCGTAACCATGACTTCCGACACGGCGCCGGCCCTCGAACCGGGACGGCAGATCCACACGTATGACGAGCTCACGCCCGAGCAGATCCAGGACGTACTGGAGCTGCTCGAGGCCGCCGACCACGCCGACGGCCTGCATGCCGTGTCCGAGCAGGGGCGGCTGTACCTGCGGCACGGCCGGCGCGAGGGCGTGCGCCACTTCCTTCTCACCGTCGGCTCCCGCCTCTACGGCTACGCGCAGCTGGAGGAGACCGATCCGATCGAGGCCCCGGCCGCCGAGCTGGTCGTCCACCCCTCCCACCGGGGCCGCGGCCACGGCCGGGCGCTCGGCACCGCCCTGCTGACGGCCTCCGGCAAGCGGCTGCGCGTCTGGGCGCACGGCGGCAAGTCGGCGGCCCGGCACCTCGCCCAGGTCCTCGGTCTGACGCTCTTCCGCGAGCTGCGCCAGCTGCGCCGGCCCCTGGTGCCGCTGGACATTCCGGAGCCGGTGCTGCCGGAGGGCGTCACCGTACGGACCTTCACGCCCGGCGTCGACGACGCGGCCTGGCTCGCCGTCAACGCCGCCGCGTTCGCGCACCACCCGGAGCAGGGCTCGCTCACCCAGCGGGACCTGGACGACCGGATGGCCGAGCCGTGGTTCGACCCGAAGGGCTTCTTCCTCGCGGAGAAGGACGGGAAGGTGATCGGCTTCCACTGGACGAAGACGCACGCCGAGGAGCAGCTCGGCGAGGTGTACGTGGTGGGCATCCTGCCGGAGGCCCAGGGCGGCGGCCTCGGCAAGGCGCTGACGGCGATCGGTCTGCGGCACCTGGCGGCGCAGGGCCTGCCGACGGCGATGCTGTACGTGGACGCGGACAACACGGCGGCGGTGCGGGTCTACGAGGGGATGGGGTTCACGACGCACGAGGTGGACCTGATGTACCGCACGGAGTCCTAAGTCCTTCCGGGAAGGGGGCGGTTGACACCGCCCCCTTCTTTCCACCACCCTTTCACTACTTGATTAGTGAAAGGGTGGTGGAAGCGATCGTGGTCGAGTACCGCATCGACCGGCGCAGTGGCGTCGCCACCTACCTCCAGATCGTCCAGCAGACGAAACAGGCCCTCCGGATGGGCCTCCTGGAGCCCGGCGACCGACTGCCCACCGCACGCGAGGTCGTCGAAGCGACGGCCATCAACCCCAACACGGTCCTCAAGGCCTACCGCGAGCTCGAACGCGAGGGCCTCGTCGAGGCCCGCCGCGGCCTCGGCACCTTCGTCCGCGCCACCCTCGGCACCGGCCCCGCCGACTCGCCGCTGCGCGGCGAACTCGCCGACTGGGCCCGCCGGGCACGCGCCGAGGGACTGGAGCGGGAGGACGTGGCCGCGCTCTTCACATCCGTACTGAAGGAACACTTCGAGGGGGACGAATGACCGACCCGGTCATCGAGGCCAGGGGCCTCGGCATGCACTACCGACGGCGCCGCGGGGGATGGGCCCTGCGGGGATGCGACTTCGCCGTCCCCGCCGGCCGGATCTGCGCCCTCGTCGGCCCCAACGGCGCCGGCAAGTCCACCCTCCTCGCCCTCGCCGCCGGCCTGCTCCGCCCCACCGAGGGCACGATCCAGGCCCCGGCCCGCGAGCACCTCGCCTACGTCGCCCAGGACAAGCCGCTCCACCCCCGGCTCAGCGTCGCCGACACCCTCCGCATGGGCCGCGAGCTCAACCCGGGCCGCTGGGACGAGGCCGTCGCCGCGCGAGTGATCGCCGACCAGCTCGATCCCCGCGCGCTCGTACGCGAACTCTCCGGCGGCCAGCGCACCCGCGTCGCCCTCGCGCTCGCCCTCGGCAAGCGGCCCGAACTGCTGCTCCTCGACGAGCCGATGGCCGATCTCGACCCGCTCGCCCGCCACCAGCTGATGGGCCTGCTCATGGCCGAGGCCGCCGAACACGGCGCCACCGTCGTCATGTCCTCGCACATCCTCACCGAGCTGGAGGGCGCCTGCGACCACCTCCTCCTGCTCCACGGCGGCAGGGTCCGCCTCGACGGCTCCGTCGAGGAACTCCTCTCCGCCCACACCCTGCTCACCGGCCCCATCGCCGACCTCGCCCCGCACACGGTCGTCGAGTCCCGCACGACGGGCCGCCAGCTCACCGCGCTGGTGCGCCACCAGGGCCCCGTCGAAGGCCCGTGGGACACCACGGAACCCTCCCTGGAGGACCTGCTCCTGGCCCACCTCCGCACCACCGAAGTCACCACCGAAGTCACCCCGGAAGTCACCACCGAAGGAGCCCCGGCATGAGCGACATCGCCCTGAAGGGCGCCTACTGGGTGACGGTCCGCCAGTACCGCCGGACGCTGTGGCTGGCGGCCGCGGCCGTGGTCGTGTCGCTGGCGGTGATCGGCGGGCTGCGGATCTGGGACGCGCAGACCCCCGACCGGTACTACGAGGACGGCACGCGGTACTTCGCCGACGACAACCGCGGCTACGAGGTGCTGCGCCTCGCCGTCGAGTACGGCGGCGTGTACCTGCTCCTGCTGCCGCTGCTCGCCGGCGTCTTCGTCGCGGGCCCGCTCGTCGCCCGCGAGTTCGAGTCGGGGACGTACAAGCTCTCCCTCACCCAGTCGGTGACGCCGGCGGCCTGGCTCCGCGCCAAGCTCCTCTCCACGACCGCCGCCGCCGTCCTCACCCTGATCGCCCTCCTGGGCGTCTACCGGATCGGCTGGAGCCGCGTCGGCGGCAGCTGGAACCTCACCTGGGCCGACCGCGGCCCGTACGAGGCGACCGGCATCGTCCTCTTCGCGTACCTGCTCGCCGCCGTCGCCGTCGGCGCGCTCGTCGGCCAGCTGATCCGCCGCACCCTCCTCGCCATGTCCGTCACCGGTCTGGTCATGGGCGTGGTCGTCTTCGTCCTCGGCTCGTTCCGCTGGGACTTCCTGCCGGTGAAGACGATCACCGGACCGGCCGGCCCCACGCTGTGGACACCGGAGAACGGCCTGGTGATGGACACCGGACTGCTCACCTCCACCGGCGCCCGCTTCGACCAGAACATCTGCTGGGACGAGGTGGACAGGACCCCCGGCCTGGACGGCATGGAGGACGGCGGCATGAACCTGTTCGACCGCTGCCTCACCCGGCACCACGTCACCGGCCAGTACACCGACTACCACCCCGGGTCCCATTACTGGCCCACCCAGCTCATCGAGACCGGCATCCTCCTCGCCCTCGCCGCCCTCGCGGCCTTCGCCGCCTTCCGCGTCCTGCGCGCCCGGCACCCCTAGGACCCCCCGGAAACCCCCGGTGGCGGGGCCCGACAAGGGCCCCGCCACCGATTCCCGTACGACATGTCGTCGTTACCGGCCATTCAGACGCGCTTGCGACGCTCACGCAATGAAGCGCTCCGTGTCCGCTCTCCCCAAAGGGAGACTTCCCTCCCCCACGGCCCGCTCCGACGCGCCCGACCACCCCTTCGCGCGGAAGAATGGGGCCATGAGCCAGCAGCCCGCCGAGGTCCCGGTCCAGTCCTCCGCCACGCCGTCCGCCCCGTCGAACGCAAAGGCGTCCGGAGCGCCCTCCGCCGCGTCCCCCTTCGGTTCCATAACCGCACGCCGCGCGCACGTGGTGAACGGGGCCGTCGTCACCGACATCGACCCCGACCTCGACGCGGATCCCGACACCTACCAGGACGACGGCGCGCTCGGCGACGAGCTGCCGCAGGGGCGTTTCCTCGACCGTGAGCGCAGCTGGCTCGCCTTCAACGAGCGCGTCCTCGAACTCGCCGAGGACCCCACGACCCCCCTCCTCGAACGGGCGAACTTCCTCGCGATCTTCGCCTCGAACCTCGACGAGTTCTTCATGGTCCGGGTCGCCGGCCTCAAGCGCCGCATCGCCACCGGCGTCGCCACCCGCTCCGCCTCCGGCCTCCAGCCCCGCGAGGTCCTCGACCTGATCTGGACGCGCTCGCGCGAGCTCATGGCCCGGCACGCCGCCTGCTACCAGCAGGACGTCGCCCCGGCCCTCGCCGACGAGGGCATCCACCTGATCCGCTGGCCCGAGCTCACCGAGAAGGAGCAGGCCCGGCTCTTCACCCTCTTCCGGCAGCAGATCTTCCCGGTCCTCACGCCGCTGGCCGTGGACCCGGCGCACCCCTTCCCGTACATCTCCGGCCTGAGCCTCAACCTCGCCGTGGTCGTACGCAACCCGGTCAGCGGCCACCGCCACTTCGCGCGCGTCAAGGTGCCGCCGCTGCTCTCCCGCTTCCTGGAGGCCTCCCCGCAGCGGTACGTCCCCCTGGAGGACGTGATCGCGGCGCACCTGGAGGAGCTGTTCCCCGGCATGGAGGTGCTGGCGCACCACATGTTCCGGGTGACCAGGAACGAGGACCTGGAGGTCGAGGAGGACGACGCGGAGAACCTGCTCCAGGCCCTGGAGAAGGAGCTCATGCGGCGCCGCTTCGGGCCCCCGGTGCGCCTGGAGGTCGAGGAGTCCATCGACCCGTACGTCCTCGACCTGCTGGTCCGCGAGCTGAAGATCTCCGACGCCGAGGTCTACCCGCTGCCCGGCCCGCTCGACCTCACCGGGCTCTTCGGGATCGCCGGGCAGGACCGGCCCGAGCTGAAGTACCCGAAGTTCGTCGCCGGCACCCACCGCGACCTCGCCGAGGTCGAGTCGGCGTCCGCGCCCGACATCTTCGCGGCGCTGCGCGAGCGGGACGTGCTCCTGCACCACCCGTACGACTCCTTCTCCACCTCCGTCCAGGCCTTCCTGGAGCAGGCGGCGGCCGACCCGGACGTCCTCGCGATCAAGCAGACGCTGTACCGGACCTCCGGCGACTCCCCCATAGTCGACGCCCTCATCGACGCCGCCGAGTCCGGCAAGCAGGTCCTCGTCCTCGTCGAGATCAAGGCCCGCTTCGACGAGCAGGCCAACATCAAGTGGGCGCGGAAGCTGGAGGAGGCCGGCTGCCACGTCGTGTACGGCCTGGTGGGCCTCAAGACCCACTGCAAGCTCTCCCTGGTCGTACGGCAGGAGGGCGAGCTGCTCCGCCGGTACTCGCACGTCGGCACCGGCAACTACCACCCGAAGACCGCCCGGCTCTACGAGGACCTGGGCCTGCTCACCGCCGACCCGCAGGTCGGCGCGGACCTCTCCGACCTGTTCAACCGGCTCTCCGGCTACTCCCGCCGCGAGACGTACCGGCGCCTGCTCACGGCACCGAAGTCACTGCGCGACGGCCTGGTCTCCCGGATCACCAAGGAGATCGCGCACCACAAGGCCGGGCGGCCCGCGTACGTCCGCATCAAGGTCAACTCGATGGTCGACGAAGCGGTCATCGACGCCTGCTACCAGGCCTCGCGGGCGGGCGTCCCGGTCGACATCTGGGTCCGCGGCATCTGCGCCGTACGCCCCGGCGTCACCGGCCTCTCGGAGAACATCCGGGTCCGCTCGATCCTCGGCCGCTTCCTGGAGCACTCCCGGGTCTTCGCCTTCGGCAACGGCGGCGAACCCGAGGTCTGGCTCGGCAGCGCCGACATGATGCACCGCAACCTGGACCGCCGGATCGAGGCCCTCGTACGGGTCTCCGACCCGGCGCACCGGGCAGCGCTCACCCGGCTCCTGGAGACCGGGATGTCCGACACCACCTCCTCCTGGCACCTCGGCCCCGACGGGAACTGGACGCGGCACGCGACCGACCCCGAGGGCCGGCCCCTGCGGCACGTCCAGGAGATGCTCATCGACGCGCGGAGGCGCCGGCGTGCACAACCCTGACCACTCCTCGCAGGACGTCACGGCGGGCGAGGTCCTCGCCCCCTACCTGCACGCCCGGGCCGCGGACTTCCTCCGCGGCCTGCGGCTGCACCGCGAGAGCGGCTCCGACACGGCCGGGGCGGAGGAGGCCGCCCGTACGCTGCGGGGCGCGGCCCGCCGGATCGGCGGCACCCTCCACACCTTCCGGCCGCTGCTCGACTCGGCCTGGGCCGACCAGCTGCGCACGGAGCTCGCCTGGCTCTCGGGGACCCTGGCCCTGGAGCAGGCCTGTACGTCCCGGCTCGTCCGCCTGGTGGACGCCCTGTCCCGCCTGTCGAGCGGCGGGGGCCCGGTGCCGGCGGCGCGCGGTGCGGAGAGTACGGGCCTGACGGTCGGCGCGGCCCGGGCGGGCGCCCTCCTCGAACGCCAGCTGACCCTGGCCCGTACGCGCGCCCACTCGGCCTCCCTCCAGGCGCTCGGCTCCGCCCGCTTCCACGCGGTCGCGGACGCCGTCGCCCTGCTCGCCTCCGAGGTGCCGCTCGGTCCCGCGGGCGCGGCCCCGGCCGTCGAGGTCATCGACGCCCCCGCCGAGCTCGCCGAGCGGCGCCTGCTCGACGCGGTGGCGGCGCTGCCCCTGACGCGGGCCGCCCACCCGTACAACGCGGACGCCCTCGCGCTCGCCGCCGCCGAGAGCCAGGACGCGCCCTGGCACCAGACGCGACTCCTGCTGCGGCTGCACCGGTACGCCACGGAGGCCCTGCACACGGGCGGCGAACCCGACCCGGTCCTGTACGAGGCGGCCAGGGCGCTGGACGCGCACCGCGACGCGGCGGAGGCGGCTTCCGCGGCGGCCGCCGCCGCCCGTACCCCCCGAATCGCCCCGGCGACGGCCTACGCCCTGGGCGTCCTCCATGCCGACCAGCGCCACGAGGTGGAGGCGGCCCGCTTCGCCTTCCAGCACGCGTGGCACCGCACGACGGCCCCGGTCCCATGACCACGTCGATCCTCGCGGCGGGCTGCGTCCTGTGGCGCCCGGCGAATTCCGGCCAGGGCATCGAGATCGCCCTGGTCCACCGTCCGAAGTGGGACGACTGGTCGCACCCCAAGGGCAAGCGGAAGCGCGGCGAGACGGCGGAGGCGTGCGCGGTGCGCGAGGTCCTGGAGGAGACGGGCCGCCGCTGCGAACTGGGCCCCCGCCTGCCGACGGTCCACTACACGGTGGACGGCCGGCCCAAGGAGGTCGAGTACTGGGCGGCCCGGGCGCTGGACGGCGGCTTCGTCCCCACGCGCGAGATCGACGCCCTCGTGTGGCTCCCCCCGGCCGCGGCCCGCCACCGCCTCACCCAACCGAGAGACCGCACCCTCCTGGACATGGCAGTCCCCACCACCCACCACTGACCCACGCCCGCGCGGGCGGTGCCCACGCCCCGTGTGGGCGGCGCCCCGCTGCCCGTGTGGGCAATCCGTCCCGCAGGGCGGGACGGGTGGGCACACGGGACGGCGCCCTCAGCGGCGCCTCCGCGTTCCGCGCCTGGACCCGCGCCCCGAGCGGCGGCGCACAACGTGATGCGGGTCAGGGCGCGTAAGCCTCTGGCGCCGGCAAGGGCGCCGTCCGTTGTGCCCACCCTCCCCCAAGCTCTCGGCTTCGCTCGAGCAGGGGGGACCCCCATCGCCCCGGCGGAACGCATGCCCACAACGGGGGGGGGTACCACCCCGGCGGAACGCATGCCCACAACGCGGGTGGGCACTGCCCCCGCGGGGCGCATGCCCACAGCGCGGGACGCCCGCCCGCAACGGGGCCGTACCGTTGTCTCCCGTGACCCCCACCGGCCCCGCCACCGCCCGTCTCCGCGACTGGTTCCGCGCGCACCCGCTCGCCTTCGACGCGGTCATCGCCGCCGGCGCGCTCGTCGCCATGGTCGCCGGGTCCTTCACCGACCCGCACGGCAGCCCGGACGGGCCGACGTTCGGGGATCACCGCCCCGACGCGTGGAGCGTGCTGATCATGATCACGGGGGCGGCCGCACTGGTGATGCGTCGCCGCAACCCCTTCGCGGTGCTCGCGTTCACCGTCACCATCAGCCTCTTCGAGCTGGTCAACGACAGCCGCCCCGCCCCCATCGCGATGAGCGCGGTCGTCGCGCTCTACACGGTCGCCTCCCGCACCGACCGCCCCACCACCTGGCGGGTCGGCCTCGTCACGATGGCGGTGCTGACCGCCGCGGCCATGATCTTCGGGCCGACCCACTGGTACGCGCAGGAGAACCTCGGCGTCTTCGCCTGGACCGGCATGGCCGCGGCCGCCGGGGACGCCGTCCGCAGCCGCCGGGCCTTCGTCGACGCGATCCGGGAGCGCGCCGAGCGCGCCGAGCGGACCCGTGAGGAGGAGGCGGGGCGCCGGGTCGCCGAGGAGCGGCTGCGGATCGCCCGCGACCTCCACGACGTCGTCGCCCACCACATCGCCCTGGTGAACGTGCAGGCCGGCGTCGCCGCCCACGTCATGGACAAGCGCCCCGACCAGGCGAAGGAGGCCCTCGCGCACGTCCGCGAGGCCAGCCGTTCCGCCCTGGACGAGCTGCGCGCCACCGTCGGCCTGCTGCGCCAGTCCGGCGACCCGGAGGCCCCCACCGAGCCCGCACCCGGCCTCGCCGTCCTCGACGGGCTGCTCGACAGCTTCCGCAAGGCCGGCCTCCCGGTCGCCCTGGCCCGCGCCGACGAGGGCCTGACGCTGCCCGCGACCGTCGACCTCGCCGCGTACCGGATCGTGCAGGAGGCACTGACGAACGTCCGCAAGCACGCGGGACCGGAAGCGAAGGCCGAGGTGAGCATCGTCCGGGTGGGCCGTACGGTCGAGATCACCGTCCTCGACAACGGCACGCCCAGGACCGTCCCGCCCCAGGCCGTCGAGCAGCCCCCGGTCGGCGGCCACGGACTGCTCGGCATGCGGGAGCGGGTCGGCGCGCTCGGCGGCACCCTCACCGCCGCCCCCCGCTACGGCGGCGGCTTCCGCGTCCAGGCGATACTGCCGGTGACGTGCCGCACGGGGGAGGACCGCACATGACGATCCGGGTACTGCTCGCCGACGACCAGGCCCTGCTCCGCAGCGCCTTCAAGGTCCTGGTCGACTCCGAGCCCGACATGGAGGTCGTCGGGGAGGCTCCCGACGGCGCCGAGGCGGTCACGCTCGCCCGGGCCACCCGGCCCGACGTCGTCCTCATGGACATCCGGATGCCGGGCACCGACGGTCTCGCCGCCACCCGGATGATCACCGCCGATCCCGAACTCGCCGACGTACGCATCGTCATGCTGACCACCTTCGAGGTCGACGAGTACGTCGTGCAGTCGCTGCGCGCCGGCGCCTCCGGCTTCCTCGGCAAGGGCGCGGAACCGGAGGAGCTCCTCGGCGCGATCCGTATCGCGCACGCCGGGGAGGCGCTGCTCTCCCCGGCCGCCACCAAGGGCCTGATCGCCACCTTCCTCGCGCAGGGTCCCGGCGCGGAGCCCGTCGGCGAGGGCGCCGGGGCGCGCTCCGAGCGGCTCGCCGCGCTGACCGCCCGGGAGCGGGAGGTCCTCGTCCTCGTCGCGGGCGGACTCTCCAACGACGAGATCGCCGAGCGGCTCGACGTCAGCCCGCTCACCGTGAAGACGCATGTCAACCGGACCATGGCCAAGCTCGGCGCCCGCGACCGGGCGCAGCTGGTGGTCACGGCCTACGAGTCGGGGCTCGTACGCCCAAGGGTGGAGTGACCCCGGGGGCGGGCGTACTCCAGACGCGGTATGCGCGGCATAAGGAATTGGGCCCCGGGGCCGAGGATCGGGCCCTTCCCGTGGCTGATCGTATAAGCGGACACCCCTGGGGACCCCTGAGGGTGTCCGGCCGCCGAGTACGCCACAGAAGAGAGTCCCCATGTCCTGGCTGTCCAGATTCAGCCTCGCGCAACGGGCCCTGATCGGGCTGATGTCCCTTGTCGCGCTCCTCTTCGGAGTCATCGCGATCCCGCAGCTGAAGCAGCAGCTGTTCCCCTCGATCGAGCTCCCGATGGTCTCGATCCTCGCCCCGTACCAGGGCGCCTCGCCCGACGTGGTCGAGAAGCAGGTCGTCCAGCCGATCGAGAACAACCTCAAGGCCGTCGACGGCATCAAGGGCATCACGTCCACCGCCTCCGAGGGCAGCGCCGTCATCATGGCCAGCTTCGACTACGGGGACGAGGGGACCAAGCAGCTCGTCGCCGACGTCCAGCAGGCCGTGAACCGGGCCCGGGCCACGCTGCCCGACTCGGTCGACCCGCAGGTGGTGGCCGGCTCCACCGACGACATCCCCACCGTCGTCCTCGCCGTCACCTCCGACAAGGACCAGCAGGCCCTCGCCGACCAGCTGGAGAAGACCGTCGTCCCGGTCCTCGAGGACATCGACGGCGTCGCCCAGGTCACCGTCGACGGCGTGCAGGACCTCCAGGTCTCCGTCACGCCCGACGACCGCAAGCTCGCGGCGGCCGGCCTGAGCCCGATGAAGCTCTCCGAGGCGATCAGGAACGGCGGCGGCACCATGCCCGCCGGCGCCTTCTCGGAGGCCGGCAAGAGCCGCACCGTCCAGGTCGGCGGCGGCTACACCTCGCTCCGGCAGATCGAGGACCTGCGGATCAAGCCCGAGAAGGGCAGGGCGGTCCGTCTCGGCGACGTCGCCACGGTCAAGCAGGAGGAGTCGCGCCGCGTCTCCATCACCCGCACCGACGGCAAGCCCAGCCTCGCCGTGATGGCCACCATGGACAAGGACGGCAGCGCCGTCGCCATCTCCGACGCCGTCCAGGACAAGCTGCCCCAGCTGCGCAAGGACCTCGGCGCGGGCGCCGAGCTGACCGTGGTCTCCGACCAGGGCCCGGCCGTCGCCAAGTCCATCTCCGGCCTCACCACGGAGGGCGCGCTCGGCCTCGTCATGGCCGTCCTCGTCATCCTGGTCTTCCTCGCCTCGCTGCGCTCCACCCTGGTCACCGCGGTCTCCATCCCGCTGTCGGTCGTCCTCGCCCTCATCGTGCTGTGGACCCGTGACCTGTCCCTGAACGTGCTGACGCTCGGCGCGCTCACCATCGCCATCGGCCGGGTCGTCGACGACTCGATCGTGGTCCTGGAGAACATCAAGCGGCACCTCGGCTACGGCGAGGAGCGCCAGGCCGCGATCATCACCGCGGTCAGGGAGGTCGCCGGCGCGGTCACCTCCTCGACGCTCACCACCGTCGCCGTCTTCCTGCCGATCGGTCTGGTCGGCGGCATGATCGGCGAACTCTTCGGCTCGTTCAGCCTGACCGTCACCGCCGCGCTCCTCGCGTCGCTGCTCGTCTCGCTCACGGTCGTGCCGGTCCTCTCGTACTGGTTCCTGCGCGCCCCCAAGGACACCCCGGAGGACCCGGAGGAGGCCCGCAGGCTGGCCGAGGAGAAGGAGAACCGGAGCCGGCTGCAGCGCGCGTACGTGCCGGTGCTGCGGTTCGCGACCCGGCGCCGCCTCACCAGCGTGGTCATCGCCCTCGTGGTGCTCTTCGGCACCTTCGGGATGGGCGGCCTGCTGAAGACCAACTTCTTCGACCAGGGCGAGCAGCAGGTCCTGACGGTCAAGCAGAAGCTGGCGCCCGGCACCAGCCTCGGCGCCTCCGACGAGGCCGCGAAGAAGATCGAGAAGGTCCTCGCCGACACCGAGGGCGTCAAGGACTACCAGGTCACCGTGGGCTCCTCCGGCTTCATGGCGGCCTTCGGCGGCGGCACCGGCTCCAACCAGGCCTCCTTCCAGGTGACCCTGGAGGACTCCGCCTCGTACGAGAAGACCCGCGACGCGATCGACGCGGCGCTCGGGAAGCTCGACGGCATCGGCGACACCTCCATCGCGGCCGGAGACGGCTTCGGCAACCAGGACCTGAGCGTGGTCGTCAAGGCCGGCGACCCGGCGGTCCTGAAGAAGGCCTCGGAGCAGGTCAAGAACGCGGTGGCGGAGCTGAAGGACGTCACCGACGTCCAGAGCGACCTGTCGCAGTCGGTGCCCCGGATCTCGGTGAAGGCCAACGAGAAGGCCGCCGACGCGGGCTTCGACGACACGACCCTCGGCATGGTCGTCTCCCAGGCGGTACGCGGCATCCCGGCCGCCAAGGCGACCCTCGACGACACCGAGCGGGACGTCCTGATCACCTCGGCCAAGCCGGCCACCACCCTGGCCGAGCTGAAGGCGCTGCCGCTCGGCCCGGTGAAGCTGGGCGACGTCGCCACCGTCGAGCTGGTGGCGGGACCGGTCTCCATGACCCGGATCGACGGCGCCCGCGCGGCGACGATCACGGCCAAGCCGACCACCGACAACACCGGCGAGGTCAGCGCGGCGCTGCAGAAGAAGATCGACGGCCTCGACCTCCCGGACGGCGCCACCGCCTCCATCGGCGGTGTCTCCGAGGACCAGGCCGAGGCGGCGAGCAGCATGGCCCTGGCGATGCTCGCGGCCGTCGCGATCGTCTTCATGCTCCTGGTCGCGACCTTCCGCTCGCTGATCCAGCCGCTGATCCTGCTGGTCTCCATCCCGTTCGCGGCGACCGGCGCCATCGGCCTGCTCGTCGCCACGGGCACGCCCATGGGCGTCCCGGCGATGATCGGCATGCTGATGCTGATCGGCATCGTGGTCACCAACGCGATCGTCCTGATCGACCTGATCAACCAGTACCGGGCCCAGGGCCTGGGCGTGGTCGAAGCGGTGATCGAGGGCGGGCGGCACCGTCTGCGCCCGATCCTGATGACGGCCCTGGCGACGATCTTCGCGCTGCTCCCGATGGCGCTCGGCGTCACCGGCGAGGGCGGCTTCATCGCGAAGCCGCTGGCCGTGGTGGTGATCGGCGGTCTGATCACCTCGACGCTGCTGACCCTGCTGCTCGTCCCGACGCTCTACGCGATGGTGGAGCTCCGCAAGGAGCGCCGGAGGCTGAAGAAGGCCGGGAAGGCCGCGGCGGACCTCGCGGAGGGCGTGGACAGCGTCCTGGACGTCCTGGGCGCCTGATCCGTACGCATGACGAAGGGGCGCCCCGCGAGTGCGGGGCGCCCCTTCCGTCGTCCGTACGGGAGAACCGCGACGGAGAACCGTGACGGAGAACCGTTACGGCAGAGCCAGCATCCGCTCAAGCGCCAGCTTGGCGAAGCTCTCCGTCTCCTTGTCGACCTGGATCTGGTTGACGAGGTTGCCCTCGGCCAGGGACTCCAGGGTCCACACCAGGTGCGGCAGGTCGATGCGGTTCATGGTCGAGCAGAAGCAGACCGTCTTGTCGAGGAAGACGATCTCCTTGCCCTGGTCGGCGTAACGGTTCGCCAGACGCCGGACCAGGTTCAGCTCGGTGCCGATGGCCCACTTGGAACCGGCCGGGGCCGCCTCCAGGGTGTTGATGATGTACTCGGTCGAGCCCACGTAGTCCGCGGCGGCGACGACCTCGTGCTTGCACTCGGGGTGGACGAGCACGTTCACGCCGGGGATGCGCTCGCGGACGTCGTTCACCGAGTCCAGCGAGAAGCGGCCGTGCACCGAGCAGTGGCCCCGCCACAGGATCATCTTGGCGGCGCGCAGCTCCTCGACGGTGAGCCCGCCGTTCGGCTTGTGCGGGTTGTAGACCACGCAGTCGTCCAGGGACATGCCCATGTCGCGCACGGCGGTGTTGCGGCCCAGGTGCTGGTCCGGCAGGAACAGCACCTTCTCGCCCTGCTCGAAGGCCCAGTTCAGGGCCCGCTCGGCGTTGGACGAGGTGCAGATCGTGCCCCCGTGCTTGCCGGTGAAGGCCTTGATGTCGGCCGAGGAGTTCATGTACGAGACGGGCACGACCTGCTCGGCGATGCCGGCCTCGGTCAGCACGTCCCAGCACTCGGCGACCTGCTCGGCGGTGGCCATGTCGGCCATCGAGCAGCCGGCCGCGAGGTCGGGCAGGACGACCTTCTGGTCGTCGCCGGTGAGGATGTCGGCCGACTCGGCCATGAAGTGGACACCGCAGAAGACGATGTACTCGGCCTCCGGCTTGGCGGCGGCGTCGCGCGCGAGCTTGAAGGAGTCGCCGGTCACGTCGGCGAACTGGATGACCTCGTCGCGCTGGTAGTGGTGGCCGAGCACGAAGACCTTGTCCCCGAGCTTCTCCTTCGCGGCGCGGGCGCGCTCCACGAGGTCCGGGTCGGAGGGCGACGGCAGATCGCCGGGACACTCCACACCGCGCTCGCTCTTCGGGTCGGCTTCGCGACCGAGCAGGAGCAGGGCGAGCGGCGTCGGCTGCACATCCAGGGGCTGGGCGGTGGTCACGTCACGCACCCTTTCTTCGGGGTCTTCGGGAAACGCTTTTCGTCGAAATGACGCTATCTATCATAACCGCTTCACGTCAGGATGACGATGGCCATAGTGTCGATGTGACGAATTCGCTGTCCGCGCTCCTGGACATGGTGTGCGAGCATGAAAGAGGGAAGACCCCACTCGGCCCGGAATGAATCCGGGGCACCGTCGGTTGCAACCGTCGGCAAGCAGTCTCCGTACACCACCGGGAGAGAAGCAGATGTCCGTATCGGACGAGAAGACCACTGTCAGCGACGGCATCCTCCTGTCCGACGCCGCCGCGGCCAAGGTCAAGGCCCTCCTCGACCAGGAAGGCCGTGACGACCTGGCCCTGCGCGTCGCCGTTCAGCCCGGCGGCTGCTCCGGCCTGCGTTACCAGCTGTTCTTCGACGAGCGTTCGCTCGACGGCGACGTCGTGAAGGACTTCGACGGCGTCAAGGTCGTCACCGACCGCATGAGCGCCCCGTACCTGGGCGGCGCGTCGATCGACTTCGTCGACACGATCGAGAAGCAGGGCTTCACCATCGACAACCCGAACGCCACGGGCTCCTGCGCCTGCGGCGACTCGTTCAGCTAAGCCTGTACGACCGTGAGGGCGGCGGCCCCGGGAACCCCCGGAGCCGCCGCCCTCACGCGTACCCGGGGACACCCCGGGGCCGTGCTCAGTGGCGCGGTACGGTCTGGCCGCTCGCCGCGTCCACCACGGAGCGGTCGCCCAGCGGGCTCTGCAGGGTCACGGTCAGCGTGATCTCCTTGGCGATCATGATGCAGGCCCGCCCGGGGTCGGACTTCTCGTCGATCCGCACGGTCACCTTCGCCGGGGTCTCCACGGCCTTCGCGGTGTACGTGCTGCACACCCCGCCCCAGAAGGTGACCGACAGCTTCCGGCCGTCCTCCGCCGTGCGATACGACTGGATCTGCCGGACCGGCGCCGTGCCCTGGTCCGGCGCGGGCTTCTCCGGCGGCGCCAGGTACTCGGGGGCCACCGCCGTCTGCGTCACCGTGTACGGCGCCGCGTCCACCGGGTCCGCCGTGAACAGCCAGGTCGGCACGAGCAGCCGCTCGCCCGCCACGTCCTTCGCCGCGAGGCCGAAGACGGCGGCCGTCACCGGGACCTCGGTCGGCGGGGCCGTGTCCACGATGGACTGGCAGGGCGCGGCCGGCTCGTCCTTGCCGTTCCCCTCGGTCTGCACGTCCGCCGGCGGGTCGGTCGCGCAGCCGCCGATGCCGACCGGGCCCGTGCCCTTCGAGTCCTCGTTCAGCTCCGCGAGCGCCTTCGCCGCCCCGATCACCGGGTACGTGGCGCCCTTCACCGGCTCCTTGAGCATCCCGCTCCCGGCGACCGGGCGGCCGTCCGGGCCGATGTGCAGCCCCGTCGACCAGCCGTAGGTCGGCAGGCCGCCGATCACCGGATCGGCGTTGACCACCCGCACCGAACCGTTCATCACCTGGGTCGCGGTCACCTTCGCGTCGTCCTGGCCGAGCGCCTTGAGGACCGGGACGGCCGCCGCCTTCGCCGCCGCCTCGCTCACCGGAGAACCACCGCGCGAGGGCTTCGCCTCTCCCGGCGGCGGGCACTCCTTGCCCTTGAGGCAGGAGTCGCCGACCGGGCCGCCGTCGTACCAGGAGTACGACCAGTTCCCGGGCGCCTTCCGGGCCACGTCGAGGCGCGGCCCCGAAGCGTCCTTCCCGGGCCCGATCGTCCACACGTCCCCGACCAGGGAGGGCCGGCCCTCGATGCCGAGCGCCTCCGCCAGCCTGGTCACCTCGGCCGAGGTGACCAGGCCCTCGGGCCGGTGGACCGCGGCCGAGGAGGGCCCATCGGGGAGGGGGCCCTTGGCTTTGTAGACCGTCCCGTTCGGCCCGCCGCCCGGGTCGGGCTCACCGGGGGCGATCCCGGGACCGCCTTCCGTACCGCCGTCGCCGCCCTCCAGACGCAGCGGCGGAGGCGACCCGATCGCGTCACCGGCCCGGCCCGCCTTGCCGGCCGCGGCGGCCGGGGTCGCCTCGCCGGGCGCCGTCGCCGCGACGGCGAGATAGACGCCACCGCCGCCGGCGAGCAGCACACCCGCCGCCACCGAGGCGGCGAGGACGTTCCGTCGCCTCCGTACGTTCTCCGTACCGCTCACCGCAAAGCTCCCTCGTCTCGACCGGACGTCGATGGGACGGAGCGGAGGGGCGGACGGTTCCGTCCGTCAGCCGCCGTACTCGGCGGTGGCGTCGATCAGCCGGGCCGAGGCCGCCGGAACGACCACCCCGTGGATCGCCGCCGGCGAGACCGGTACGGGTTCGGGGGAGACCGGAGTGACCCAGTGGGGGGCCATCCGAGCGCCGTCCCCGCGCAGCTGGGCGAGGCTCAACTCGGACTCGTGTCGCTCTCGGGGAGCGGGGTACATGGTCATGGGCGCACCGTATGCACCGCACCACTCCGGGGAAAAGGCCTACTCTGGGGTAGTTTCCACTGTTCGGCAGGGCGCGCCCCACCCGGTAGCGTGAACTGTCATTACCGCCTTCCCGCAGGAGCACCCCGCCGTGCGTATCGCAGTCACCGGCTCCATCGCCACCGACCACCTCATGACCTTCCCCGGCCGGTTCGCCGACCAACTGGTGGCCGACCAGCTCCACACGGTGTCCCTCTCCTTCCTCGTCGACAACCTCGACGTCCGCCGCGGCGGCGTCGGCCCCAACATCTGCTTCGGCATGGGCCAGCTCGGCGGCAACCCGATCCTGGTCGGCGCGGCCGGCTACGACTTCGACGAGTACCGCGCCTGGCTCGACCGGCACGGCGTCGACACCGGCTCGGTGCGGATCTCCGAGGTCCTGCACACCGCGCGCTTCGTCTGCACCACCGACAGGGACCACAACCAGATCGGCTCCTTCTACACCGGCGCCATGAGCGAGGCCCGGCTCATCGAGCTCAAGGCCGTCGCCGACCGCGTGGGCGGCCTCGACCTCGTCCTCATCGGCGCCGACGACCCCGAGGCGATGCTGCGCCACACCGAGGAGTGCAAGGCCCGGAAGATCCCCTTCGCGGCCGACTTCTCGCAGCAGATCGCGCGGATGGACGGCGAGGAGATCCGGACCCTCCTCGACGGCGCGACGTACCTCTTCTCGAACGAGTACGAGAAGGGGCTCATCGAGTCCAAGACCGGCTGGACCGAGGCGGAGATCCTCTCCCGCGTCGGCCACCGCGTCACCACGCTCGGCTCGCGCGGCGTGCGCATCGAGCGGGTCGGCGAGACGCCCATCGAGGTCGGCTGCCCCGAGGAGACGGCCAAGGTCGACCCGACCGGCGTCGGCGACGCCTTCCGCGCGGGCTTCCTGACGGGTCTGTCGTGGGGCGTCGGGCTCGAGCGGGCGGCGCAGGTCGGCTGCATGCTGGCGACGCTGGTCATCGAGACGCTGGGGACGCAGGAGTACACGCTGCGGCGGGCGCACTTCATGGAGCGCTTCACGAAGGCGTACGGCGACGAGGCCGCGACGGAGGTCCACGCCCACCTGTCCTGACCCGAACCGACCGCGGACGGCGCCCACCCCCGTTGTGGGCATGCGTTCCTCCCCCAGACTTCGTCCGGGAGGTGCCCCCAGGGCGGAACGGGTGGGCACAACGGAACGGCGCCCCTGCCGGCGCCAGAGGCTTACGTGCCTGGACCCGCACCCCGTGCGCCGAAGCCGGTGGTGCGGGCCAGGGCGCGGAACGCGGAGGCGCCGCTGAAGGGCGCCGTCCCGTGTGCCCACCCGTCCCGCCCTGGGGGCACCTCCCGGACGAAGTCTGGGGGAGGGACGATTGCCCACACGGGCGTGGGCGCCGTCCCGCACGGGCGCGGGCCCACACGGGCGTGGGCGCCGCCCATACAGGAGGCGGATCGAGGCGCCGCCCGGCGCGGGCGCGGCCCCGGTGGCTACGACGCGCGGCGGACCACGTACGCCACGCCCCCCCGAGGCGACACCTCCTCACCCACGTACTCCTGCCCCCGCATCTCGCACCACGCCGGAATGTCCAGCCGCGCCGCCTCGTCGTCCGACAGCACCGTCACCGTCCCGCCCACCGGCACGTCCCCGATCACCTTCGCCAGTTCGATCACCGGAATCGGGCACCGCTTGCCCAGGGAGTCCACGACGAGCGACCCCGAGGGCGCCGCGGCGACCGGTACGGCCGCGGGGGCCCCGAGCCGTTCCCGTACCCCCGCCACCACCCCCGGGAGCACGGCGAGGAAGCGGTCCACGTCCTCCTCCGACGTGCCGGCCGGCAGCGACACCCGGACGTTCCCCTCGCTCAGCACCCCCATCGCGCGCAGCACATGGCTGGGCGTCAGCGTCGAACTCGTACACGACGAACCGGATGAAACGGAGAAACCCTCCCGGTCCAGCTCGTGAAGGAGCGTCTCCCCGTCGACGTACAGGCAGGAGAAGGTGACGAGGTGGGGGAGCCGGCGCACCGGGTCGCCCACCACCTCCACGTCCGGCACCAGCTCCGGCACCCGCGCCCGGATCCGGTCCACCAGGGCCCGCAGCCGCGCCCCCTCGGTGGCCGCCTCCGCCCGGACGGCCCGCAGGGACGCCGCGGCCGCCACGATGGCCGGCAGGTTCTCGAACCCCGGCGCCCGCCCCGACTCCCGCTCGTCCGACGGGCCTTGGGGCGCGAACCGGACGCCCTTGCGCACCGCGAGGAGGCCGACCCCCGCCGGACCGCCCCACTTGTGCGCGCTCGCCGCGAGCAGCGACCAGCCGCCCTCGACCGGACCCCAGCCCAGCGACTGGGCCGCGTCCACGAGCAGCGGCACCTCCGCCGCCCGGCAGGCCTCGGCGACCTCGGCCACCGGCTGCTCGGTCCCCACCTCGTGGTTGGCGGACTGGAGGCAGGCCAGGGCCGTGCCGGGGCCGAGCGCCGCGGCGAACGCGGACGCGTCCACCGCGCCCGAGCGCCCCACCGGCACCTCGGTCACCGTGCCGCCCGCCGCCGCGTGCGTCTCTCCCGCGTGCAGGACGGAGGAGTGTTCGACCGCCGAGACGACGAGCCGGTTTCCGACACGCCGACGCGCCGCGAGCGCGCCGGAGATTCCGGCGTGAACCGCGCGCGTCCCCGAAGGAGTGAATACGAGCTCGTCCGGGCGGCACCCCACGGCCTCCGCCGCGGCCTCCCGGGCCGCGTCGAGCAGCAGCCGGGCCCGCCGTCCCTCCCGGTAGAGCCGGGCCGGGTCGGCCCAGCCCTCGTCCAGGGCGGCGAGCAGAGCCTGACGGGCGACGGGGTGCAGGGGAGCGGCGGACGCGGCGTCGAAGTACGGCATCCACCCACGGTAGAACGCACCGCCCCACCACCAGGCTCCGGGCACCCCGGGCGCACCCCGTGCCCCGCGCTGCTCCGGGCACCCCGGGCCCACTCCCTGCTCCGCGCCGCTCCGGTCGCCCGGGCACACCCCGTGCCCCGCGCCGCTCCGGCCGCCCGGGCGCATGCCGTGCCCCACGGTCAGGCCCCACGGCACATGGAGGCCGCGCGCCCGGGGCGTCCCGGCCCGCCGAGGCTCTTCCCCCACCGCCCTGCAGGCCCCGCCCCGCCCAGGCTCACCCCCCCACACCTGGAGTCCCCGCCCCGCCGAAGCTCGCCCCTACACCTGGAGGCCCCGCGCCCCGCGCGCCCTTCCCGCAGGGGCCCGGCCCCCTCGCCCGGCGGAACCCCGCGCCCCCGCGCACCCCGCCGACGCCCGCCCCCCTGCCCCAGCTGACACCCCGTGGCCCCCACCCCCACCCCCGATGAGCCCCCGTCAGAACCCGGCCCCGGCGCGTCGGCAGACGGCCGAACGGGCGTTCCCGGACCCCCTCCGGAAGGCCGGAGTCCACCCCTTCGGGGACTCGGACGGCGCGTTGGGCACCCTCCCCGCGCGACCCCAAATAGCGTCCAGTAGGGTTTGGTCCGCATAAACATCCAAACCCCTGCCCGCGGCCGGGGCGGCGACCGACCAGCGAGACGGACGGCCGTGGCCGACCAACGCGGGCCGAGACTCTCGGGAAGGCGCTACGTGAGTCCCAACGGCTCCGACCGCTCGTCGCGGCGCCCGATGCGGCGGAAGCTGCCGCAGGTGCTGACTGCGGGCCTGATCCTGGCGACAGCCACGGGCTGCTCGTACAACTGGGAAGACTTCCCCCGCCTTGGCATGCCCACCCCCGTCACGGAAGAGGCGCCTCGGATCCTCTCCCTGTGGCAGGGCTCCTGGGCCGCCGCCCTCATCACGGGCATCCTGGTGTGGGGCCTGATCCTCTGGGCCACCATCTTCCACCGGCGCAGCCGGACCAAGGTCGAGGTACCTCCGCAGACCCGTTACAACATGCCCATCGAGGCGCTGTACACGGTCACCCCGCTCATCATCGTCTCGGTGCTCTTCTACTTCACCGCGCGCGACGAGTCGAAGCTCCTCGAGCTCACCCCGAAGCCGGCCCACACGATCAACGTGGTCGGCTACCAGTGGAGCTGGGGCTTCAACTACGTCGAGGACGTGCCCGGTGTGAAGGGCGACGCCAAGACGGACAAGAACCTCGCCACGATCCCGGACAAGTACCTCGCGGACTTCCCGGCGAACGCGGGCGGTGTCTACGACGCCGGCATCCCCGGCGACCGGAACCCGCAGACCGGCAACCCGGGCCCGACCCTGTGGCTGCCGAAGGGTGAGAAGGTCCGGTTCGTCCTGACCTCGCGTGACGTCATCCACTCGTTCTGGGTGGTCCCCTTCCTCATGAAGCAGGACGTCATCCCGGGTCACACCAACTCCTTCGAGGTGACTCCGACGCAGGAAGGCACCTTCCTCGGCAAGTGCGCCGAGCTGTGCGGTGTCGACCACTCCCGGATGCTCTTCAACGTCAAGGTGGTCTCTCCGGAGCGCTACCAGCAGCACCTGAAGGAGCTGGCCGAGAAGGGGCAGACCGGCTACATCCCGTCCGGCATCGAGCAGACGGACCCGGCTAGGAATGCGGAGAAGCACCAACTGTGAGCATCCACAACGAAACCCAGGGTGCCGCCGCAGCTGAGGACTCGTACGAGAACGAGCTGCCCGTACGGCGCAAGCAGCCCGGCAACGTGGTCATCAAGTGGCTCACCACCACGGACCACAAGACCATCGGTACGTTGTACCTGGTCACGTCGTTCGTCTTCTTCTGCATCGGCGGTCTCATGGCGCTCTTCATGCGCGCCGAGCTGGCCCGTCCGGGTACGCAGATCATGTCGAACGAGCAGTTCAACCAGGCGTTCACGATGCACGGCACGATCATGCTGCTGATGTTCGCGACGCCGCTGTTCGCCGGATTCGCGAACTGGATCATGCCGCTGCAGATCGGCGCGCCCGACGTGGCGTTCCCGCGGCTGAACATGTTCGCGTACTGGCTGTACCTCTTCGGCTCGATCATCGCGGTGGCCGGCTTCCTCACCCCGCAGGGTGCGGCCGACTTCGGCTGGTTCGCCTACTCCCCGCTGTCGGACGCCGTCCGCTCGCCGGGTGTCGGCGCCGACATGTGGATCATGGGTCTGGCCTTCTCCGGCTTCGGCACGATCCTCGGTTCGGTCAACTTCATCACCACGATCATCTGCATGCGCGCTCCGGGCATGACGATGTTCCGCATGCCGATCTTCACCTGGAACGTGCTGCTGACCGGTGTCCTGGTCCTGCTCGCCTTCCCGGTCCTGGCGGCCGCGCTGTTCGCCCTGGAGGCGGACCGCAAGTTCGGTGCCCACGTCTTCGACGCGGCCAACGGCGGAGCGTTGCTCTGGCAGCACCTCTTCTGGTTCTTCGGACACCCAGAGGTGTACATCATCGCCCTGCCGTTCTTCGGCATCATCTCCGAGGTCATCCCGGTCTTCAGCCGCAAGCCGATGTTCGGCTACATCGGTCTGGTGGCCGCGACGATCGCGATCGCCGGTCTGTCCGTGACCGTGTGGGCGCACCACATGTACGTCACCGGTGGCGTGCTCCTCCCGTTCTTCTCCTTCATGACGTTCCTCATCGCCGTACCGACCGGCGTGAAGTTCTTCAACTGGATCGGAACGATGTGGAAGGGCTCGCTGTCCTTCGAGACCCCGATGCTCTGGGCCGTCGGCTTCCTGATCACCTTCACCTTCGGTGGTCTGACCGGCGTCATCCTGGCCTCGCCCCCGATGGACTTCCACGTCTCCGACTCGTACTTCGTCGTGGCGCACTTCCACTACGTCATCTTCGGCACCGTCGTCTTCGCGATGTTCTCCGGCTTCCACTTCTGGTGGCCGAAGTTCACCGGCAAGATGCTCGACGAGCGCCTCGGCAAGATCACGTTCTGGACGCTGTTCGTGGGCTTCCACGGCACGTTCCTGGTGCAGCACTGGCTCGGTGCCGAGGGCATGCCGCGTCGTTACGCGGACTACCTCGACGCCGACGGCTTCACCGCGCTGAACACGATCTCGACGATCTCCTCGTTCCTGCTCGGCCTGTCGATCCTGCCGTTCTTCTACAACGTCTGGAAGACCGCCAAGTACGGCAAGAAGATCGAGGTCGACGACCCGTGGGGCTACGGCCGTTCGCTCGAGTGGGCGACGTCCTGCCCGCCGCCGCGGCACAACTTCCTCACCCTGCCGCGGATCCGTTCGGAATCCCCGGCGTTCGACCTGCACCACCCTGAGATCGCCGCTCTCGACCAGCTCGAGAACAAGCCGCACGAGGCCGCGGCCCTCACGGGCAGCAAGGAGGCCGGCAAGTGAAGATCCAGGGCAAGATGTTCATCTGGCTGAGCGTCTTCATCCTTGCCATGGCGATCCTCTACGGCGTCTGGTCCAAGGAGCCGGTCGGTACGACGGCGCTCTTCCTGGCCTTCGGCCTGGCCATCATGATCGGCTACTACCTGGCCTTCACGGCCAAGCGTGTCGACGCGATGGCGCAGGACGACAAGGAGGCCGACGTCGCGGACGAGGCCGGTGAGGTGGGCTTCTTCGCCCCGCACAGCTGGCAGCCGCTCTCGCTGGCCGTCGGTGGCGCGCTCGCCTTCCTCGGCATCGCCATGGGCTGGTGGATCCTGTACTTCTCCGCCCCGCTGATCCTCGTCGGCCTGTTCGGCTGGGTCTTCGAGTTCTACCGCGGCGAGAACCAGAACCAGTAGCGGTACCCCGCTCCGCACCGGAGCACACCGAGGGGCCCGGACGCTTCGTCACCGAAGCGTCCGGGCCCCTCTTTTGCAGCACTCGGCGCGCCGGTCGCGAGGAACGTATCTAGCGTGAAGTCATGAACGACACGCCGCGCATTCGGACTGTTCTGAGCTGCACTCTTCTGGCCGTCACCGTCACCGCGGGTGCCACCGCGTGCGCCGGCTCGGACAACCACCCGCTGTCGGAGAAGGCCTACGACGCGGCCGACCAGCTCGCGGTCAACGCCCCCGCCGACGGCGCCAAGGCGGACCCCGAGAAGCCCCTGGAGATCACCGCCAAGGACGACGACGCCCGGATCACCGACGTCACCGCCACCGACGCCTCGGGGCACCACCTGGCCGGCGAGCTCACCGCGGACGGGCAGCGCTGGCGCTCCACGGCCGCCCTGGCGGCCGGCGCCCGCTACACCGTCCGGGTGGCCACCGAGGACGAGGACGGCGCCCCAGGCGCCCGTACGTTCACTTTCGAGACGGCTCCGGCCAAACGGGCCCTCACCGCCACCTTCGGGCCGGAGGCGGGCACGTACGGCGTCGGACAGCCGATCACGGCGGAGCTCAGCCTCCCCGTCAAGGACCGCTCGGCCCGCGCGGTCGTCGAACGGGCCCTCAAGGTCCGCTCCACGCCCTTCGTCGAGGGCTCCTGGTACTGGGTGGACGACAAGAAACTGCACTTCCGTCCGAAGGAGTACTGGCCGGCCGGCGCGCTCGTCACGGTCACCGGCAACCTGGACGGCCTCAAGGTCGGCGACAAGCTCTACGGCGGCGCCTCCAAGCCGCTGAAGCTCACCATCGGCGACCGGATCGAGGCCGTCGCGGACGCCGCGTCGCACTACATGACGGTGAAGCGCAACGGAGAAGTGATCAACACCATTCCGGTGACCACCGGCAAACCGGGCTTCTCCACCCGAAACGGCATCAAGGTCGTGCTCGGCAAGGAGTACTACGTCCGGATGCGGGGCACCAGCATCGGCATCGCGGAGGGCAGCTCCGACTCGTACGACCTGCCCGTGTACTACGCCACCCGGGTCACCTGGAGCGGGGAGTACGTCCACGCCGCGCCCTGGTCCGTGGGCTCGCAGGGCGTCGAGAACGTCAGCCACGGATGTGTCGGCATGTCGACGGAGAACGCGGCCTGGTTCTTCGAGACCGTCCGTCCCGGAGACATCGTCCGCGTCGTCAACAGCTACGGCGACGCGATGGACACCTTCGGCAACGGCTTCGGCGACTGGAACATGGAGTGGGCCAAGTGGCGCCAGGGCAGCGCCCTGGTGGAGGCCGCCGGAAACCCGGTGACCCCCACCGAGAAGGCCCGTCTCAGGCCCTCGATCTGAGCGGCGACGCGCCCGGCGGCTCAGGCGTCGATCGACAGGCGCGAGCGCAGCAGCGCCGCCAGGGACGCCGCGAACTCGACCGGTTCCACCGGAAGGGTGACCGCGGCGTCCGCGCGGCTCCAGGTGGCCAGCCAGGCGTCCTGGGGCCGCCCGATCAGCAGGAGCACCGGCGGGCAGCGGAAGACCTCGTCCTTGATCTGCCGGCAGACGCCCATGCCTCCGGCGGGCACCGCCTCGCCGTCGAGCACGCACACGTCGATCCCGCCCTCGTCCAGGCGCTTCAGGACCGCCGGCAGCGTCGCGCACTCCACGAACTCGACCGGGGGAACGTCGGTCGCGGGCCTGCGTCCGGCCGCGAGCCGCACCTGCGCGCGGGTGTTCGCGTCGTCGCTGTAGACCAGGACCGTGGCACTCGACTGCATCGTTCCTCCGTGGGGAAGTCCGTGGGAAGGTCGTCGATCGATGCGCCGGATGCTACTCCGGTCCACACCCCGTCAACACCCGTTCAACACCTGTTCGAACGGGGCTGCGGGGCCCTCCCGCTGGGCCGTTCGGGCTGGACACACCCCCCTGACACTCCGAACGGCACCCCCCGGAGTGAGGGCGGGATAAGCGACCGACATAATGTCGGTCGTGGCGACAGTAACGACAGTAGAAACAGGGCACGCGCACCCGTCGGTCAATCGACCGAACCTCACCAGCGTCGGAACCATCATCTGGTTGAGCTCCGAGCTGATGTTCTTCGCGGCCCTCTTCGCGATGTACTTCACCCTGCGATCGGTGACGGGTCCCGAGTTCTGGGCGGAAAAGGCCTCGGCCTTGAACTTCCCCTTCTCGGCGACCAACACCACGATCCTGGTGCTCTCCTCCCTCACCTGCCAGCTCGGCGTCTTCGCCGCGGAGCGGGGCGATGTGAAGAAGCTCCGGACGTGGTTCATCATCACGTTCGTGATGGGTGCGATCTTCATCGGCGGCCAGGTCTTCGAGTACACCGAGCTGGTCAAGAAGGACGGCCTCTCGCTGTCCTCGGACCCGTACGGCACGGTGTTCTACCTGACCACCGGCTTCCACGGCATGCACGTGACGGGCGGTCTCATCGCCTTCCTGCTGGTCCTGGGCCGGACGTACGCCGCCAAGAGGTTCACCCACGAGCAGGCAACCGCCGCCATCGTCGTGTCCTACTACTGGCACTTCGTCGATGTCGTCTGGATCGGCCTCTTCGCCACGATCTACATGATCAAGTAATCGGCTCCGCCTCCACGGCGGACCGAGACATCCAGCAAGCATCGACGCAGAAGATCCTGACACCGGGGTAATCCGTGAAAAAGCTCTCCGCACGACGACGCCATCCGCTGGCGGCGGTCGTCGTCCTACTTCTCGCGCTGGCGGCCACGGGGGGGCTGTACGCCGCGTTCGCGCCCGCGGGCACGGCGAAGGCCGATGAAACCGCCCAGTCCCTCGCCATCGAGGAGGGCAAGAAGCTCTACTCCGTCGGCTGCGCCAGCTGCCACGGAACCGGCGGTCAGGGCACCTCTGACGGCCCGTCCCTCGTCGGCGTCGGCTCGGCCGCGGTCGACTTCCAGGTCGGCACGGGCCGCATGCCGGCCCAGCAGCCGGGCGCCCAGGTCCCGAAGAAGAAGGTCATCTACTCGCAGGCTGAGATCGATCAGCTCGCGGCGTACGTCGCCTCTCTCGGTGCCGGCGCGATCACGCCGACCGAGGGCCAGTACAGCCCCGAAGGTGCCGACATCGCCAAGGGTGGCGAGCTGTTCCGCACCAACTGTGCCCAGTGCCACAACTTCACCGGTGAGGGTGGCGCGCTGACCTACGGCAAGTACGCCCCGAGCCTCGAGGACGTGGCCCCGAAGCACCTCTACGAGGCCATGCAGACCGGCCCGCAGAACATGCCGTCCTTCCCCGACACGACGATGCCGGAGAAGGAGAAGAAGGACATCATCGCGTACGTCCAGGCCGTCAACAGCGACAAGTCCGAGAGCCCGGGCGGTCTCAAGCTCGGTGGCCTCGGCCCCGTCAGCGAAGGCCTGTTCGCCTGGGTCTTCGGCCTGGGCGCGCTGATCGCAGTTGCCATCTGGGTCGCGGCCCACACCGCTAAGGCCAAGAAGTCATGAGTAGCCAAGAGATTCCAGAAGAGACCCTGCCGGCAGGGCAGGACGCCGCGCACGGCGCGGTGAAGGTCGCCGACGACCCGTTCGCCGACCCGGGCCTCCCGCCCCACAAGCCCCGCATCCAGGACATCGACGAGCGGGCCGCCCGTCGGTCCGAGCGCGCGGTCGCCTTCATGTTCACGCTGTCGATGCTGGCCACCGTCGGCTTCATCGCCTCGTACGTGATCTTCCCGGTCGACAAGATCGTGTACATCTGGCCCTTCGGTCACGTGTCCGCGCTCAACTTCGCCCTGGGTCTGACCCTCGGTGCCGCCCTCTTCTTCATCGGCGCGGGCGCGGTCCACTGGGCCCGCACCCTGATGTCCGACGTCGAGGTCGCCGACGAGCGTCACCCGATGGCGGCGTCGCCCGAGGTCAAGGCGAAGGTCATGGCGGACTTCGCGGCCGGTGCCGCGGAGTCGGGCATGGGCCGCCGCAAGCTCATCCGCAACACGATGTTCGGCGCGCTGTCGCTCGTACCGCTCTCCGGCATCGTCCTGCTGCGTGACATGGGCCCGCTGCCCGAGAAGAAGCTCCGGTCCACGCTGTGGACCAAGGGGCTCCAGCTCATCAACATGAACACGCACGAGCCGCTCCGTCCCGAGGACGTCGCGGTCGGCTCGCTGACCTTCGCGATGCCCGAGGGCCTCTCGGAGCACGACGAGCACTTCCAGACCGAGATCGCCAAGGCCGCCCTGATGATCGTCCGGATCCAGCCGGAGGACATCAAGGACAAGCGCGAGCTCGAGTGGTCCCACCAGGGCATCGTCGCGTTCTCGAAGATCTGCACCCACGTCGGCTGCCCGATCTCCCTGTACGAGCAGCAGACGCACCACGTGCTCTGCCCGTGCCACCAGTCCACCTTCGACCTCTCCGACGGCGCCCGCGTCATCTTCGGCCCGGCCGGTCACGCCCTTCCGCAGCTGCGGATCGGCGTGAACGACAAGGGCTTCCTCGAGGCGCTCGGCGACTTCGACGAGCCCGTCGGTCCTGCCTTCTGGGAGCGCGGATGAGCACCGTGACCACGAGTAAGAAAGCACCCGCCGGTGAGCGGGTCGCGGACTGGGCCGACGGCCGCCTGGGGATCTACACGCTGGCCAAGGCCAACATGCGGAAGATCTTCCCGGACCACTGGTCCTTCATGCTGGGCGAGGTCTGCCTCTACAGCTTCCTCATCATCATCCTGACGGGCGTCTATCTGACGATGTTCTTCCACCCGTCGATGAACGAGGTGGAGTACGTCGGACCGTACGTCCCGCTCCAGGGACAGCTGATGTCCGAGGCGTTCAACTCGACCATGCACATCTCCTTCGAGGTGCGCGGTGGTCTGCTGATCCGGCAGATCCACCACTGGGCGGCGCTGATCTTCCTCGCCGGCATGTTCGTGCACATGATGCGCGTGTTCTTCACCGGCGCGTTCCGCAAGCCGCGTGAGATCAACTGGCTGTTCGGCTTCCTGCTGTTCTTCCTGGGCATGTTCACCGGCTTCACCGGTTACTCGCTCCCGGACGACCTGCTCTCCGGCACCGGTGTCCGCTTCATGCAGGGCGCGATCCTGTCCGTGCCGGTCATCGGCACGTACCTCTCGATGTTCCTGTTCGGCGGCGAGTTCCCCGGCGGCGACTTCGTCGCCCGGTTCTACTCGGCGCACGTGCTGCTGCTGCCCGGCATCATGCTGGGTCTCGTGGTCGCCCACCTCATCCTGGTGTTCGTCCACAAGCACACGCACTTCGCCGGCCCCGGCCGGACGAACGACAACGTCGTGGGCATGCCGCTGCTGCCCGTGTACATGGCGAAGGCCGGAGGCTTCTTCTTCCTGGTCTTCGGTCTCATCGCGGTCATCGCGGCGGTCGCCTCGATCAACCCGATCTGGGCCATCGGCCCGTACCGTCCGGACCAGGTGTCCACCGGCGCCCAGCCCGACTGGTACATGGGCTTCGCCGAGGGTCTGATCCGTGTCATGCCGGGCTGGGAGATCAACCTGTGGGGCCACACGCTGGTCCTCGGCGTGATGATCCCGCTCGCGATCTTCCCGGCGGTCCTCGCCGCGATCGCGGTCTACCCGTTCATCGAGTCGTGGATCACCGGCGACAAGCGCGAGCACCACATCGCGCAGCGCCCGCGCAACGCTCCGACGCGCACCGCCTTCGGCGTCGCCTGGATCACCGCGTACATGATCATGCTCGTGGGTGGTGGAAACGACCTCTGGGCGACCCACTTCCACCTGTCGCTGAACTCGATCACCTGGTTCGTGCGGATCTTCTTCTTCGTCGGCCCGGTCCTCGCGTTCATCGCCACCAAGCGGATCTGCCTCGGCCTCCAGCGCCGCGACAAGGACAAGGTGCTGCACGGCCGCGAGTCGGGCATCATCAAGCGCCTGCCGCACGGTGAGTTCGTCGAGGTCCACACGCCGCTCAGCCAGGGCGAGCTGCACCGCCTCACGGCGCACGAGCAGTACGAGGCCGCGGAGCTTCCGCCGGCCGTCGACGAGAACGGCGTGGAGCGCAAGATCGGCCGCATGGAGAAGCTCCGGGTCAAGCTCAACAAGGGCTACTACGGCGACGACAGCCAGATCGCCAAGCCCACGGTCGAGGAGTACAAGGAGATCCAGAGCGGCCACGGCCACCACTGATCACCCTTGAACACCTGACCATGTAGGTGTCGCCACGGCGAGAGCCCCGTCCATTCGATGGACGGGGCTCTTTGCCGTCCCCGGAGGTCGATAGGGTGGAACCGTATCCGTCACGTGATCATCACAGGAGCTGCCATGAGCGCTGCGACCCCCGCTGGAGGACCTACGTCGGCGGGCCGCTCCTGGCCCGTCCTGCTGAACGGGCTCCTCGACGGCCACGACCTCACCGCCGACGACACGGCCTGGGCGATGGACCTGATCATGAGCGGTGAGGCGACCGACGCGCAGATCGCCGGCTTCATGGTGGCCCTGCGCGCCAAGGGCGAGACCGTGCAGGAGATCGCCGGCCTCGTCCGGACCATGTACGAGCACGCCAACGTCATCGAGGTGCCGGGCCGGACCGTCGACATCGTCGGCACCGGCGGCGACGGCGCCAAGACGGTGAACATCTCCACGATGGCGTCGATCGTCGTCGCCGGGACCGGCGCCAAGGTCGTCAAGCACGGCAACCGCGCCGCGTCCTCCGCCTCCGGCTCCTCCGACGTCCTGGAGAAGCTCGGCGTCAACCTGAACCTGACCCCGCAGCGGGTCGCCGAGGTCGCCGACGAGGCGGGCATCACCCTCTGCTTCGCGATCAAGTTCCACCCCTCGCTGCGGCACGTCGCCGCTGCCCGCGGCCAGCTGGGCATCCGGACCACCTTCAACGTCCTCGGCCCGCTGACCAACCCGGCCAAGGTGCGGGCCCAGGCCGTCGGCGTCGCCGACCCGCGCATGGCGCCGGTCGTCGCCGGGGTCTTCGCCGAGCGCGGCAACTCCGCCCTCGTCTTCCGCGGCGACGACGGCCTGGACGAGCTGACCACCACCTCCACCTCCCGGGTCTGGGTGGTCCGGGACGGCGGCGTCACCGAGGAGCGCTTCGACCCGCGGGACGTCGGCATCGACCTCGTGCCCCTGGAGGCGCTGCGCGGCGAGGACGCCTCGTACAACGCCGACGTCGCCCGCCGGCTGCTCGCGGGGGAGACCGGTCCGGTACGGGACGCGGTGCTGCTCAACGCGGCCGCGGCGCTCACCGCCCTGGACCCCGGCACGGGCACCCTCGCGGAGCAACTGGCCGCGGGCATCGCGAAGGGGGCCGAGGCGATCGACTCCGGCGCGGCCCAGCGGTCCCTGGAGCGGTGGATCGCCGCCACCCACCGCTGAGGCGCCCCGCGCGGCCCCGTCCGGCATACGGACGGGGTTGCGCGTCGTCGATCAGCTGAACTACGTTCTGTACCAGGTCATGAGTGACAGCCCTCAAGCCCCGGCTGGCTGTCCGGCAACCCTCCGTCCGTGGCGGGGTGCCCCGGGTGAAGACCAGGTCGTACGGCAGAAGCCTGCGGCAAGCGCGGACCCCTGCGCGCCACCCTGGGGTCCTTGGTCCTCTAGGGAGCGGTGTCTCGTGAGCAAGCGAATGCGTTAGGGCCCTTCCGGCCCCTTCTCTCCACCCTCACACCCGTACGCGGCACCCGTCTGTGCGCTGCCCTGCGGGCCCTTTCACGCCTTTTCGCGCCCTTTTTATGCCGGGAGACACCGTCATGTCCGCACGCCCGAACGCCGCCACCGTCGACACCTCCGCCGCCGAGTCCGCCGACCCCTGCTGCGCCGCCCCGCTGCCGGTTCTCGGCCGGGACGTCACCGTCCCGCTCGTCACCGGCGGCGAAGTGACCTACGCGGCCCTCGACTACGCGGCCAGCGCCCCCGCCCTCCAGCGCGTGTGGGACGACGTCGCCGCGTACGCCCCGTACTACGGCAGCGTCCACCGCGGCGCCGGCTACCTCTCCCAGCTCTCCACCGACCTCTTCGAGAACAGCCGCGTCACCGTCGCCGAGTTCCTCGACTGCCGCCCCGACGACCAGGTCGTCTTCACCCGCTCCACCACCGACTCGCTCAACCTGCTCGCCGCCGCCGTCCCGGCCGGCTGCCAGGTCTTCGTCTTCGAGACCGAGCACCACGCCTCCCTGCTGCCCTGGAGGGACGCCCGCGTCACCTACCTCAACGCGCCGCGCACCCCGGAGCAGGCCGTCGAGACCCTGGAGCGCGCCCTCGCCGACCGCGACCCCATTGGCCCCGCCCTGGTCTGCGTGACCGGCGCCTCCAACGTCACCGGCGAGCTGTGGCCGGTGAAGGAACTGGCCGCCGCCGCGCACGCGCACGGCGCCCGGATCGTGCTCGACGCCGCCCAGCTGGCGCCCCACCACCCGGTCTCCGTACGGGAGTTGGACGTGGACTGGGTCGCCTTCTCCGGGCACAAGCTGTACGCGCCCTTCGGCTCCGGCGTGCTCGCCGGCCGCGCCGACTGGCTGCAGGATTCCGAGCCCTACCTCGCGGGCGGTGGAGCGTCCCGCAAGGTAGCCCGTCGGGCCGATGGTGGTGTGGACGTGGAGTGGCACACCACCGCGGCCCGGCACGAAGCCGGTTCGCCGAACGTCATCGGCGTCTACTCGATCGCCTCCGCCTGCAAGGCGCTCACCGAGGCCGGCTTCGACTCCCTCGTCGCCCGCGAGCAGCACCTCATCGCCAAGGTCCGCGAGGGACTGGCCGACGTGCCCGAGGTGCGGGTGCTCTCGCTCTTCGGCGACGACGCGTCCCGCGTGGGCGTCATCTCCTTCGTCGTGGACGGCTGGAACAGCTCCCACTTCGCCGCCGCGCTCTCCGCCGAGTACGGCATCGGCGTCCGCGACGGCCTGTTCTGCGCCCACCCGCTGGTGCGCACCCTGCTCGGCAGCGACCCGCAGGACCCGGGCGAGTGCGGCGCCCCCGAGGCGAACCCGGGCGAGAGGTCCCTCAACGCCATCCGGGTGAGCTTCGGCGCCGGTACGCCGGACGAGCACGTGGACCGGTTCGTCGGCGCCGTGAAGGAGCTCGTCCGGGACGGCGCGCAGTGGAAGTACCGCACCGAGGACGGCCGCTGCGTCCCGGACCGTGGCTGATTGCTCACTCGTACGGGTGAAGGGGGCCTCCCGGTCGGGAGGCCCCCTTCGGTCGTGCCGCGTGCCCCGTGTCAGGACTCCAGACCGATGGCGAAGGCCGCCTCCAGGTCGTGCTGGGAGTAGGTCCGGAAGGCGACGTGCGTGTCCGTGGCCTCGACGCCCGGGATCTTGCTGATCCGGCCGGGGATCACGTCCGCCAGGTCGTCGTGGCGCGGCACCCGGACCATGGCGATCAGGTCGTACGTACCGGTGACCGAGAAGACCTCGCTGACGCTGTCGAGCGCGGCGATCGACTCGGCGATCTCGGGGATGCGGTCCACGCTGGTCTTGATGAGCACGATCGCGGTGATCACGGCTGGCTTTCTCCCTCGGTCGCCGCGGCTTGGGCTTTCACTCTATCCCCACCGCGGAAGCGCACCCAGGCGTAGAGGAAGCCGACGGAGAAGCCCACGACATGGGCCAGATAGGCGACGCCGGGCCCCGCGCCCGCCTCCCGGGCGGCCAGCCACTGGAGCGTGAACCAGAAGATCAGCACGATCCAGGCGGGGAAGCGCAGCGGCAGGAAGAAGAGGAAGGGGAAGAGGCTGGTGACCCGGGAGCGGGGGAAGAGGAAGAGGAAGGCCCCGAGCACCGCGGAGATCGCCCCGGACGCCCCGACCAGGGTCTGCTCGCTGTCCGCGTGGGCCAGCGCGTACCCGGACAGGGCGATGTAGCCGGTCCCCAGGTAGAAGAGGCAGAACTCGACGGCGCCCATGCGCTCCTCGGCCATCGCGCCGAAGACGTACAGGAAGAGCATGTTGCCCAGCAGATGGAGCCAGCTGCCGTGGACGAAGAGCGCGGTCAGCGGGGTGAGCAGGGCGCGCGGGTCGCCGCCGGTCAGGTCGGCGGGGACGACGCCCCAGCGGCGGAAGTAGGCGCCCTGGGCGGCCAGCAGCTCGTCGCCCGTGCCGTACCCGGGGTTGATCCCGGAGACCGGACTGATGACGAAGAGCAGGCAGCAGGCGGCGATCAGTCCGTAGGTCACCGTGGGTCCGCCGCGGGTGCCCCGCCAGGCACCGAGGACCGCGCCTCGCCAGTCGATCATGGACAGATCATGGCGTACCGGGGCCGAAGTGGACAGAGTGCCTCGCCGTGCCCCTGCCCGGCCGTGAGGCCGTAGGGTTACGGGCACACCACCGCAGTTCGACGGCGCACCGCGGCACCCGCACCTGGCACCACGCAACAGGAAGAAGGACGGACCGATGACGACGGTTCCCCTGCCGACCGACGAGACCCGCTGGCGCTGCACGCTCTGCGGCAATCTGACCCGCTTCGACGTGACCCGCTCCTCCAAGGTCGTGGAGTACGTCCATCTGGACCTCGCCGGAGAGCCGAAGGTCGAGGAGCGGCAGGTGGTCAGTGAGACCATCGAGTCGGTCCGCTGCCGCTGGTGCAACGCGGTGGACCAGATCGAACTGGTGGACAGGCCGGGCGCCGAATCCTGAGGGACGGCGCGGACGACATAGGGGTGACGGAACGTGGAGCAGCCCGCGCACGGTGGTGAGCCGGCCGGCGCGGCAGGTGACGCTGCCGAGACGCTCGACCACCCATTGCCGGAAGGTGTACGGCGACGGGTCGTCGCGCTGGTCGCGGACGCCTTCGGCGGGCTCACCGTCGCGGAGCTGCCCGCGCCCCTGCGGCAGTACGCCCGCTTCACCGCGAGCCGGCGGGCCAAGTTCGCCGGCAACGCGATGGCCGCCGCCCTGGAGAGCGACCCGCTCTTCCGGCAGCGGATCGGCGAACGGTTCAAGCAGGGCCAGCCCGAGCTGGCCGGGGCCGTGGAGACCGGCACCCCGCCCGCGGCCGCCGACCCCGTCGACGTGGCGGCGGCCGCCTATGTGCTGCGCCCGCCGGGCTGGGTCAAGCTCGTCGCCGCCGCCGGCGAGGAGGCCCTGCGGGCCGACGCCGAGCGGGCCGACGAGGCCGGTCGGCGGGAGCTGGAGCGGCTGCGCGAGGAGCTCGCCGCCGCCCGGGACCGCTCCCGGGGCGAGACCGAGCAGCTCCGGCACGACCTGGAGGCCGCCCGCAAGGAAGCGGAATCGCTTCAGCGCAAGCTGCGCAGCGCCCAGAGCGACGTGAAGCGCGGCGAGGCCGCGCTGCGCAAGGTCCAGGGCGAGATCGAGGCCGCGCGGGCGGAGTCGGCGGCCCAGGTGTCGGCCGCCGAGAGCGAGACCCGGCGGCTCAAGGCCCGGCTCGGCGAGGTCGAGGCGGCCCTGGAGGCGAGCCGCAGGACCGCCCGTGAGGGCCGCTCGGTGGAGGACATGCGGCTGCGGCTGCTGCTCGACACGGTCCTCGACGCGGCCCAGGGGCTGCGGCGCGAACTCGCGCTGCCGCCCGTCTCGGTGCACCCGGCGGACACCGTGGACGCGGTGGAGCCGGGGCGGATGTCCCCGAAGGACATCGCGGCGCGGGCGCTCTCCGAGACGGACCCGGCGCTCCTCGACCAGCTGCTCGCGCTGCCGCAGGCGCATCTGGTCGTCGACGGCTACAACGTCACCAAGACCGGTTATCCGACGATGCCGTTGGAGAAGCAGCGGCTGCGGCTGCTGGGCGGGCTCTCGGCCCTGGCCGCCCGCTCGGGCGCCGAGGTCACCTGTGTCTTCGACGGGGCGGAGCTGGCGGCCCCGGTGCTGCTCGCCCCGCCGCGCGGGGTGCGGGTGCTGTTCTCCAAGCCCGGCGTCACGGCGGACGAGTTGATCCGTCAGCTGGTCCGGGCGGAGCCGCCGGGGCGGCCGGTCGTGGTGGTCTCCACCGACCGCGAGGTGGCCGACGGCGTCGCGAAGGCCGGTGCGCGGCCGGTCGCGTCCGCCTTGTTGCTGAAGCGGCTTTCGCGCCTCTCGTGACGCATCGCAACTCCTGGGCGTTATGCCCGAATTCTGGATGGCGCACCGTCAAGTGCCCATCACTGGCCGTGCGATGTATGTAAATAAAGTGGTGCGTGGGCGAGATTTTTGCCAGCGGGATTTGAACTGATCACAACTTGGTCACTAGGGTCGGGCTTCGAACCTTCGCGCGGTTGATCACCCATCCGGGGTGGCGGCGGAGGAACCGCCTGCCCGTGACCGGTTGGGCGGCTCTGAGGAAGAAGGAGCTCGCCTTCGTGGCGTCCCACCGTCGACCCAAGCAGCCGAGCCGCACCCGTGTGACCGTGCTCACCGTCACCGCGGCCGCCGCCGTGGCCCTCACCGCCCAGTCCGGCGCCCAGGCGGCCCCCGCCAAGCCCAAGATCGACGAGGTCAAGGCGAAGGTCGACGCACTGCACCACGAGGCCGAGGAGGCCACGGAGCAGTACAACCTCGCCGAGGAGCGCCGCGGCAAGCTGCAGAAGGAGATCGGCGACCTCCAGGACAAGGTGGCCCGCGGTCAGCAGGAGCTCAACACCCTGCGCGACCAGATCGGTTCGGTCGCCAGCGCCCAGTACCGCTCCGGCGGCATCGACCCGGCGCTCCAGCTCTTCCTCTCCTCCGACCCGGACACCTACCTCGACAAGGCGTCGGCGATCGACCAGTTGAGCGCCCAGCAGGCCGACGTGCTCACGTCGATCCAGGCCAAGCAGCGCACGCTCGCCCAGCAGCGGGCCGAGGCCACCGCGAAGCTGGCCGACCTCGAGGACGTCCGCAAGACCCTCGGCGCCAAGAAGGCCAAGTACCAGGGCAAGCTGGCCGAGGCCCGCAAGCTCCTCAACAGCCTCACCGCCGCCGAACGGGCCAAGATGGAGGAGCAGGAGCAGCGCGCCAGCCGCGGCGCCGCCGAGCGCGTCAACCTCGGCAGCGAGGTCCCGGCGAACGGCTTCGGCGCCGCCGCGCTCGCGGCCGCCGCCACCCAGCTCGGCAAGCCGTACGTCTCCGGCGCCGAGGGCCCCAACTCGTACGACTGCTCCGGTCTGACCATGTGGTCCTACCGCCAGGCCGGCGTCACCCTCACCCGCACCACCTACACCCAGCAGAACGACGGCGTGAAGATCGGCCGCAGCCAGCTCAAGCCGGGCGACCTGGTCTTCTTCAACAGCCTGTCGCACGTGGGCCTGTACGCGGGCAACAACACGATCCTGCACGCCCCCAAGCCGGGCGCGGTCGTCCGCTACGAGTCCATGGACTACATGGGCACCTTCCAGTTCGGCGTCCGGATCGGCGGCTGAGCCTTCCCGCGACCCGCTGCGGCACACCGCCCAATCGGGTGGTTCGCCGCGACGCGCACTGACCTGACGCCCCGCCGGTGACCTGTGTTCTCCGGCGGGGCGTCACTTTGTGTGCCCGGCGGCTTCGTTGGACGAGGACTGATCAGCGGCTACTGTCTGCCGCGCCAGTCTGCGTCGAGACGAACGGAGCGCTGTTCGTGGCGTCCCACCGCCGACCCGCCCGGGTCACCGTCCTCACCGCCGCCGCCGCGGCCACCGCGGCGGCGTCCCTCGGTGCCGTCCCCGCGAGCGCCGACCCCGGAGCCACCCCTGCGGCCACCCGCGCCACGGTCGACCGCCTCTTCGAGGAGGCCGAGAAGGCCACCGAGGGCTACAACCGGGCCGACGAGAAGGCGGACGCGCTGCGCAGGACGGTCTCCCAGGCGCAGGACAGCCTCGCCCGGGGCCAGGAGCGCATCAACCGCATGCGGGGCGCGCTCGGTGCGGTCGCCGGCGCCCAGTACCGCTCCGGCGGCATCGACCCCGCCCTCGCCCTGCTCCTCTCCTCCGACCCGGACAGCTACCTGGACCGGGCCACCGCCCTCGACCGGGTCACCGCCCGCCAGGGCGCCGCGCTCGGCGAACTCCTGCGCGAGCAGCGCGGCCTGAACCAGAAGCGGAGCGAGGCCCGCGCGGCCCTGGGCGAACTGGAGCGCAGCCGGGCCGAGGTCGCCCGCCACAAGCGCACCGTCGAGCGGAAGCTCGCCGAGGCCCGCCGGGCGCTCGCCTCCCTCACCGTCGAGGAGCGCGCCGACTACGACCGCGCCTCCCGCACCGGCGAGCGCGCCGACGCGCCCGCCGAGGAGCTGCCGCCGCTCGCCGACCTGGGCCCCTCGCGGGCCGCCGCCGCGGTGATCGCCGCCCGCAGCGCGATCGGCAAGCCGTACGTGTGGGGCGCGACCGGCCCCTCCGCCTTCGACTGCTCGGGCCTGATGGTCTGGTCGTACCGGCAGGCCGGGATCAGCCTGCCCCGCACCTCCTCGGCGCAGCGGTACGCCGGCCGCCAGGTGCCGCTCTCGCAGGCGCAGCCGGGCGACCTCGTCACCTACCGCGGCGACGCCAGCCATGTGGCGATCTACGCCGGGAACGGCCAGGTCATCCACGCCCCCTACCCGGGCGCCCGGGTCCGCTACGACCCGGTGAACATGATGTCCCACGTCACCGTCACCCGCGTCTGACGCTCCGCCCTCCCCGCCGGCCCCCGGGGCGCTCGAACCGGCGGCGCCCCTTCGGCGCCCCGTACGATCGGGGGCGTGGCGGGCAGGCGGAGTCGAGCGGTGCGCGGTGCGGCGGCGGGGCTGCTGGCCGCGGTGCTCGCCCTCGCCGGATGCGCCGCCCCCGCCCCGGTCGGCCCGGCCTCCGAGGAGATCCAGAGCCTGCTCGACCGGCACGCCCGGGCGCTGCTCGACCGGGACGAGACCGGCTACCTCGCGGCCCTCGACCCCGCGCTCGTACCGGCCGCGCGCACCGAGTTCGACCGGCTCGCGAAGGTCCCGCTCGGCGGCTGGAAGTACCGGGTCACCGATGTCGACCGGGCCGGCGAGGGCCGGGTCGTCGCCAGGGCCGAGCTCGGGTACCGGATCAAGGGCTACGACTCCGGGCCGGCCACCACCGAGCGGGTCCTCGACCTCGCCGAGCGGGACGGCCGCTGGTACGTGACCGGCGACCGCGCCGCCGAGGGCGCCCCGCAGCAGCTGTGGCAGCAGGGTGAGGTCACGAGCGTGACCGGCCGCCGCAGCCTCGTCCTCGGCGTGGGGCAGGGCCAGGAGCGGCTGCGGGAGATCGCGGCGGCGGCGGACCGGGCGGTGCCCGCCGTCGGGGACGCCTGGCACGGCGACTGGGCGGGCCGGGTCGTGGTCCTCGTGCCCGCCTCCACCGAGGCGATGGGCCGGCTCCTGGGCGGGCCGGCCGCCTCCTACCGGGGCATCGCGGCCGTCACGACCGGCCGGACGGGCGGCGGCCCGACCGCGCCCGCGGACCGGGTGATCGTGAACCCGGAGGCGTACGCGGTGCTCGGCGAGTTCGGCCGACAGATGGTCCTCACTCATGAGACCACCCATGTCGCGACCCGCGTCCAGACGACGAAGGCCACCCCCGTCTGGCTCTCCGAGGGCTTCGCCGACTGGGTCGCCTACCGGGGGACCGACCGCACCGCCGCGCAGGCCGCCCCCGAGCTGCGCCGTGCGGTCCGGGCCGGTGACCTCCCGGCGGAGCTGCCCGAGGACGAGGCCTTCTCCTTCGGCGGGGACGCGGACGCCCTGGCCCGGGCCTACGAGGGCGGCTGGCTGGCCTGCGAGCTGATCGCGGACCGCTGGGGCGAGGAGAAGCTGACCGCGTTCTACCGGGCCGTGGGCGCGCACCCGGGCCGGGACGGGGCGGTGGAGAAGGCGCTCCGAAAGGTCCTGGACACCACGCCGGAGGAGTTCACCGCCGACTGGCGGACGTACCTGGGGGAGCGGCTCGGCTAGGCCCCCTGCGGCGGGCCCTCCAGCTGCGCCAGGGTCTCCTTCAGCCAGGCCTTCTCCTCCGTGCCCGTCGCGCGGGCGATCCGCAGCATCCCCTGGCGGAAGACGTCGGGCTCCCGCTCGACGGTGACCGGGGCCCCGCCCTCGTAGAAGAAGCTGGCCGGGGTGTCGAGGAACTCCTGGCGGCGGCGGAGGACGGCCGCCTGCTCCGCCCGGTCGGGCAGGTGCCGCAGGAAGGCGAGCAGGGTGAAGAAGCGCTGGCCGTCGGTGATCTCTGCGTCCTTGGGGGTGCGCAGCCGGGCGAGGAGCTCCCGGCGGCCCTCGGGGGTGAGCGAGAGGGTGCGGCGCGGGGCGGCGCTCGCGCCCGGCTCCGTACGGCTGTCGACCAGGCCGTTCTTCACCAGGCGGGTGATGGCCGGGTAGAGGGCGCCGTCGCTGACCGGGCGGACGTGGCCGCTCAGGCCCTGGATGCGCTCCTTGAGCTCGTAGCCGTGCAGCGGCTTCTCGTACAGGAAGCCCAGGATCGACAGCTCCAGCACCGGGCACCACTCCTTCGCGCTTGTCGGGGGACTGCCCCTCATGCTACCTCTTTTCGAGGTGCCTCTAATCGAGGTACATCGGAAAGAGGGGGTCTCTTCGTCATGTCCTCGCACCGCCGCACACTCGTCCGGCTCGCCCGCCCGGTCTATCTCGAACTGCTCGCCGGAGTCGCCGCCGGCATCATCAACATGGTCTGGGTCGCCCGCCTCGGCGGGGACGCCGTCGCCGCCGTCGCCGTCGCCACCAACGTCGAGAACCTCCTGCTCGGCGTCGTCCTCATGGCCGGCTCCGGCACCACCGTCCTCGTCGCCCGCGCCCGGGGAGCCGACGACCCCGGCGCCGTCCGCGCCGCCGTCCGCGGCGGCACCGCCCTCTGCGCCCTGCTCGTACCGCCCGTCGCCCTCGGCGGATACCTGCTGCGGGACCCGCTCGCCGCCCTTCTGCTCGGCGGCTCCGGCCACCCCGCGCACACCCTGGCCACCGCCTACTTCGCGATCTCCCTCCCCGGCACGGCCGTCTTCTTCGCCACGAACGTCCTCGACGGGATCCTCAAGGGCACCGGCGACACCCGCACCCCGATGCGGCTCGCCTTCCTGGCCAACGGGCTGATCCTCGTCCTCGACCCCCTGCTCATCCACGCGTACGGGGTCCCCGGCGCCGCCCTCGCCACCGTCATCGGCCGGGGCGCCGCCCTCGCCGCCGGACTCCTCGCCCTGCGCCGCGACCCGCTCCTCAAGGCCGCCCGGGCGGCCCGGGCGGCCCTGCCCACGACCGCCGCGCTGCGCCGGACCGCCGCCACCGGGCTGCCCATGGCCGTCGACTTCACGGTCCGGATGGCCGGAGCCCTCGCGCTCGTCTCCGTCGTCGCCCGACTCGGCGTCACCGAGATCGCCGCCTACGGCATCGCCACCAAGGCCATGTACGTGGCGACCATGGCCTTCTACGCCGTCCGGCAGGCCGCGTCCATCCACAGCGCCCACCTCCTCGGCGCGGGCAGGGACGAGCGCCGGGCCGTCGGCCGGGAGGCCCTCCTCCTGGGCGGCACCCTGGGCGCGAGCGCCGCACTCCTGCTGCTCCTCGGCGCGGGACCCGTCATGCGGGCCTTCGGCGCCGAACCCGCGGTGGCGGAGGCGGGCGCGCTCTTCCTGCGCTGCCTCGGCCCCTATCTGCTGCTCATGGCCGGGTACATCGCGCTCGCCGGGGTCTTCGAGGGCACCGGGGCGAGCCCGTACCTCGCCCGGATCACCGTCGCCGGCGTCCTCGTCCAGCTCCCCCTCGCGTACGCCCTCTCAGGCGCCGGTCTCGGACTGCCCGGGATCTGCCTCGCGATGGCGCTCGCCATGGGAGCCCAGTGCGCGTCCCTCGGCCTGCTGCACCGCCGTACGGTCCCGGCGGCCGCCGTGAAGACTCAGAGCGAGCCGGACAGAGCCTTCTCGCGCTCCGGGTGAGTCCCCTGGGCGGGCACCTTCGCGGCCCCGGCGAGACGCGGCTCCGTCACCGTGTGCCGCCACAGGATCCGGCAGGCGATGACGGTGGCCGCGATCAGCAGACCGTTCCTCGTGAACAGCACCGCCATGCCCAGCGGATCGCTCCGCGTCACATGCGAGAACCACACCGGGAACTCGAACTGCGTCACCGCCGTCGCCCACAGCACCAGGTGCGCGGGCTTCCGCATCCGGCTCGAACGGAAGGCGAGGCACACCGCGGCCAGCCCGACCAGCCACAGCATGTACTGGGGGGAGAGCACCCGGCTCGTCGTCGTGAACAGCAGCACCGCCACGAAGGCCGCGTCCGCCACCGTCGACGAGGCGAAGTGGCGCGCCCGGATCCGCCACACCAGCAGCCAGCCGAACGCGGCGACCGTGAGGAACAGCGCCGCCGTCGACACCGTGGACACGTGCGGGCCGAGGAACTCGATCGACCCGTAGTTCATCAGCGCCTCGCCCTCCCAGCCGAAGTGCCGGACGACGTGGAAGACCATCGAGCCCAGCGACTCGACCTCCGTGCCCCGGTCCCGCTGGAAACCGAGGAAGGCCAGCGCCCCCGGCATCCACACCACGCAGAACGCCAGCACCGCGGCCCCCGCGCCCGCCGCCGCCGACCAGGAGCGCAGGGTCGCCCGGCCCTTCGGGGCGCCCGCGAGCAGCAGCACCGGCCACACCTTCAGGACCGCGCCGAATCCGGCGAGGGCGCCGAGGACCCGGGGGCTGCGGCCCGCCGCGAGCAGCCCCGCCACCGCGACGGCGGTGACCATCACGTCGTACCGGGCGTACGCCGTCGGGCCGAGCAGCGGGACGCCCGCGAGCCAGAACCAGGCGCCCCGCGGCGAGCGGCCCGCGCGGCGGCCCGTGTGCAGGAGCAGCCCGAAGACCAGCGCGTCACAGAGGAAGGCGAGGACGAAGAAGGCGGAGGCGTAGTCGAGGAAGGGCAGCAGACCGGGGGCGAGGATCGCGAACGCCGCGGCCGGCGGATACTGCCAGGTGACGTCGTCCAGCGGATACGTGCCCGTCCGCAGCACCTCGTACCAGCCCTGGTAGATGTCCCGGACGTCGAAGGTGATGTCGGGGCCGGGTATCACCACGACCTTGAAGACGCAGAGCAGCAGCAGGACCCGGGTGAGGCCCCAGAGGCCGAGCGGAAGTCGCAGACCCGTGCGTGACCCGTTCCCCACGGCACCCGTCGTCACTGTCGCGTCCCTGTCCTGTCGGCCCGCGGTGGCGGGGCGGTCGTGTTGCCGGGCGGTGGATGCGATCGCGTACTGTCGGCCACGATGCACAAGACCCTGATCGTAACCAACGACTTCCCGCCGCGTCCCGGCGGAATCCAGGCCTTCCTGCACAACATGGCACTCCGCCTGGACCCCGACCGGATCGTCGTCTACGCCTCCACGTGGAAGCGCAGCCGTGAAGGGATCGAGGCGACGGCCGCGTTCGACGCCGAACAGCCTTTCACGGTCGTACGGGATCGCACCACCATGCTGCTGCCGACTCCTCGGGTCACCGCCCGCGCCACCGCGCTGCTCCGCGAGCACGGCTGCGAGTCCGTGTGGTTCGGGGCGGCCGCGCCGCTCGGCCTGATGGCCCCCGCCCTCCGCCGGGCGGGCGCGGAGCGGCTCGTCGCCACCACCCACGGGCACGAGGCCGGCTGGGCCCAGCTCCCCGCCGCCCGGCAGCTCCTGCGCCGGATCGGCGAGGGCACGGACACCATCACGTACCTCGGCGAGTACACCCGCTCCCGGATCGCGACCGCCCTCACCCCGGCCGCCGCCGGACGCATGGTGCAGCTCCCGCCCGGCGTCGACGAGAAGACCTTCCACCCCGACTCGGGCGGCGACGAGGTCCGCGCCGCCCTCGGGCTCAGCGACCGTCCCGTCGTCGTCTGCGTCTCCCGGCTCGTCCCGCGCAAGGGCCAGGACACCCTCATCCGGGCCATGCCCGCGATCCTGAGCCGGGTCCCGGACGCCGTCCTCCTGATCGTCGGCGGCGGACCGTACGAGAAGGACCTGCGCCGCCTCGCCGCCGAGACCGGTGTGGCCGGATCCGTACGCTTCACCGGCGCCGTCCCCTGGTCCGAGCTGCCCGCCCACTACGGGGCCGGCGACGTCTTCGCCATGCCCTGCCGCACCCGGCGCGGCGGACTCGACGTCGAGGGCCTCGGCATCGTCTACCTGGAGGCCTCCGCCACCGGCCTGCCCGTCGTCGCCGGCGACTCCGGCGGCGCGCCCGACGCCGTCCTCGACGGCGAGACCGGCTGGGTCGTCCGCGGCGAGTCCGCCGAGGAGACCGCCGACCGCGTCGGCACCCTCCTCCTCGACCCCGAGCTCCGCGCCCGCATGGGCGAGCGGGGCCGGGCCTGGGTGGAGGAGCGCTGGCGCTGGGACCTCCTCGCCGAGCGGCTGCGCGAGCTGCTGTAGGCCGGACGCACGGGAAGGGCCCGGGGCGATGTGATCGCCCCGGGCCCTTCCCGTACCCGCTCCTACTTGGCGTAGATCGCCTCGATCTCGTCCGCGAAGTCCTTCGCCACCACGTTCCGCTTCAGCTTCAGGGACGGGGTGATGTGCCCCGCCTCCTCCGTGAACTGGGCCGGGAGGATACGGAACTTGCGGACCGACTCCGCCTTCGACACCGCGGCGTTGCCGTCGTCGATCGCCCGCTGCACCTCCGCGATGAGCTCCGCGTCCTCACGGAGGGAAGCCGCCGTCGAACCGGCCGGCTTGCCGTGCTCGCTCGCCCAGCGGCCCAGGAACTCCTCGTCGATCGTGACCAGCGCGCCCACGAACGGACGCCCGTCGCCGACCACCATGCACTCCGCGACCAGCGCGTGCGCCCGGATCCGGTCCTCGATGACCGCCGGGGCGACGTTCTTGCCGCCGGCCGTCACCAGGATCTCCTTCTTGCGGCCGGTGATCGCGAGGTAGCCGTCCTCGTCGAGCGTGCCGATGTCACCCGTGTGGAACCAGCCGTCCGCGAGCGCCTCGGCCGTCGCCGCCTCGTTGTTCCAGTACCGCGAGAAGATGTGCTCGCCGTGCAGCAGCACCTCGCCGTCGTCGGCGATCCGCACCACCGAGCCCGGCAGCGGCTGACCGACCGTGCCGATCTTCTGCCGGTCCCAGGGGTTGAACGCCGTCGCCGCACACGACTCCGTCAGGCCGTAGCCCTCCAGGACCGTGAAGCCGATGCCCCGGAAGAAGTGGCCGAGCCGCTCGCCCAGCGGGGCGCCGCCCGAGATGGCGTACTCGCCGCGACCGCCGAGCACCGCCCGCAGCTTGCTGAAGACCAGCTTGTCGAAGACCTTGTGCTTCAGCTTCAGACCGAAGGACGGGCCCTGCGGGGTGCCCAGCGCCCTGCTGTACGCGATGGCCGTGTGCGCGGCCTTGTCGAAGATCTTGCCCTTGCCGTCGGCCTGGGCCTTCGCCCGCGCCGAGTTGTAGACCTTCTCGAAGACGCGCGGAACGCCCAGGATCAGCGTCGGCCGGAACGAGGCCAGCTCGTCCGTGAGGTTCTTGATGTCCGGGACGCAGCCGAGCCGGATCGGCGCCATCACGGACGCGACCTCGACGAGCCGCCCGAAGACGTGCGCGGCCGGCAGGAACAGCAGCACCGAGCACTCGCCCGTACGGAAGAGGGGCTTGAGCCGCTCCACCACGTTGCCGCACTCGGCGAAGAAGGCACGGTGGGTCAGGACACAGCCCTTGGGGCGGCCGGTCGTGCCCGAGGTGTAGACGATCGTGGCCGGGTCGTCCGCGTTCGCCGCCGACATGCGTGCGTCGAGCAGCTCGTCGGAGACGTCCGCGCCCTCGGCCGTGAGCCGGGCCACCGCGTCCGTGTCGATCCGCCAGACGGCCTTGAGCTCCGGCAGGTTCGCCCGGACGGAGGCCACCGACTCCTCGTGCGCCGCGCTCTCCACCACCACGGCCGTCGCGCCCGAGTCGCCGAGGATCCACTGGATCTGCTCCGGCGAACTCGTCTCGTACACCGGCACGGTGACACCGCCCGCGCTCCAGATCGCGAAGTCGAGGAGCACCCACTCGTAGCGCGTACGGGAGAGCAGCGCGACCCGGTCGCCCGGCTCCACACCCGCGGCGATCAGGCCCTTGGCGACCCCACGGACCTCGGCGAGGAACTGGGTGGCGGTGACGTCGGTCCAGACGCCGTCGACCTTGCGCCCCATCACGGCGACGTCTGGGTGCTGGGAGGCGTTGCGGCGGATGAGATCCGTCAGGTTGCCGTCCGTGGGGACCTCGTACAGGGCCGGAAGGCTGAACTCGCGCAAGACTGCTGCTCCTCATCGGGCGCCGGCGCCACGGCTCTGTGTGATGCACCGGTGTGGTCCAAGATCGGGCAGGTGCTCAGTGGGGGTGAGCACGACTGGACCGCTCGGACGTTACCCATCAGTACATGGTTCCCGATAGGGGGTCCCGGCCAGATGTTCCGTGCGTCACACATGCGTGACGGTGCTGTGCGCACAGTAATCCACCGGTTTCGCGACTCCCAAGTAACCGCAGGTGACACCCCCTAAGGTGGGCTCATGCGAGTCCATGTGGTCAGTGACGTGCACGGCAACGCCGGCGACCTCGCCAAGGCGGGAGAGGGCGCCGACGCGCTCATATGCCTCGGTGACCTGGTCCTCTTCCTCGACTACGCCGACCACAGCCGGGGCATCTTCCCCGATCTCTTCGGCACCGAGAACGCCGACCGGATCGTCGAGCTCCGTACCGCCCGCCGCTTCGACGAGGCCCGCGACCTGGGGCGCAGCCTGTGGGCCGCGCTCGACGTCGACCGCGACATCGCCATCGAGGCCGCCGTCCGCCGCCAGTACACCGAACTCTTCGCGGCCTTCCCCACCCCTACGTACGCCACCTACGGGAACGTCGACATCCCCCAGCTCTGGACGGACTTCGCCGGGCCGGGCACGAAGGTCCTCGACGGTGAGCGGGTCGAACTCGGCGGGCTGGTGTTCGGCTTCGTCGGCGGCGGGCTGCGCACGCCCATGCGCACCCCGTACGAGATCTCCGACGAGGAGTACGCCGCCAAGGTCGAGGCCCTCGGCGACGTGGACGTCCTCTGCTCCCACATCCCGCCGGAGGTGCCGGAGCTGACGTACGACACCGTCGCCCGCCGCTTCGAGCGCGGCAGCCGGGCGCTGCTCGACGCCATCCACCGCGTCCGGCCCCGGTACTCCCTCTTCGGCCACGTCCACCAGCCGCTCGCCCGGCGGATGCGGATCGGCCGGACCGAGTGCGTGAACGTCGGCCACTTCGCCTCGACCGGGAGGCCCTACGCCCTGGAGTGGTGACGGCGGGGCCACGGGGGCGCGATAGCCTTCCGTCGGCACGTCTGTGCCCCCTTTTACTTCCGCCGGACCGCACAGTGGAGGAGCCACCGCGATGGCCGAACACACCAGCTCGAGCATCACCATCGAGGCGGCGCCGGCCGACGTCATGGGCGTGATCGCCGACTTCGCCCGCTACCCCGAGTGGACCGGCGAGGTGAAGGAGGCCGAGGTCCTGTCCTCCGACGAGGCCGGACGCGCGGAGAAGGTCCGGCTGCTCCTGGACGCGGGGGCGATCAGGGACGACCACACCCTCGCGTACACCTGGACCGGGGACAACGAGGTCTCCTGGACCCTGGTCAAGTCCCAGATGCTGCGGTCCCTCGACGGCTCGTACCTGCTGAAGGCCCTCGGCGACAAGCGCACCGAGGTGACGTACCAGCTGACGGTGGACGTCAAGATCCCCATGCTCGGCATGATCAAGCGCAAGGCGGAGAAGGTCATCATCGACCGCGCTCTGGCGGGCCTGAAGCAGCGGGTGGAATCGGGCGCGTAGCCCCCCGTTGTGGGCATGCGTTCCGCGAGGGCGGTGCCCACACGGCAGCGGGGCACCGCCCAGCAAGGCGCGGGCCCGCACCGACGTGGGCACCGTCCCACGTCGCCGCGCAGGTAACGTTCCGCCGCATGCGGATCATCCTTGTCACCGGACCCGGCGGCGCCGGCCGTACCACCCTCGCCGCCGCCACCGCCCTCGCCGAAGCGCGGTCCGGCCGCCAGGTCCTGCTGGTCTCGGAGGACGCGGGCCCCTTCCCAGGGGAAGGTCTCCGGGTCCTGCGCCCCCAGCCCGCCGCCGACTTCCGACGGGAGTTCCTCGCCCTCCAGGACCGCTCCTCCGCCGCGCTCGACCTCCTCGGCGCCGCTCCCTTCGAGGACGCCGAGCTGACGGAGCTCCCCGGAAGCCGGCAGTTCGCCCTCCTGCGGGCGCTGCGGGACGCCGCCGCCGGTGACCACGAGGTCGCCGTCGTCGATCTGCCCCCGCTCCCCGAGGCCCTCGCCCTGCTCGCCCTCCCCGGCCAGCTCCGCCGCTATCTGCGCCGCCTCCTGCCCCAGGAGCGCCAGGCGGCCCGCGCCCTGCGCCCGATGCTCGCCCAGCTCGCCGGCGTCCCGATGCCCGCGCAGTGGCTGTACGAGACCACCGCCCGCTGGGAGGCGGAGCTCGAAGCCGTCCAGGCCGTGGTCGAGGCCCCCGACACCACCGTCCGGCTCGTCCTCGAACCCGGCCCCGGCGCCGCACCCGCCCTGCGCACCGCCCGGCTCGGCCTGGCCGTCCAGCGCCTCGCCCTCGACGCCGTCGTCGCCAACCGGATCCTGCCCGCCGCCTCCGAGGACCCCTGGCTCGCCGGACTCACCGCCGAACAGCACCGGCACCTCGCGGAGCTCCGTACCGCCACCACCGGCGAGCTGTACGAGCTGCCGCACCTCGGCAGGGCCCCGCGCGGCGCCGAGGACCTGGTGCTCCTCGCGCCCGCCCGGACCGGGAAGGCCGCCCCCGTACCGGAGTGGGCCGTCGAGGACCGGCGCGAGGAGGACGGCGTCCTCGTCTGGCACATCCCGCTGCCGGGGGCCGTCAAGGAGGAGCTCTCCCTCGTCCGCCGCGGTGACGAACTGCTCCTGACCGTGGGCGCCTTCCGCCGCGGCGTCCCCCTGCCGGGCGCCCTGCGCCGCTGCACCGTCAGCGGCGCCGGGCTCGTCGACGGGGACCTCCGGGTGCGCTTCACACCCGACCCCGGGCTGTGGCCCCGCACCCCCTGACGCGGCGTGTACCGTCGAAGTACGCAGCCACTGAGGAGTACGCCATGAGCGATTCGGACGCCTGGGCCAAGGCCTGTGCCGAGGACCTGGAGGCGGAGAAGGCCCGCCGCCGGGCGCAGCGCGCGACCGAGCCCGGCTCTCCCGCGGAGGAGTTCCGCAAGCTCTTCGAGGCCGTGGCCGAGAAGGTCTCCGGCGGCCTCGGGAGCCCGCTCCTCGGCGGTCAGGCCGCGCAGACCGCCGCGCAGACCGTGCAGCAGCTCGTCAACCAGGCGAAGGCCGTCGTCGAGCCCGTCATCGAGCGCAACCCGCAGGTCTTCGACCACCTCGCCGCCGCCGGCGGCGAACTGCTCGCCGCCTACCGCTCCGCCGTCGAGGGCCACGAGAGCCGCTGGACCCGCGGCGGCTCCGTACCCGACGCCGACGACCCGCGCCGCGACGCGGACCCGGACACCCCCCGCAAGGACGACGAGGGGCCCGGAACCGGCCAGCACATCGACCTGGACTGATCGGCGAGCCATCCCCGCTCGGGTACGGTGGGCCTTAGCGGGGCTCGACCGAAAACTGAGGGACACATGGGACTCACCATCGGCGTCGACATCGGCGGCACGAAGATCGCGGCCGGCGTGGTCGACGAGGAGGGCAACATCCTCGACACGCACACCGTGCCCACCCCGCCGACCCCCGAAGGCATCGTCGACGCCATCTGCGCCGCGGTCTCCGAGGCCGGCAAGGGGTACGAGATCGAGGCCGTCGGCATCGGAGCCGCGGGCTACGTCGACGACAAGCGCGCCACCGTCCTCTTCGCGCCGAACATCGACTGGCGGCACGAGCCGCTCAAGGACAAGGTCGAGCAGCGGGTCGGCCTGCCGGTCGTCGTCGAGAACGACGCCAACGCGGCCGCCTGGGGCGAGTACAAGTTCGGCGCCGGCAAGGGCCACGAGGACGTCATCTGCATCACCCTCGGCACCGGCCTCGGCGGCGGCATCATCATCGGCAACAAGCTGCGCCGCGGACGCTTCGGCGTGGCCGCCGAGTTCGGCCACATCCGGGTCGTCCCGGACGGTCTGCTGTGCGGCTGCGGCAGCCAGGGCTGCTGGGAGCAGTACGCCTCCGGGCGCGCGCTCGTCCGGTACGCCAAGCAGCGAGCCAACGCCACCCCGGAGCGCGCGGAGATCCTCCTCGGCCTCGGCGACGGCACCCCGGAGGGCATCGAGGGCAAGCACGTCAGCCAGGCCGCCCGTGCCGGCGACCCGGTGGCCGTCGACTCCTTCCGCGAGCTGGCCCGCTGGGCGGGCGCCGGTCTCGCCGACCTGGCCTCGCTCTTCGACCCCTCGGCGTTCATCGTCGGCGGCGGCGTCTCGGACGAGGGCGACCTCGTCCTCGACCCGATCCGCAAGTCCTTCCGGCGCTGGCTGATCGGCGGCCAGTGGCGCCCGCACGCCCAGGTCCTCGCGGCCCAGCTCGGCAACAAGGCCGGCCTGGTCGGCGCGGCGGACCTCGCCCGCCAGGGCTGAGCGCCCCCAGGGCATACGACGACCGCCCGCCGCGTCCTCTCGGACCCGGCGGGCGGTCGTCGTATGTTGGCCGTCATGGCGATCAGTGAGCTGCCCAACTCCCGCACCGAGAGCGACGGTTCGGCCGTCCTCCGGGTCCTGAGCTACAACGTCCGTTCGATGCGCGACGACGAGGACGCCCTCGCCCGGGTGATCCGGGCCTGCGCCCCGGACCTCGTCTTCGTCCAGGAGGCCCCGCGCTTCTTCCGCTGGCGCAAGCACGCCGCCCGGCTCGCCGCCAAGAGCGAGCTCGTCGTCCTCAGCGGCGGCGCCACCGCGGCCGGACCGCTTCTGCTCTGTTCCCTGCGGGCCACCGTCGAGCGGACCGAGGACGTCCTGCTGCCGCTCACACCGGGCCTGCACCGGCGCGGCCTCGCGACCGCCGTCGTCCGCTTCGCCGGGGCCCGGCTCGGTCTCGTCAGCTGCCATCTGAGCCTGCGGAAGGACGAGCGGTACGCCCAGGCGGGGATGGTCCTCGACCGGGTCGCCGCCCTCGGCACCCCGCACGCCCTCGTCGCCGGCGACCTGAACGAACGCCCGGGAGGCCCCGCCTTCACCCGGCTCACCAAGGAGCTCCAGGACGGCTGGGCGGTCAGCCCCTGGGGCGGCGAGCACACCTCGACCCCGGCCGACCCGCACCAGCGCATCGACGCGATCCTGGCGACCCCGGGCATCGAGTTCCTCGGCTGCGGAGTCCCGACGGACCTCGACCCCGAGGACCTGAGGGCCGCCACCGACCACCTCCCGGTCCTGGCGGCGGTCCGGGTCCCCGCGACGCCGTGAACGACGCGCTCCGACGGCCGGGGGACCGGCCACGTGCCCGGCGGCCGGAGGACGGCGCAGCCGTCCGAAGCCCACGGGGCGCCCCGGCGCCGAGCGGTGCGAGGGCGGCGACGGGAGGAGCAGCCCACCTCCCGGTCCTGGCGGCGGTCCGGGTCCCCCCGACGCCGTGAACGACGAGCTCCGCCCTTCAGGGCGGAGCTACACCACCGCCCCGCGCCCCGGGTCGTCGAAGCCGTCGTCATCGTCGTCGTCGTGCTTCATGCGGGCCACCAGCGTCGCGAAGCCGCCCAGGAAGCCGCCCACGCACAGCGTCGTCAGCCACCAGGTCATGTCCCACTGGAGCAGGACGGCGACCAGCATCAGGACCGGGCCCCCGACGACCGCGAGCCAGGCGAACCTGGTCGTCGTGTCGGCCTCGGGCAGCGGCGGCGGCTCCGGCGGGACGAAGTGGCCCTCGTCCGCGCCGCCCGTCTCCTCGTCCGGCTCGGCCGGGGAGTAGTCCCGGGGGCCGCCGGTCCGCACCCCGGGCGCGAACACGATCGAGCTGCCGAGCGCGGGCCGCTCGGGGCCCGCCTCCGGGTCCTCGTCCGAACCGGCCTCGGGCTCCTCGGCCGCGGGCTTCGGCCTCGGCTTCCATGCGGTGCCCTTCACGGGCCGGATCTCCGCGCCCTCACCGTCCTCCTCCTCGGGCTCGGGCAGCGGAAGGTTCTCGACGGGCCGGAACGGCTTCGTCCCCGGAGGGTCCGCGGGCTCCTCGCCGTACCCGGCGACGATCGCGGCCCACGCCGCCTCCTCGTCGATGGGCTGCGGCTCCCGCTCCGGGCCGTCCTGCTGCTCAGCCACCGCTCCTGCTCCCCTTTCCGTCGACCAGATCCGGGGCCAGACGCTCGACGAAGGCCAGGCTCTCGTCGAAGATCCGCTCCGCGTCATGGTCCAACGTCGCCACGTGGTAGCTCTGTTCCAGCAGGATCTCCTTCACGTCCGTCGAGGAGATGCGGGAGAGGATCCGGGCCGAGTCGGCGGGCGGCACGACGTGGTCCTGCGGGCTGTGGAGCAGTACCACCGGCTGGGTGACCTGCGGAAGCTCCGCGTCGACCGTCTGGAAGAACCGGCGCAGGGAGTGCGCGGCGTGCAGCGGCACCCGGTCGTACCCGATCTCGGCCACGCCCTCCTTGGCGATGTCGCTGGCGATGCCCTTGGTGGAGGGGACCAGGTGCCGGACGACGGGCAGGGCGCGCGCGGCGATGCCGTGCACCTTGTTGCCCGGGTTGACGAGGACGATGCCCCGGACCGCGTCACCGTGCTGGGCGGCGAGCCGCAGCGTGAGGGCCCCGCCCATGGAGAGGCCGAAGACGAACACGGTCTCGCACCGCTCCAGGAGCTCGCGCAGCGCCCGGTCCGCCTCCGCGTACCAGTCGTGCCAGGTGGTGAGCTGCATGTCCTGCCAGCGGGTGCCGTGACCGGGCAGCAGCGGCACCGACACCGACAGGCCGCGCTCGGCCAGGTACTCGGCCCACGGGCGCATCGACTGCGGGGAACCGGTGAATCCGTGACAGAGAAGGACGCCGACCTCTCCGCCTTCATGGCGGTACGGCTCGGCTCCGGGAAGGACCGGCACCGGGGTCTCCTGTTCGGTTGCGACTCCGGCGTCCTCGGGGTGCGCCGGAGCGACGGTGAATGGGGAAGGACCTTCACGGTACGCGACCGGACCGACACCGACCAGGGCCGTAGAGGGGGCCGTACGCCGGTACGGGATAAAGTCGGGGCGACGGCACACGGAAGGCTTGGCGAGTTGATCTACGGCGCAATGAAGTTCTCCATCGGAGGGTCCCTGAAGCTTGCCTTCCGGCCCTGGGTGGAGGGTCTGGAGAACATCCCCGCCGAGGGACCCGCGATCCTCGCGAGCAACCATCTGTCCTTCTCGGACTCCTTCTTCCTGCCCGCCGTCCTGGACCGCAAGGTCACCTTCATCGCCAAGGCCGAGTACTTCACCACCCCCGGTGTGAAGGGCAAGCTCACCGCCGCCTTCTTCAAGGGCGTCGGCCAGCTCCCGGTGGACCGTTCGGGTGCCCGCGGCGCGGGCGAGGCGGCCATCAAGGCAGGCATCGAGGTCATCGAGGGCGGCGGGCTCTTCGGGATCTACCCCGAGGGCACCCGCTCGCCCGACGGCCGCCTCTACCGGGGCAAGCCCGGCGGTCTCGCGCGCGTGGCCCTGGCCACCGGCGCGCCCGTGATCCCGGTCGCCATGATCGACACCGAGAAGATCCAGCCGCCCGGCAAGGTCGTCCCCAAGCTGATGCGCCCGGGGATCCGGATCGGCAAGCCGCTGGACTTCACGCGCTACCAGGGCATGGAGGGGGACCGCTTCATCCTCCGCTCGGTGACCGACGAGGTCATGTACGAGATCATGAAGCTGTCCGGCCAGGAGTACGTCGACATCTACGCGACCGCCGCCAAGCGGCAGATCGCGGAGGCGGAGAAGGCGGCCAAGGAGGCCGTCAAGGCCGAGATCGCCGCTCGGGAAGAGTCGGGCGCCTGAGTCCTTCGGGGACTCGTCGGGGGTGGGGTGGATGGCCAAGCGTGAGCGTGTCGTGCGCATGTCGGTCGAGCAGCCGTTGTGGCGGGCGCTGACCGGCTACCGAGTCCTGACCATGGTCTACGCGGTGTTGATCTTCGCGTTCGGCCGGGAGCGGTACGAGCGGCCCTGGATCGCCGTCGTCTATCTGGCGGTGCTGTGCGTCTGGACCCTCGCCACCCTGCCCAAGGTGGCGAACGCGGCCGGCTGCACCAGGCGCTTCCTCGTCGCCGACATCACCCTCGCCCTCGTCGGCATCCTCCTGACCCCGCTCGCCGACGCCGACGCCCAGTCGTTCGACGGCCCCACCCTGCCCTCCATATGGACCGCGGGCTCCGTCCTCGCGTACGCCATCAAGGGCGGCTGGCGCTGGGCGGGCGTCGCCTCCTCCCTGGTCGCCGTCGCCAACATCATCGAGCGCGGCCATCCCAGCCGGGACACCTTCCACAACCTCATCCTCGTGTGGGTCGCCTCCATCGCCATCGGGTACGTCGTCGAGGTCGCCCGCGCCTCCGAGCGCACCCTCGCCCGCGCCCTGGAGATCGAGGCCGCGACCCGGGAGCGGGAGCGGCTCGCCCGCGACATCCACGACAGCGTCCTCCAGGTCCTCGCGATGGTGCAGCGGCGCGGCACGGCCCTCGGCGGCGAGGCCGCCGAACTCGGCCGGATGGCGGGGGAGCAGGAGGTCGCCCTCCGCACCCTCGTCGCGGGCGGACTCACCCGGCCCAGCCTGGTCTCCGAGGACGAGTCCGAGGGCGCCTTCGTCCGGGTCGTGGAGGTCGACGACGAGCCCGACGACGACGCGCCGGTCGACCTGCGCGTCCTGCTCGCCCCGCGCGCCGGGTCCAAGGTCACCCTCTCCGAGCCGGGCGCCCCGGTCCTGCTGCCGCCGCCCGCCGCCCGCGAGCTGGCCAACGCGGTCGGCGCCGCCCTGGACAACGTCCGGGTGCACGCCGGGCAGGACGCGCACGCGTGGATCCTGATCGAGGACTGGACGGACGAGGTGATCGTCACCGTCCGGGACGACGGTCCCGGCATCCCGGAGGGCCGCCTCGCGGAGGCCTGGGGCGAGGGCCGGATGGGCGTCGCCCTGTCCATCCGGGGGAGACTGCGGGATCTGGGCGGCTCGGCCGAGCTGATCTCGGTCCCCGGCCAGGGCACGGAAGTCGAATTGAAGGTTCCACGGGGGAAGGCAGGGGAGAAGTGAGCGAGCAGCGGATCAAGGTGATGGTCGTCGACGACCATCCGATGTGGCGGGACGCGGTCGCCCGCGACCTCGCCGAGGCGGGCTTCGACGTCGTCGCCACCGCCGGCGACGGCGAGCAGGCCGTGCGCCGTGCCGTCGCCGCCGGTCCCGACGTCCTCGTCCTGGACCTGAACCTGCCGGTCAAGCCGGGCGTCCAGGTCTGCAAGGAGCTGGTCGGCGGCCGGCCCGAGCTGCGCGTCCTCGTCCTCTCGGCGAGCGGCGAGCACGCCGACGTCCTGGAGGCGGTGAAGTCGGGCGCCACCGGCTACCTCCTCAAGTCGGCCAGTACGGAGGAGCTGCTCGACGCGGTACGCCGCACGGCCGTCGGCGACCCCGTCTTCACCCCGGGCCTGGCCGGGCTGGTCCTCGGCGAGTACCGCCGCCTCGCCTCCGAGCCGGCCCCGGCCGCCGGCACCGACGAGCCGAAGGCCCCGCAGCTCACCGAGCGCGAGACCGAGGTCCTGCGGCTCGTCGCGAAGGGCCTCAGCTACAAGCAGATCGCCGAGCGCCTGGTCATCTCGCACCGCACCGTGCAGAACCACGTCCAGAACACCCTGGGCAAGCTCCAGCTGCACAACCGGGTGGAGCTCGTCCGGTACGCCATCGAGCGCGGCCTCGACGACGCCTGAGGCGGCCGGGCGTCACGTGGGGCCGTATATTCGCGGATATACGGCCCATCGTGACGGTGAGGGGAAAAACCGTGGAGATCCTGGCATTCGGCGTGCAGGCGGACGAGAAGCCCCTCATCGAGAAGGCCTTCGAGGGCCACCACGACGTCCGCTGCCTGAGCGTCTTCCTCAGCGAGGACACGGCCCCCATCGCCGCCGGCCACGAGACCGTCTCCACCAGCGTCAACTGCAGCCTGGACCAGCGCGTCCTGCAGACCCTCGCGGCCGGCGGGACGCAGATGATCGCCCAGCGCTCCACCGGCTTCAACAACATCGACCTGGAGGTCGCCGAGCGCCTCGGCCTCACCGTCGCCCGGGTCTCGTACTACTCGCCGTACTCCGTCGCCGAGTTCGCCTGGACCCTGGCCCTGGCCGTCAACCGCCGGATCGTCCGCGCCTCCAACCGGACCCGTGACTTCGACTTCCGGCTCGACGGACTGATGGGCCGTGACCTGCGCGGCCGCACCGTCGGCGTCCTCGGCACCGGAAAGATCGGCGAGGCCTTCACCCGCATCGCCCACGGCTTCGGCATGAACCTCCTCGGCTGGGACGTCGCCGAGAACCCCGCCTGCCTGGAACTCGGCATGAAGTACGTGGAGAAGGAACAGCTCTTCGCCGAGGCCGACCTCATCAGCCTCCACGTGCCGCTGCTCCCCGCCACCCGGCACCTCATCGACGCCGGCGCCCTCAAGGCCATGAAGGACGACGCCATCCTGGTCAACTCCAGCCGCGGCGGGCTCATCGACACGGAGGCGCTCGTCGCCGAGCTGCGGTCCGGCCGCTTCGCCGGCGTCGGCCTCGACGTGTACGAGGCGGAGGCCGGGCTCTTCTTCCTCGACAAGTCCCTGGAGGTCGTCGAGGACGACACCCTGGCCCGCCTGGTCACCTTCCCGAACGTGGTGGTCACCTCCCACCAGGCGTACTACACGACCGACGCGGTCGGCCAGATCATCGACACCACCGTCCAGAACGTCCTCGACCACACCGCCGGCCGGCGCAGCGAGAACGTCCTGGTACCGAGGGCGGCCTCCTAGAACCGCCTAGACCAGCACGCCCGCCAGCAGCGAGGCCGTCAGCGCCGCGCCGTCCGTCGTGAGCACCGACTCCGGGTGGAACTGGACCCCGGCGAAGCCCGGTCCGCGCAGGGCGTGCACCTCGCCGGTCTCCGCGTCCCGGCTCACCTCGATGCGGTGCAGCGCCAGCTCCGTCGCCGTCCGGTCGTCGCAGCGCGCGGTGAAGCTGTTGTAGAAGCCGACCGTCTGCTCCTGCCCGAAGAGGTCGATCCGCAGCTGCGCCCCCTGGAACGGGGTCCGCTTGCGGACGATGTCCAGGCCCAGTTCGGCCGCGATCAGCTCGTGCCCGAGGCAGACGCCCAGCAGGCCGTGGCGGTGCTCCCGTACGAGCTCCGCCGTCAGACCGCGCAGGAAGCGCATCTTCGGGTCGGCGGCGTCCGAGGGGTTCCCCGGGCCGGGCCCCAGGACGACCGGCCCCTCGTGGGCGAGCGCCAGCTCCCGCAGCCCCGGCTCGTCGTAGCGCAGCACCGACACCTCGAGGCCCGAGGAGCGCAGCACGTGCGCCAGCATCGCCGTGAAGGTGTCCTCCGCGTCGATCACCAGCGCGTGCCCGGACAGCTCCGCCGAACGGACCTGCATCTTCAGCCAGAACGGCGCGAGGTCCGCGCGGCGCGCGTCGAGCGCGGCCCGCACCCGGGGGTCGTCGGCGAGGCGGGGCGCCACCGGGGACTCGTCGCGCGGCCGCCCTCCCCGTACGCCGAGCGCGGTGAGGACGCCCGCCGCCTTCGCGTGGGTCTCGGCGACCTCGCCCGCCGGGTCCGAGTGCCGCACGAGCGTGGCCCCCACCGGCACCCGCAGCCGGCCGTCGGCGGCGATGTCGGCCGTACGGATCAGGATGGGGGAGTCCAGCGTCTGCGCCCCGCTCGCGTCCGTGCCGAGCAGCGCGAGCGCGCCGGCGTAGTAGCCCCGGCCGCCCTCCTCGTGCCGCTCGATCACCCGGCAGGCGTTCTGCACGGGGGAGCCGGTCACGGTCGCCGCGAACATCGTCTCCCGCAGCACCTCCCGCACGTCGAGCGAGGACCGTCCGCGCAACTCGTACTCCGTGTGCGCGAGATGGGCCATCTCCTTCAGCCGCGGCCCGACGACGACCCCGCCCATGTCGCCGACCGTGCACATCATCTTCAGCTCCTCGTCCACCACCATGGAGAGCTCCTCGGTCTCCTTGCGGTCGGCGAGGAAGGCGAGCAGGTCCTCGGGGGTCGGGGCGGCCCCGGCCGGGTAGCGGTACGTGCCGCTGATCGGGTTCATCACGACCGTCCCTCCCGACATGCGCACGTGCACCTCGGGGCTCGCCCCGACGAGGGTCCGGTCGCCGGTGTGGACGACGAACGTCCAGTACGCGCCCCGCTCGCCCGCGAGCAGCCGCCGGAACAGGGCGAGCGCGTCGGCGCGCCCGAAGCCCGGGATCTCACCGGTGTACGTCCGCCGGATGACGAAGTTCGCCCCCTCGCCCGAGCCGATCTCCTCGTCGATGACCCGCCGCACGGTCTCCGCGTAGTCCTCGTCCGAGACGTCGAACCCGCCGCCCTCGACGCGCACCTCGTGCGCCGGGAGCTGCGCGAGGGCCTCGTCGAGCGGCAGCTCGTACGCCTCGTCGGCGACCAGCACGGAGAGCGGGGTGCCGTCGTCCCGCACGTCGAAGCCGCGCTCGCGGATCTGCCGGAACGGGACGAGCGCGAGGGTCGGCAGCGGGCCCACGGGCAGCTCCGCGAGGCGCTCGGCCTCGTGGACCCGGCCGACCAGCACCTCGACGGTGTCGCGGTCACGTCCGGGGGTGCGCCGGCGCAGCAGCGCGAAGGGCGGGCAGGAGGGGGCGAGGAGACGGGAAAGGTCCATGGGGCGGGTCGTTCCTTCCGAGGGGAGTACGGAGAGGAGGAACGGCCCGGGTACGAGAAAGGCCGCCCCTCGGGCGGCCTTTGCGTGTGTCGGTGTACGCGCAGTCAGTGGGCCGCCGGATGAGCGGTCCACCACCAGTTCTGGGTCTGCGAGGCGTACGACATGCCAGCACTGTAACGCAGCCCGGCACGGAAACGGGGCCCGGTCCGCACCGTGGACGGTGCGAGCCGGGCCCCGAGGCCGAGCGAACTACCCGATCAGAAGATCAGGTTGTAGGACTGCCAGCCCGGGCCGACCTGCACGCGCGAGGAGTACGGGGCGGTGGCGCTGCCGGTGCCCTTGTACAGCCACATCACGCCGGAGCCGTCACGGGCGACGAAGTCGACCTTGCCGTCACCGGTGATGTCACTCGGACCGGTGATGCTGTTGTAGATCTGCCAGCCGGTGCCGACCTTGACGCGGGCGGCGTACGGGGCGGTGGCGCTGCCGGTGCCCTTGTACAGCCACAGCACGCCGGCGCCGTCGCGGCCGATCATGTCCGGCTTGCCGTCGGAGGTCAGGTCGCCGGTGCTGACGATGGTGTTGTAGATCTGCCAGCCGGTGCCGATCTGCACCCGGGGGGCGAACGGCGTCGCCGGGGTGCCGGTGCCCTTGTACAGCCACAGGACACCCGACTTCTCGCGGGCGATCAGGTCCGGCTTGGAGTCGCCGGTGAGGTCGCGGACGCCGGTGATCCGGTCGTAGATCTGCCAGCCGCCGCCGATCTTCAGGCGCGGCTTGAACGGCGCGGACGCGTTGCCGCTGCCCTGGTAGTACCAGAGCACACCGGAGGCGTCCCGGGCCACGGCGTCACCGGTGCCGTCGGCCCGGAGGGCGGTCAGCGGGGTGACGGTGTTGTAGATCTGCCAGCCGCTGCCGACCTTGTACCGGGTCAGGAACGGGGCGGCGGCGCTGCCGGTGCCCTGGTACTGCCAGAGGACACCGGAGCCGTCACGGGCGAGGAGGTTGTAGCGGTTGTCCGCGCGGACGGAGGCCGTGGTGGCGACCTCCTTGACGTCGCTCGCCTTCACCCACGCCATGCGGTGGTTGTAGCGGATCGGGATGAAGATGTTGGTCGTGCCGACGACACGGGTGCCGTCGGTGTTGTAGGCGCTGTAGTAGTAGTCGCCCGCGACCGGCTCGCCGGCCTTCACGTACAGCTGCCCGGCCGGGAGGCTGTACTTCGTCAGCGACGCGCTGTTGTTGGCCTGGACGGGGACACCGGTGCCCGTGTAGGCGGCGTCCTCGGGGTAGGCGCGGCCGTAGACCGGAATCGAGGCGGCGCCGTCCTTGGCGGTGATCGCCGTCTTCACGCCCACGGGGGCCGTGTACTGGCCGCCGGGGTTGTAGAACCAGGCCTTCTTGCCGCCGTACCAGATCGCGGTCCAGTCGGTCCGGGACTCGGCGACGACGTGCGTGCTGCCGGCCGTGACCTTGTTCGCCCAGTTCGAGCCGAACTGCCAGTTCGAGGTGAAGTACGGGTCGGTCAGCGCCTTGGTCTGGTCGGCCACCGGCTCCGAGTACAGGTAGCCGAAGTTCACCGGCAGCGGCGCGGTCGTCTTGGTGACGCCGTCCTCCGTGTACTTCAGCTGCTGCTGGTTGGCCGAGGTGAACGGCGGGACGATCCGGACGAGCTGACCGGCCTGGAGGGGGCCGCCCGCGCCACCGGCGCCGGTGGGGGCGCCCACCAGGGTCATGAAGTGGTTCCAGTCCCAGAACGGGCCCGGGTCCCAGTGGTCCTGGATCTTGCTGTCCAGGATGCTCGGCACGTCGTCGTGGCCGATGATGTGCTCGCGGTCCAGCGGGATGGAGAACTTCGCCGCCAGGTACTTCACGAGGGCGGCGGAGGACTCGTACTCCGGCTCGGTGTACCAGCCCGCGTCGCCCTTGATGGCGTAACCCTCGTGCTCGATGCCGATCGAGTGCATGTTGAGGGTCTTGTTGCCGGCGTGGTACGCCTCGTTCTTCGTCTCCACCATCTGCGTCACGCGGCCGTCGGCGCGGACGATGTAGTGGGCGCTGGCGTAGCTCAGGGGGTTCTGGAAGACGTTGACGGCGCCGTCGTGGTTGCCCTCGATGTCGTGGATGACGATCTGGCGGACGTCGAAGCCGTTCGCGGGCCGGCTCGCGATGTTGTAGTTGCCGTCGTTCTCGGAGTAGGCGGCCGGGATGTAGGTGCAGACCAGCCCGGTCGGGCACTCGACCGCCGGGGTCTCGGTGGTGGCCGTGAAGCTCGCCGCCAGCGGCACGTTCGACGGCGCGACCGGCTTCACCGACGGGTCCGCCGGCAGGACGACCTGCTCGCCGTCCGCGGTGATCTCCCGCTCACCCGTCCTGATGGACTCGAAGACGCGCTTCGCGAAGAGGTCGGCGCCCTTCCGGTCCTCGGACTGGCTGTAACGGGCCACGGCCGGGTACCAGGCTCCCGGGTCGTCCGCCAGCTCGGCGCCGGCCTGCTTCTGGTACTCGGCCAGGAGTGCGGCACCGGCGCGGATCGAGGCGGCCGTGTCGTTCTGCACGGACTCGGTCGAGCCGTCGATCAGCTCGGCGGCCTTGTCGAGCGTGTGCAGCGTCGGGTCGGAGGTGTCGATCTTCTTCTCGGGGAGGGACGCCAGCGCCTTCTTCCCGTCGAAGCGCTTCTCGATGCGCGGGTCGCCGCTCCGGTTCATCAGATCGAGCAGCTGCTCGTCCGTGTCCTGCTCGACGTCCTCCGGGTCGACCTTCGTCAGCCCCATGACGTTGTACGCGCCCGTGGTGCTGGGCACGCCTTCGTGCGACTCCCACCGCGTCTGGCGGTACGACACCGCCATCAGCACGCTCTGCGGGACGTCGAACTCACGGGCGGCGTTTGCGAACTGCGTCTGGAGGGAAGGGTCACCCCCGGACGGGCCGTCCGCGCCCAGGAGGCCCGGTGAGGCCACCGCGATCGTGCCGATGGTGGCGGTGGCGACGACCGCCGCCGCCGCTCCGTACAAGAGTCGTTTCTTCTTGCGATCCCTGCGGTGCCTCTGGCTCACGCCCACCCCTGTGAACTCGACTTTGCTGTTGTGAAACGGGCCAGAGGGTAACACCACTCGACGGTGTGAAGATCCCCGTGTGACATTTCGGGCGCGCGTCTCAGCCAATGGGCAGGGGGACAGGACCGGACGAAGAACCCCGTAATGTTGTGCATGTGACCGTGAACGCTGATTCCCACGCCGTCGCCAAGGCGACCTGGCGAGACCTGCCCGCGGCGCAGCAGCCCGAGTACCCCGATGCCGAGGCTCTGCGCGATGTGATCGCGGACCTCGAGTCGTATCCTCCGCTCGTCTTCGCCGGCGAGTGCGACCAGCTGCGCGCCCGGATGGGAGCCGTCGCCCGTGGCGAGGCGTTCCTGCTCCAGGGCGGCGACTGCGCCGAGGCCTTCGACGCCGTGTCCGCCGACCACATCAGGGCCAAGCTCAAGACGCTGCTCCAGATGAGCGCCGTCCTCACCTACGCGGCCTCCGTGCCCGTCGTGAAGGTCGGCCGTATCGCCGGCCAGTACTCGAAGCCCCGCTCCAAGGGCACCGAGACCCGCGACGGCGTGACCCTGCCGACCTACCGCGGCGACTCGGTCAACGGCTTCGACTTCAACGAGAAGGCCCGTATCCCGGACCCCGAGCGGCTGAAGCGGATGTACAACGCCTCCGCCTCCACGCTCAACCTGGTCCGCGCCTTCACCACCGGTGGCTACGCCGACCTGCGCCAGGTGCACGCCTGGAACCAGGACTTCGTGAAGTCGTCCCCCTCGGGCCAGCGTTACGAGGCGCTCGCCCGCGAGATCGACAACGCCCTGAACTTCATGAAGGCCTGCGGCACCGACCCGGCCGAGTTCAAGGCCGTCGAGTTCTACGCCTCCCACGAGGCGCTGCTGCTCGACTACGAGGGCGCCCTGACCCGTACGGACTCGCGCACCGGCAAGCTGTACGACACCTCCGGCCACATGGTCTGGATCGGTGAGCGCACCCGCCAGCTGGACCACGCGCACATCGAGTTCTGCTCGCAGATCGCCAACCCGATCGGCATCAAGCTCGGCCCGACCACCACGGTGGACGAGGCGCTCACCTACATCGACCGTCTCGACCCGGACCGCGAGCCGGGCCGGCTGACCTTCATCGTCCGCATGGGCGCCGACAAGGTCCGCGACAAGCTCCCCGAGCTGGTCGAGAAGGTCACCGCCTCCGGCGCGGTCGTCGCCTGGGTCACCGACCCGATGCACGGCAACACCTTCGAGGCGGCCTCCGGCCACAAGACCCGCCGCTTCGACGACGTGCTCGACGAGGTCAAGGGCTTCTTCGAGGTCCACAAGGCGCTCGGCACCCACCCGGGCGGCATCCACGTCGAGCTCACCGGTGACGACGTCACCGAGTGCGTGGGCGGCGGCGACGAGATCTTCGTCGACGACCTGCACCAGCGCTACGAGACGGCCTGCGACCCGCGGCTCAACCGCAGCCAGTCGCTCGACCTGGCGTTCCTGGTGGCGGAGATGTACCGCGATCAGTAAGTAGGTTCCTACGGGGATGGGGCACGGATCGCTGTGATCCGTGCCCCATCGTCGTATCGAGGGCTTTTACGGCCCCGAGGTGCCGGGTAAGGTTAGGTTAGCCTTAACGATCTCGGCGGGAGGTGAACCGCGTGTACGTCTGCTCATGCTTCGGTGTCACGGAGAAGCAGGTCAAGGAGCATGCGGACGCGGGTGCCTGCACGCCCCGCCAGATTGCCTCCGCCTGCAAGGCCGGCACGGACTGCGGTTCCTGCGTCCGTCGCATTCAGGCCATTCTGGGGCGCGGCAACTGCCCGCGACGGGAGCTCGTGGACCAGGGCATGCCCGCCCTGACGACGGAGACCGTCGTGGAGCTCCAGGAAGCCGCCTAGGCCCCCTGCCCGGCACTTAGCTGGGCTGCTCGATGAGCGTCGAGATGTACAGCGACTCGCCCAGGGACTCGATCAGCTCCAGCTGCGTGTCCAGGTAGTCGATGTGGTGCTCCTCGTCGGCGAGGATCTCCTCGAAGAGATTGGCTGACGTGACGTCCCCCTTGGCGCGCATGACCTCGATCCCGCGCCGGAGGCGGTCGATCGCCTCCACCTCGACCTGGCGGTCCGCCTGGAACATCTCGGTGATCGTCTGACCGACCCGCACATGGAAGAGCCGCTGGTAGTTGGGCAGGCCGTCGAGCATCAGGATGCGCTCGGTCAGCTTGTCCGCGTGCTTCATCTCGTCGATGGACTCTTCGCGGGTGTACTTGGCGAGCTTCGTCCACCCCTTGTTGTCCTGGATGCGGTAATGCAGCCAGTACTGGTTGATGGCCGTCAGCTCGCCGGTCAGCTGCTCGTTGAGGAACTCGAGGACCTCGGGGTCGCCCTGCATCGCTTCAGGATCCTTCCACGGTACGTGTCCATGCCGTCACTAGGCGGGATGGCCGCATCCTCGCACCCCGAATGGGGGGCGTCCAGTAAGTGCAGGCTTAGTGTGAGTTGCCCGAATCGAGCCCTCGGCGTGGTCGCCTGGTCATGACCACCCCTCGCCGTCTGTCACCATGGATGACATGGGTCAGCCGGAGAGCGGAGTACACCGGGAAGCGGGTCAGCCGGATCGTTCGCCGGACCTTCCGCCGGATCTGCCGCCGGGGCAGCGCCTCCAGCGCGGCTGGCCGGTCACCCATTACGGGCCCGTCCCCAAGTTCAAGCCGGACCGCTGGGAGTTCCGCGTCTTCGGGGCGACGGCCGACGGCGACAAGCGGTGCTGGAACCATGAGGAGTTCTCGGCCCTTCCGTTCTCCACGGTCGTGGCCGATCTGCACTGCGTCACGAAATTCAGCATGCTCGGGGCCGAATGGGGTGGTGTCCCCGCCCGCACGGTCCTGGAGCTCGCCCCGCCCGCTCCCCACGTCACGCACGTGATGGTCTGGGCCGAGTACGGCTACAGCGCGAACATGCGGCTCGCCGACTTCGCCTCGGACCGTACGATCTTCGCCACCCACAAGGACGGGGAGCTGCTCACCGCCGAGCACGGCTTCCCGCTGCGGCTCGTCGTCCCGCACCTGTACGCCTGGAAGGGGCCCAAGTGGGTCCGGGGCGTCGAGTACATGGCGGCCGACCGGCGGGGCTTCTGGGAGGAGCGCGGCTACCACAACCTCGGCGATCCGTGGCGGGAGCAGCGCTACTCGTACCAGGAGGAACCAGGAGACGGCCCGGAGCTGTAGCGGCTCCGGACCGCCTCGACGGTGTTCGCGGGTGGTTCAGTGGTGGTACTGGTGGACCACGGCGTGGCCCTTGCCGCGGCCGATCATCCACTTGTTGACCGGGGTGGTCAGCACGAAGGCGATGCCCAGCGAGATCGCGAGGACGATCCAGAAGAGCGGCTCGTCGAGGTGGGCGTCCATCGCGCCGGGCCAGAGGGCGATGACGCCGTTGTCGATGAGCTCCATGACGGCGATGGAGAGGGTGTCGGCGGCGAGGGCGACCTTGAAGGCCGTCTTGAAGTCGACGCCGGCGGCCAGGATGCCGCGCAGGGTGAGTGCGTAGCCGAAGAAGAACGCCAGGATGATCGCGAGGACCATCGTCGGCATGTTGCCCCAGCCGAACGCGGTGCCGATGATCATGCCGAGGATCTCGCCGATGGCGCAGCCGGTGAGGCAGTGCAGGGTGGCCTGAGCGGCCATGGACCAGGAGACGGTGCCGCCGGGGGTGTGGTGGTGTCCGGCGTGGGCGTCGTGACCGGCGGTGTGGGCGGCATGACCCGCATGGGCGGCGTGACGGGCGGTGTGGGCGGCATGGCCCGCGTGGGCGTCGTGACTTTCGTGGTCCGCCTGGGCGGTGTGGGTGCCGTGGCCCGCGTGGCTCGCGTGGGCGGCGTGGTTCTGGTGGTCGCCGTGGTTCTCGGGGTGACCGGCGTGGGTGTCGTGACCGGCGTGACCCTCATGGCCCGCGTGACCCTCGTGGCTCGTGTGCCCCGCGTGCCCCGCGTGCCCCGCGTGACCCTCGTGGCCGGAATGGTCGTGGTGTCCGTGCGCTTCGTGCTGCATTGAGGTGCCCCCAGCCTCGGGTATGCGTTCTGTCGTCGATCGATCAGAACGCTATACCCCCCTGGGGTATTCCTCAACGGGAAATGATCAGCCTTGGCGCTCGCGGAGCTTCTTCAGGAGCTCGATGTCGGCGACGTGCCCTTCCTTGCCGCCGGGGGTCTCGATGATCAACGGTACGCCGTCGGTCGCCGGGTGTCGCAGGAGTTCTCCGAAGGCGTCCTCGCCGATGTGCCCGGCCCCGATGTTGGCGTGCCGGTCCTTGTGGGCGCCCACGACGTCCTTCGAGTCGTTGGCGTGGATCAGCTTGAGGCGTCCCTCGCCGACCGTCTCCACCAGCAGGTCGAGGGTCTGAGCCGCCCCGTGCGGACCCGCCAGGTCGTGGCCGGCGGCGAAGATGTGGCAGGTGTCGAGGCAGACGCCCAGCTTCGGGTGATGGTCGAGGGCGTCGAAGTACGGGCCGAAGTCCCAGGTGCGCGAGCAGAGCGAGAAGCCCTGGCCCGCGGTCGACTCCAGGAGCAGGTACGGGTCGTCCTCGTGGGTCAGCTCGTCGAGGAGCGGCAGCATCCGCTCCCGCACCTGGGCGAGGGCCACCTCGCGGGGGCGGCCGCCGGTCGCCGAGCCGGTGTGGACCACCACGCCCTTCGCGCCGATCTCCCGGCCGCGGCGCAGCGAGTGCCGCAGGGACTCGACCGACTTCTCCACCGTGGCCTCGGTGTGGGAGCCGAAGTTGATCAGGTACGGGGCGTGCACCCAGGCGGAGATCGACTCGGCCTCGCACTCGGCCCGGAAGCGCTCGTCCTGGGCCGGGTTGCCGACCGGCGTCGCCCAGCCGCGCGGGTTGGCGACGAAGACCTGCACGGTCTCGGCGCCGAGCTCGCGGGCGTAGCCGAGGCCGGTCGTGGCGAGGCCACCGGCCACGGGGACATGGCCGCCGACGGGGTTGCGCATGAGTTTCTAGAGTCCCTTGATCGTGATGGTGATGGTGGAGCCCTCGGGTGCGGTCTCGCCGCCCTCGACGGACTGGCTCGCGACCGTGTCGCCGAGGTAGGGGAAGGACTTCTTGACCTCCACCTCGAAGCCCGCGTCCTCCAGGGCCGTCTGTGCGTCGGCGGTCGTCTCCCCGGTCACGTCGGGGACCTCGACCGGCTTCGGGCCCTTGGAGACGGTGAGGGTGATGACGTCGCCCTCGGCGGCCCGGCTGCCGCCGGCGAGGGACTGGGCCGCGACGGTGCCGGCCGCCTCGGGGGAGTTGATCCGCTCCGGCGCGACCCTGACGGTGAGCCCCTCCTCCTGGAGGGCGGCCGTGGCGTCGGCGACCGTCTCGCCGCTGACGTCGGGGACGTCGATCGGGGAGCCCTTGCTGACCACGAGGGCGACGGCGGAGTCGGGGCTGCGCTCGGTGCCGGGCTCGGGGTCGGAGCTGATCACGGAGCCCTGCGCGATGGAGTCGCTGAAGGCGTAGGTGATCACGCCGGGCGCCAGGCCCTCCTGCTCCAGGGTGCGCTTGGCCTCCGCGAGCGGCTTGTTCTTGAGGTTGGGGACCTTCACGATCTCCGGGCCGCGGGAGATCGTGAGGGTGACCGGGCCGTCGCCGCGGACGCGCTCGCCGGGGGCCGGGTCGACGGCCATGACCGTGCCGCGCTCGTACACGTCGCTGAAGGCGCGCTTCGTGGTGCCGACGTCGAGGCCGGCGTGCGTGAGGCGCTTCGTCGCGGCGGCCTCGGACTGGCCGAGGACGGCGGGGACGCGGGTGAACTGGCCGGAATTGATGTACCAGACGCCGGCGCCGAGGCCGAGGGCGAGCAGGACCGCGACGACGACGAGGAGGGGGCCGCGCGGGGGCCGCCGACGGGCGGTCCCGGAGGCGGGGGGCGCTTCCGGGGCGGGCAGCACGTCGGTGTGCTCGGTCGCGGCCGGTACGGGGCGGGCGATCACGCTCGTCCGGTCCTCGGCGGTGTCCCGGGCCTCGGCGCGCGCCGACGGGGGCACCGCGTCGAGCTGCTCGTCGCCGAGCCCGGCGCGGGCCTCGCGGAGCAGGGCGAGCAGGGCGACGGCGTCGTACGGGCGGAGCTCGGGGTTGCGGGCCGTGGCCGCCGCGACCAGGTCGTCCAGCTCGGGGGCGAGCCCGGGGACGGCGGCGGAGGGGGCGGGCACGTCGGTGTTCAGGTGCTGGTAGAGGACCTGGGCGGGGGTGTCGCCCGAGTGCGGCTTGGCGCCGGTGAGCATCTCGTAGAGGACGACACCGCAGGCGTACACGTCGGCGCGGGTGTCGGCGGTGCCGTGCTCGATCTGCTCGGGCGCGAGGTACGAGACCGTGCCGAGGACCGCGCCGGTGGTGGCGGTCGCCGAGCCCACGGCCCGTACGAGACCGAAGTCGGCGACCTTCACCCGGCCGTCGTCCCCTATCAGGACGTTCTCCGGCTTCATGTCGCGGTGTACGAACCCGGCCCGGTGCGCGGCGCCGAGTGCGGCGAGCACCGGCTCAAGGATGTCGAGCGCGGCCCGGGGCGAGAGGGCGCCGCGCTCGCGCAGGACGTCGCGGAGGGTGCAGCCGGCGACGTACTCCATCGCCAGATAGACGTACGCGCCCTCGGCGCCCTGGTCGAAGACGCCGACGACGTTCGGGTGCGCGAGTCGGGCGACGGACTTCGCCTCGCGGATGAAGCGCTCGACGAAGGCGGCGTCGGTGGCGAGGTCGGGGTGCATGACCTTGAGCGCGAGGACGCGGTCGAGGCGGGTGTCGACGGCCCGGTAGACCGTGGCCATGCCGCCGACGGCGATGCGCGCGTCCACGCGGTAGCGGCCGTCGAGCAGCCGCCCGACGAGGGGGTCCTGAAGGGTCGTGTCCACGGCGACGAGTCTACGAGGGCGGTACGGGTCGCCGGTCCTGCCGCCCACCACTGCAGCGCACCTGTGACGCGGGCCCCACCCCGAGCCGCCCCTCCGCCCGCCCCTGGGCGGCGCCCCACGCCCGTGCGCGCCCGCGCCCGGCTGGGCAGTGCGCAATGCCGTGTGGGCCCGCGGCCGGGCGGGCGGTGCCCCGCTGCCCGTGTGGGCAATCGCCCCTTGCGGAACGCCTGCCCACAACGGCGTGGGCGCCGCCCACAGCGGGGTCAGAACGCTGGGCGTTCGGGGTCCAGGTGGGCGTGGCCCGTCGTCGGGGAGGACGGTTCGGCGAAGTGGCGGCGGGGGATCCGGCCCGCACGGAACGCCAGGCGCCCCGCCGAGACGGCGTGGCGCATCGCCGACGCCATCAGCACCGGCTCCTGCGCCCGCGTCACCGCCGACGCCAGCATCACAGCCGCGCACCCCAGCTCCATCGCGAGCGCCGCGTCCGACGCCGTCCCCGCGCCCGCGTCGAGGATCACCGGGACCCCGGCCCGCTCCACGATCAGCTGGAAGTTGTGCGGGTTGCGGATGCCGAGCCCGGAGCCGATGGGCGAGCCGAGCGGCATGATCGCCGCGCAGCCCACGTCCTCCAGCTTCCGCGCGAGGACCGGGTCGTCGTTGGTGTAGGGGAGGACCACGAAGCCGTCGTCGACGAGGGTCTCGGCCGCGGCCAGGAGCTCCTCGCCGTCCGGGAGGAGGGTCCGCTCGTCGGCGACGACCTCCAGCTTGATCCAGTTCGTGCCCAGCGCCTCCCGCGCCAGCCGCGCCGTGAGCACGGCCTCGCCCGCGGTGTAGCAGCCCGCCGTGTTCGGCAGGGCCCGGATGTCGAGGCGTTCCAGGACGGAGAGGACCGAGCCCTGGACCGTCGGGTCCAGGCGCCGCATGGCGACCGTCGTCAGCTCCGTACCGCTGGCGACGAGGGAGCGTTCCAGGACGTCCAGGCTGGGGGCGCCGCCGGTGCCCATGATGAGACGGGAGGAGAACTCCGCACCGCCGAGGGAGAAGACGTCGTCGGACATCGCGCTCAACCCCCCTGCACGGCCGTGAGGACTTCCACCCGGTCGCCTTCGCCGAGCAGCGTCGTGGCCCACTCGCCGCGCGGTACGACCGTCTCGTTGAGCGCCGCCGCGACCCCGGAGTGCGCCGTGGTCAGGGTCGCCACGAGGGCGTCGAGGGAGAGGGGGCCGGAGAGCTCGCGGGTCTCTCCGTTCACGGACACGTTCATGCGGGCTGCTCCTGACGTACAGGGGAGAAACGGCGGGGGGTGAAGGGGCGCGCCTCGTCGGGGAGGGCGCCCGTGGTGAGCACCTCCGCCATGACGTCGCCGGTGACGGGGGTGAGCAGCACCCCGTTGCGGTAGTGGCCGGTGGCCAGGTGCAGGCCGGGCAGGGCCGTGGGGCCGAGCAGCGGCGCGTTGTCGGGGGAGCCGGGGCGCAGCCCGGCGCAGGTCTCGGTGAGGGGGAGCTCCGTGAGGCCGGGGACCAGCTCGTGGGCGTCGCGCAGCAGCTCGTACACCCCGCCCGCGGTCACCGTGGTGTCCCAGCCGAGCTCCTCGCTGGTGGCGCCGACGACGAGCTCGCCGTTCTCGCGGGGCACCAGGTAGACGTGGCTGCCGCGGACGACGGCCCGGACGGTGCGGGAGAGGAAGGGGGCGTACGGCGCGGGGACGCGGAGCCGCAGGACCTGGCCCTTCACGGGGCGGACGGGCGGCAGCACCTCCTCCGGCACGCCCGCGAGCCGCCCGCTGAGGCTGCCCGCGGCGAGCACGACCTGGCCGGCCGACAGCTCCTCGCCGCCGTGGAGGAGGACCCCGCGGGCCCGGTCCCGTACGACCGCCAGGCGCTCGGCGAGCGTGCGGTGGAAGACCACCCCGGCCCGCTCGCAGGCCGTCACGAGCGCGGCGGCCATCCGGCGCGGGTCGACCTGGTGGTCGCCGTCGACCCGCAGCCCGCCCCGCACGCCGGGCGCCAGCATCGGTTCGAGGCGGCGGCACTCGCGCCCGCTGAGCCACTCGGAGACGAGGCCGCAGCGGGTCTGCAGGGCGTGGAGTTCGCGCAGATGGGCCCGGTCGTCGGCGTCGAGGGCGACGGCGAGGGTGCCGCAGGCCCGGTAGCCGACGTCGTGGCCGGCGGCCTCCTCCAGCTCGGCGGCGAACGCGGGGTAGCGCGCGGCGGAGGCGAGGTTGAGCCCGAGGAGGGTCTCCTCGCCGTAGTGGAGCTCGGTGACGGCGGCGAGCATGCCGGCCGCGACCCGCGCGGCCCCGCCGCCCGGGTCCGGGTCGACGACGGCGGTGCGCAGTCCGCGCTGCGCGGCCCGCCAGGCCGTGACCAGGCCGATGATGCCGCCCCCGACCACGAGGACATCGGAAGAACGCATGGGCGTCCAGCCCCTCCCTTCGCCGGCATGACCCGGATCAGGTTCGTACGGTCGGAGGCCGGCCAGCCTCCCTCTCAGCCCGGTGCGTCCGGGCTCCCGCGAGTGCTTTACGCCCGCCAGACTAGCCCGCGCCGATACCGGGCCACAGACCCCTCCCGTCCTGACGGTTCGTCAGATGCGTAAGGTGGTCGGGTGAGCGAGCAGAAGCAGGCCCAGCAGCACGTCGTGATCGTCGGCGCCGGAATGGCGGGCGTCCAGACCGCCGTCGCCCTGCGCGAGCAGGGCTTCACCGGCCCCCTGACCCTCATCGGGGCCGAACCCCACCAGCCCTACGACCGGCCGCCGCTGTCCAAGGCGATCCTCCTCGGCAAGGCCGAGGACTCCGCCTTCGAGATCGACTTCGAGGACCTCGGGATCGAGCTCCGCCTCGGCCTGGACGTCACCGGTCTGCGCGCCGCCGACCACGAGATCGACACCGAGGCCGGACCCGTCGCGTACGACACCCTGGTCGTCGCCACCGGCGCCCACCCCGTCACCCTGCCCGGCGCCGAGGGAGTCCCCGGCGTCCACCTCCTCCGCACCCTCGACGACGCCGTGCGCCTCGGGCCCGTCCTGGAGCGCCGCCACTCCGTCGTGGTCGTCGGCGCCGGCTGGATCGGAGCCGAGTTCGCCACCGCCGCGCGCGAGGCGGGCTGCGCCGTCACCGTCGTCGAGGCCGCCGACCGCCCCCTCGCCGGAGCGCTGCCCGCCGAGGTCACCGCCCCGATGGCCGAGTGGTACGGGGCGAACGGCGCCGAACTCCTCACCCACGCGCGCGTGCACACCGTCGAACCCGGCCGCGTCGTCCTCGCCGACGGCCGCGAACTGGCCGCCGACGCCGTCGTCGTCGGCATCGGCGCCCGCCCCGCCACGAGCTGGCTCACCGGCTCCGGCATCGCCCTCGACCCGAGCGGCGCCATCACCGCCGACGACCGGCTGCGCACCTCGCTGCCCGATGTGTACGCCGTCGGCGACTGCGCCTCCTTCCCCTCCGCCCGCTACGGCGAGCGCCTCCTCGTCCACCACTGGGACAACGCCCTCCAGGGCCCCCGCGCGGTCGCCGCCGCGATCACCGGCGCCGCCGACGTGCCGTACGACCCCGTGCCGTACTTCTGGTCCGAGCAGTTCGGCCGCTTCGTCCAGTACGCCGGGCACCACGCGCACGCGGACGAGCTGCTGTGGCGCGGCGACCCGGCCGCCGAGTCCTGGTCCGTGCTCTGGCTGCGCGCCGGCGTGCCGGTGGCCCTCCTCGCCGTCGGCCGCCCCCGCGACCTGGCCCAGGGCCGCAAGCTCATCGAGGCCGCCGTCCCCGTCGACCCCGGGCGCGCCGCCGACCCGTCCGTCCCCCTGAAGGCGGCAGTCCGGTAGGGCCCGACTACCGGCTGTCAGTCCGGGATGGCAGGCTTGTCCCGTGACCGAGATTGACGCAAAGACCGATGCTCTCGTCCCCGCCTGGCTCTTCCTCCCCGACATCGCGGAGGCGCTCGACATCGAGGTGACGCGCGTGCGGCAGCTGGTCAAGGAGGGCCAGCTCATCGCCGTCCGCCGTGAAGTGCGCCCCGGCGAGAAGATCCTCCAGGTGCCCGCCGCCTTCATCGACGGCGACAAGGTCGTCAAGGGCCTCGCCGGCACCCTGACGCTCCTGCGGGACGACGGCTTCACCGACGAAGAGATGCTGGAGTGGCTCTTCACTCCGGACCCGACCCTGCCCGGCACCCCCGCGCAGGCCCTGAGTGAGAATCGCGGCACGGAGGTGAAGCGCCGCGCCCAGGCGCTCGCCGTCTGACGCTCGCACCACCGAAGACACCGCCGCGGGTGCCGGGCCGGCCGATCGAGGCCGGCCCGGCACCGGCACCACCCGACGGGGGAACACCCATGTCCACGCCTCGCGCACGGCTCGCCGACGCCCGCCTCTACCTGTGCACCGACGCCCGGAAGCGCCAGGGCGACCTGCCCGCCTTCCTCGACGCCGTGCTCTCCTCCGGCGTGGACATCGTGCAGCTCCGCGACAAGGGCATGGAGGCCGGTGAGGAGCTGGAGCACCTCGCCGTCTTCGCCGAGGCCGCCCGCCGGCACGGCAAGCTCCTCGCCGTGAACGACCGGGCCGACGTCGCCCACGCCATCGGCTCCGACGTCCTCCACCTCGGCCAGGGCGACCTGCCCGTGCCCGCCGCCCGCGCGATCCTCGGCGAGGAGGTGCTGATCGGCCGGTCCTGCCACGCCGAGAGCGAGGTCGCCGCGGCCGCCGCCGAGCCGGGCGTGGACTACTTCTGCACCGGCCCCTGCTGGCCCACCCCCACCAAGCCCGGACGGTACGCACCGGGGCTCGGCCTCGTGCGGTACGCGGCGGAGCTGGCGCAGGACCGGCCCTGGTTCGCCATCGGCGGCATCGACGAGACCAACCTCGACGAGGTCCTGGACGCGGGCGCCCGCCGGATCGTCGTCGTCCGCGCCATCACCGAGGCCGACGACCCGGCCGCCGCGACGGCCGCCCTCGCCAAGCGCGTCCGCGAGCGCGCCGAGGCCTGACCCGGCGCCTCCGCGGGGAGCCCGGCAGAGTGTCCGAAAAGGTGTCCACCACTCGGACGCCGTCTACGCGGCTTCCCTGACCGCGTCTAACCTGCCGGTATGGCCCTTGGAACCGCTTCCGTCCGATCGGACCGTGCCCGCACGGTGCGCGAGATCCTCGCTGCCGGTGACACGTCGTACTCCTTCGAGTTCTACGCGCCCCGCACCGAGAAGGGCGAACAGGTCCTCTGGAACGCCATGCGCCGCGTCGAGGCGGTCGGCCCCAGCTTCGTCTCCGTGACCTACGGCGCCGGCGGCACCACCCGCGGCGGCACCGTCAAGGCCACCCAGAAGATCGCCTCCGACACCACGCTCACCCCCGTCGCCCACCTGACGGCCGTCGACCACTCTGTCGCCGAGCTGCGCAACGTCCTCGGCCAGTACGCCGACGCCGGCATCCGCAACATGCTCGCGCTGCGCGGCGACCCGGCCGGCGACCCGCTGGGCGAGTGGATCGAGCACCCGGAGGGCGTGCGGTACGCCGCCGACCTCGTCCGGCTGATCAAGGAGTCCGGAGACTTCTGCGTCGGCGTCGCCGCCTTCCCGGAGATGCACCCCCGCTCCACCGACTGGGACACCGACATCCGGCACTTCGTGGACAAGTGCCGCGCGGGCGCCGACTACGCGATCACCCAGATGTTCTTCGACCCGGAGAACTACCTGCGGCTCCGCGACAGCGTGCAGAAGGCGGGCTGCGAGACCCCGATCATCCCCGAGGTCATGCCCGTCGTGAACGTGAAGACCCTCGACCGGCTGCCCCAGCTGAGCAACGCCGTCTTCCCCGCGGATGTGAAAGAGCGCATCCTCGCCGTCAAGGACGATCCGGCCGCTGTACGCTCCATCGGTATCGAGTTCGCGACGGAGTTCTGCGCGCGTCTGCTCTCCGAGGGTGTCCCCGGACTGCACTTCATCACGCTCAACAGCTCCACCGCGACGCTCGAGATCTACGAGAATCTCGGACTGCACCAGCAGTCGTGACCGGTCGTACCCGCCCCGACCCGCGGCGGTGACCGTGGAGAGGGGCGGCGGGGCATGGGGTGGACGGTCCTCTACATCGCGTTCGGCGTGGTCGCACTGTGGCTGCTGGGGGAGGTGCTCCTCCAGTACAAGGCACGACTGCGCTGGCGCCTGCTCGCCTTCGCCGGCTTCCTCTGCGTGGTCCTCGGCGTCCTGCTGCCCTCGGTCTACGTCATCATCGCCGGAGCCGTCGCCTTCGCCGTGGGCCAGACCTATGTGACGCTCTCCTTCCGCCGTGGCTTCTCCACCGGCTGGGCGATCGGCGGCAACCCGGGGGCGAGCCGCCGCCGCAAGGCCGCACCGGCCGAGGCCGGGCCCACCCTCGAGGTCACCGAGCTCTCGTACGACACGCCGGACAGCGCGTACGGCACGGAGGACGGTTCCGGTCACGACCCGCACCCCGAGACCGCCGCCGAGACGACCGCGGTCTACGAGCCGCAGCCGATGCCCGAGGACACCGGCCAGTACGGGGTCTACGAGACCGCCGGCCAGGGCGCCGGGTACGGGACGGGGTACGACCCCTACGCCTCCGCGTACCAGCAGCCCGGATACGAGCAGACCTCCTACGAGCAGCCCTCCTACCCGCAGCCCGGCTACGAGCAGCAGCCGGCCTACGACTACGGTGCCGCCGCCGGGCAGCAGCAGTACGCCGCGTACTCCGACCCGTACATCGGCCCGGGAACGGACAGCCAGCAGTACGCCGGTTACTACACCGACCCGTACGCCCCCTCGTACACCTACGACACCCCGCCCGGCGGCGTCTGGGTCCCGCAGCAGCGCGACACCGATCAGGCCCCGCAGCAGCAGGCGCCGTACGGCTACGAGCAGCCGCACCCGGACGACCAGTACCGCTACTAGGCCGGGACCTACTGGGAGCCGCGGAAGTCCGCGCCCTCCACGATGAGTCCGGCCACCAGCGCGCCCGACATGCCCGCGTGGGCGAGCCCGCCGCCGGGGTGCGACCAGCCGCCCGCGTGGTACAGGCCGGGCAGCGGGGAGCGGTTGGCGGCCGGAAGCAGCCGGCCGCCGGCCCCGGCGAGCGCCGGGCCCGGCACCTCGGCGGCGCCCGTGTCCCTCGTTACGTCCTCCGGGGTCCGGACGTGCCGCCAGAGGAGCCGCTCCGCGAGGTCCGGGACCGCCCGCCCGGCCGCCTCGACCATCCGGTCGGCGAAGGGCTCCCACTCCTGCCCGGGGCCCGTCCGCACGGTCGCCGTGACCGTCACCGACTCGTACGCACCGTCCGGGTGCAGCGCCGGGTCGTCGGGCCGCAGCACGGTCACCGTCGGCCGCCCGCCCTCCGCGTGCACGACGGTCCGGTGGACCGCGTCCGCCTCCCGGGCGCCGCGCAGGGCCAGACAGACCGTCACCCGGCTTGTGCCGGTCGCCTGGTGACGGGGCAGGTCCTGACCGTGGTGGAGCGCCGGCATCGGGGTCCCGGACACCACGTGGTCGGCCTCGACCGTCCCGCCGCCGGCAAGGCGGACACCGGCCGCGCGGCCGTCCTTCTCCACGACGTCCTCGACCGCGGTGTCGAACACGAACTCCACCCGCCGCTTCAGGCACCGCTCGTACACCGCGTCGGCGAGCGCCCGCAGGCCCCCGCCCACGTACCAGCTGCCGAAGGTCTGCTCCATGTACGGCAGGACGGCAGCCGAGGCCGGGGCGGTCGCCGGGTCGAAGCCGTACGACCACGCGTACGCGTCGAGGAGGGCCGCGAGCCGCGGGTCGCGCAGCTCCCGCGCCCCGACCTGCGCGAGCGTCGTCGTCGGGCGGCGCAGCAGGCCCGCCTTCAGGGCCGGGTACGGCTCGCGCGCGAGCGGCGCCGGGTCGGCCGGCTGCGGCTCCTCCAGGAGCGGGCGCCGGGTCCGGTCCCAGGCCTCGCGGGCCCGGGTCAGGAAGTCGCCCCAGCGCTCGCCCGCTCCCGCGCCCAGCGCCGCGTCCAGGGCGGCGACCGTGCCGGCCCGGGAGGCGTTCGGCAGGTCGACACGGGCGCCGTCGGCGAAGACATGACGGGCCGCCGGATCGACCTGCGTCAGCGCGACGCACTCCTCCAGGGGCTCCTTGCCCGTCTTCACGAAAAGGTCCCGGTAGACGGCGGGCAGGTGCAGCAGCCCCGGGCCGGTGTCGAAGGCGAAGCCGTCGCGCTCGAAGCGGCCGACCGCGCCGCCGTACGTCGACGTCTTCTCGTACACCGTCACCGTGTGCCCGGCGACCGCGAGGCGCGCCGCCGCCGCCATGGCGCCGAGTCCCGCGCCGATCACCACAATCCGTGCCATGCGGGCGAGTCTATGGGGCGTCCCAGGACCGGATCAGAAGTGGTCGGAACCGTCGTCCGGCGGGGCCGGGACCCGTGGGCGCGCCCTCGGGGTCGCGAGCCGTCTCTCCTCCCGGCGCTGGGACCGGCGCCGCCAGAAACGGCGGATCCGCTGGGCCAGGAAGACCAGTATCGCCAGGCCCGCCAGGAGCAGGAAGCCCGCGATCGACGCCGCCGCGACCGGGTGGAAGACGGCGAACGTGACGATCGCCGCCACCCCGAGATCCTCCGCCAGGCTCAGCGCGACGTTCGAGAACGGTTCCGGAGTGGTGTTGACCGCCATCCTCGTCCCGGCTTTGACGAAGTGACTGAGCAAGGCCGTCGAACCGCCGACCGCGCCCGCCGCCAGCTCGGGCAGCGAACCGTTCTGCCCGGCGAGCAGGGCGCCGACCACGGCTCCCGCGATCGGCCGGATCACCGTGTGGACGGAGTCCCATATCGAGTCGACGTACGGAATCTTGTCCGCCACCGCCTCGCACAGGAACAGCACGCCCGCCGCGACGAGGACATCGGTGCGCTGCAAGGACTCGGGCACCTCGTCGGTCAGCCCGGTCGCGCCGAAGACGCCGAACAGCAGGACCACCGCGTACGCGTTGATCCCGCTCGCCCAGCCGCTGGTGAACACCAGGGGGAGTACGGACACGCCCGCGATCGTAACCAGGACTGAGTATCCGTACCTAGGGGTCGAGATGAGTAGGTGCGCGGATGGGGCCGGTGCCGGCGGAAGGAGAGAGTGGAGCCCACGGAAGGGGCGCGGCTCCGGTACCGCCGGCACGGGGCTGCGGAACGGGGCCGCGCACCTGCCGGCACGGGGGGAGAAAGAAGCCGGTGCGGCGAGGCTCGGGGGGATCGAGCTTCGCCGCACCGGCCTTTCGTCGTCTCCTGCGTCAGCGGCCTTTCGCCACGTCCTGCCGCCCCGGCCTTTCGCCGTGTCCTGCCTCAGCGGCCGCCGACGCGCCCGTGCAGCAGGCGGGAAAGAGCCGCGTGCACGTCGTCCAGCGAGCGCTCGCTCTGGAAGGCCTGCCAGTCCAGCGCCGCCACCAGCACCATCCCGACCAGTGCCGCGGCCGTCAGCTGGACGTCGATCTCCTCGCTCAGCTCACCGGCCGAGACCCCCTCGCGCAGCACGCCCTCGACGACCGCGACGGCCTCCTGACGCACCACCAGGAGCGTGGAGTTCCAGGCCCGGTTGGTGCGCCAGAGCTCGGCCACGTACAGCTGGGTGAAGGCCGGGTAGCGGTCGATGAAGACGAGACCGGCCCGGATCATCGCGTCCAGCGCGTCGACCCGGCTCCCGCCGCGCTCGGCGGTCTCCTCGGCCGCCGAGCGCAGGGAGGCGGTGAGCAGCGACACGCCGTGGCGCAGCAGCTCCTCGAAGAGCTCCGTCTTGCTCTTGAAGTTGTAGTAGACGGTGCCCTTGGCCACGCCGGCCCGCTCGGCGATCTCGTCCACCGTCGTCGCGGAGAAGCCCTGCTCCGCGATGAGGGTGACGGCCGCCTCGTAGAGCTTGGTGCGCGTGGCCTGGCGTCGGGTGCTGCTGCTGTCCATGGCGTCGATTCTCACAGGTTCAGAGCGACAGTTCGGGGTGGAGCCGGTCCATCGTCCACACCTGCTTCTTGCGTGCCGAGACCGCGGTCAGGGCGAGGGCACCGACGGTGAAGGCCGTCAGGACCGCGCAGGCCTGCCAGACCGGTCCGATCCCGCCGCCGGTGATCAGCCGGCGCAGCGCCTCGACCACGTAGCTCATCGGGAGGAAGGCGTGGACGGCGTTGAAGAAGGCCGGGCTGGTCTGGACGGGGTACGTGCCGCCCGCCGAGGTCAGCTGGAGCATCAGGAACGCGAGGACCAGGATCCGGCCCGCCGCCCCGAAGCGGGCGTTGAGCCACTGGATGATCGCCGCGAAGCAGCAGGTGACCAGGGCGAGGAAGCCGATCGTGCCGGCGGCCCGGGCCATCTGGAGGCCGAGGCCCCAGTGCAGGACCGACATCAGGGCCGCGACCTGGAGGACGCCGATCGCCGCCACCGGGAGCCAGCCCGCGAGCGCGATCCGCCAGGCGGAGCCGCCCGCTGCGAGGGCGCGCCGGTTCAACGGCTGGATGAGCATGTACGCGACCATCGCGCCGACCCAGAGGGAGAGCGGGATGAAGTACGGGGCGAAGCCGGTGCCGTAGTTCGGGGCCTTGTGCAGGGACTGCGAGGCCAGCTTCACCGGGTCGGCCATGACCTCCGTACGCCGGTCGCGGTCCTGCTCGTCGTAGTCGGGGATCTTGTCGACCCCGTCCTTCAGACCGGTGGCGAGGCTGCCCGAACCGTCGGCCAGCTTGAACAGGCCGCCGTCCAGGTCGCCCGCGCCCTTCTTGAGCTTGCCGACACCGGTGTCGAGGCTGACCGAACCCGTCTTGGCCTGGGTGATGCCCGTGTGCAGCTGGTCCGCGCCCGTCGCGACCTTCTGCGCGCCCGCGTTGAGCTCGTTGATCTTCCGGATGGCGCCCTCCACGTCCTCGTCGAGGTGCGGGGCTCGGGCGGCCAGTTCGTCGGCCTGCTTCTTCAGCTTGGCCAGGCGCGCGTCCAGGGTCTTCAGGTCGTCGGAGTTGTCCTTGGTGAGCTCGTGGACGTCGTCGGCGATCGTGGCGACGTCCCCGGCGGTGACCGAGGCCTCCTTGAGCTTCTGGCAGATCCTGGGGTCGAGCGGGGGAGTGGTGGCGGGGGCGTCCACGCAGACCTCGCGGTGCAGCCGGGCGAGACCGTCGTCGGCCTTGTGGGCGGCGGTGCGGACCTGGGGCGCGTGCTCGACCAGCTTGTCCAGGTTGTGGCGGGCGGCCGTGGCCGAGTCGGAGACGAGGCGGGCGGTGTCGCGGATCGACTTGCCGTTGTTCGCCAGGTACGGGCGGACCTTGTCGGCGGTGCCGTTCACCTTGTCGGCGAGGGCCTGCGTGCCCTTCGCGACCTTGCGGGAACCGTTCTCCAGGTCCTTGGCGCCCTTGTCGAGCTTCTTCAGACCGGCGGCCAGGTCACCGCTGCCGGCCTTGGCGTCGGTGAGGCCCTCCGACAGGCTCTTCGAGCCCTTCTTCGCCTTGTCCACGCCCTGCTTCAGGTCGGCCGCGCCCTTGGCGGCCTTCGCGGTGGCGTCGTGGATGTCGGAGAAGGAGATGAAGATCTTGTCGAGGAAGGTGCGGGAGGACTTCGTGGAGGCCGCGGTGCGCACCTCGGAGAAGACCGTCCGGGAGATCTGGCCGACGATGTAGTTGTTGGCGTCGTTCGTCCGCACCTGGAGCGCGCCGGTCTCGGGGGAGTCGCCGGAGCTGGAGGCGATGCGGGAGCTGAAGTCGCCGGGCATGGTCAGGGACAGGTAGTACGTCCCGTCCTCCACGCCCGCGCGTGCCTCGGCGTCGCTCACGCGGTGCCACTCGAAGGTCTTGCTCTCCAGGAGCCCCTCGGTGATGTCGTCGCCGGCGTGGATCTCCTTGCCGCCGGCGGTGGCGCCCCGGTCCTCGTTGACGAGGGCGACGGGGATCTTGTCGAGCCTGCTGTACGGGTCCCAGAACGAGTACAGGTACAGGGCGCCGTACAGCAGGGGCAGCAGCAGGATCGCGACGAGCGCGGCGCGCGGCAGCTTTCCCCTGCCGAAGCGCTTCAGCTCAAGCGCGGCCAGTTTCGGCGAGCGCATCGGCCGCCCCCTCCTCGGTCGTGGCGTCGGTGGCGCCGCTCTCTGCGGCGGTTTCTTCGGTGGCCGTCCCGGTGGCGCGGGTTTCCGCGGTGGCCGTCTCGGTGGCGGCGGTTTCTTCGGTGGCCGTCTCGGTGGCGGCGGTTTCTTCGGCCCCGGGGGCCTCGGGCTCGCTCTCGTCCTGGACCGTCGTGATGCGCAGGGCGTCCTCGGGGGCCTCGCTGCAGACGGCGAGGACCGTCGTCCCGGACGCGGCCAGGGAGCGCAGGAGCGCCCAGGCCTCGGCGCGGTCGGCGTCCGAGAGCTTGAGGTCGGTGTCGTCCACGGCGAGCAGCCGGGGGCGGCCGATCAGGGCCAGGGCGATCGAGAGCCGCAGCGCTTCGAGGCGCTCCAGATCCCGTACGGAGGTCCGCTCGCCCTTCGGCAGGGCGTCGAGGTCCAGACCGGCGGCCTTCACGGCCTCGTCGATCCGGGCCCGGGAGGTCGCGGCCCGCTCGGCCGGGCGCCGCAGGAGGGCCCGTACGGAACCGTCGAAGCGGCGCTGGAGCAGGGCCCGCTCGCGCAGGTGCTCGGCGACCGTGAAGGCGGGGTCGAGCTCGCTGACGCCCGGGACCTGGCCGAGTGCGGTGATCCGGCGCACGGCGGCCATCTTGCGGGGCAGGGGGAGGCCGCCGACCTCGGCGTGCCCCTCCGTGGCCTTCATCCGGCCGGTGAGCGCGAGCAGCAGACAGGTGCGGCCCGAGCCGGACGGTCCCTCGATGGCCACCAGCGCGCCGGGCTCGGCACGGAAGGAGACCTTCCGGAAGGCCCAGCCGCGCGGTCCCTTCAGTCCGAAGCCGTCCGCGACGACGGCGGCGCCGTGCGGCTGTTCCTCGGTTTCCGTGCCCACGGACTCACCCCCCATTCCCCTTTTTGAACTGACCAGTCAGTTCAAAAGTTACCCCGGGGTTGGGTCTGAGGCAAAACCCCAGGTCAGCGCGATTGTCAGTGGGGCGCGGCACGATGAACACATACGGCCACAGCGCCGTCACGCGACGACAGGAGGCTCGTCATGGCCGGCCCATCCGCAGCAGCCACGCCCCGCCGCCGTCCCACCCCGGGGGAGGCGGGACCGGGCTCCGACATCCACCCCGTCCCGCGCCGCTCCGCCGCCCCGCCCGCCGCCCTCGACCTCCTCGCCAAGTCCCGCGCCGGACTCGCCGAGGCCGCCGTCCTCGACCGCCCCCACGAGCGGTACGCCACCGCCCACCTCGCCGCCCTGCGCGCGGCCGCCGCCGTGCTCGCCGCCCGGGCCAGGCCCGACACCCGGCCCCGCCACCGGCAGCGGATAAGGAGCACCTGGGAGCTCCTCCCCGACCTCGCCCCCGAGCTCACCGAATGGAGCGCCCTCTTCGCCGCCGGCGCCTCGCGCAGAGCCCGCGCCGAGGCCGGCATCAGCAGCGCGGCCACCCGGCGCGAGGCCGACGACCTGCTCAGGGACGCCGCGCACTTCCTGCGCCTGGTCGAGCGGCTGCTCGCCCTCCAGCCGGTTCTGCCCCGCCAGCCCGGGGCGGACGAGGCCTGAGGATGATCCGAAAGGGAGGGGCGAGGCCATAGGGTGGGGAGCGTTCGTACCCGTCACCGAGGAGTCAACAGCCGTGCCGGACCCTTCCCCTGTCTTCGGTCGAGAGGCGTCTTCGCGTCCGTCGCGCGCCTCCCTGCGTACCGCCGTCGTCTGGGACGTCCTCAAAGACGCCCTGGACCGCCGGGTCGAGGCCACCGGGAAGGACAGCCTCGACGTCCTCGACACGGGCGGCGGCTCCGGCAACTTCGCGGTGCCGGTGGCCCGCCTCGGCCACCGGGTCACCGTCGTCGACCCCAGCCCCGACGCGCTCTTCGCGCTGGAGCGCCGGGCCGCCGAGGCCGGCGTCGCCGACCTCGTCACCGGCGTCCAGGGCGACATCAAGGGCCTCTTCGACGTCGTCGAGCGCGAGGCCTACGACACGGTGCTCTGCCACGGCGTCCTGGAGTACGTCGACGATCCCGCCGAGGGCGTGCGGAACGCGACGGCCGCGCTCCGCTCCGCCGGCTGCCTCAGCCTGCTCGCCGCCGGCGTCGGCGGAGCCGTGCTGGCCCGCGCCCTCGCCGGCCACTTCACCGAGGCCCGGCACGCGCTCGACGACCCGGCGGGCCGCTGGGGCGCCGGCGACCCCGTGCCCCGGCGCTTCACCGCCGAGCAGCTCACCGAGCTCGCCGACGGGGCCGGACTCGAGGTCGGCGCCGTGCACGGCGTCCGGGTCTTCGCCGACCTCGTCCCCGGCGTCCTCGTCGACACCGAGCCCGGCGCCGCCGAGGCCCTGCTCAAGCTGGAAGCGGCCGCCGCGGAGCTGCCCTCCTTCCACGCCATCGCCACCCAGCTGCACGTTCTCGCCGAGAAGCGGGCCTGAGCTGGACGGCCACCCGTTCGGGGGTGCGGGCCGCGGTGTGCCATGGAGTACGCCACAGCCCGCCCCATCTGGGGCTCCGCCCCGTATGATCGGGGGACACCATCCGGCATGACGGACAAGGGGCTGGGGAATCAACGCCTCAGCAACCGATCCGCATGGCGGCCCGGATTGGCTATTCGGCATTGAGGGCGGGTTTCACGGGGGCGATTCCCTGCCTATCCTGAAAGGGCCGCAAACCGGTCGCCCCCGCGACCGACGACTAGGAGGACTCCGTGCCGCTCTCGGAGCACGAGCAGCGAATGCTCGAGCAGATGGAGCGAGCGCTGTACGCCGAAGATCCCAAGTTCGCGACAGCGCTCGAGGGAAGCGGACTGCGTACGTACACCCGGCGACGGGTTTACCAGGCAGTCGCCGGCTTCCTGGTGGGTATCGCGCTCCTCATGGCCGGAATGGTCGCACAGCAGATCTGGATCAGCGTGGTGGGATTCCTCGTCATGCTGGGCTGCGCGGTCCTGGCGGTCACCGGATGGCGCAAGGCGCCGAAGCCGGGTGAACAGCGGGCGGCCGCGGGCCGTCCGGCTCGGCAGCGACGCTCCATGATGGACCGGATCGAGGCGCGGTGGCAGCGGCGTCGCGATGAGCAGCAGGGCGGCGGCCACTGACGGCCCCGGAGCGGTAGCCCCGCCCCCCGAACACCCGAGCCCCGCAGGACCGACGCGAACCCGCGCCGCCCTGCGGGGCTCGACGCGTTCCCGTGGGGCCCGCGCCGTGCTGGGCGGTGCCCCGGCCCACCCCCGTGTGGGCAATCGTCCCGCAGGGCGGGACGGGTGGGCACACGGGACGGCGCCCTCTCGCGGCGCCTCCGCGTTCCGCGCCTTGGCCCGCACCACCAGTGCACTGCGCACGGGGTGCGGGTCAGGGCGCGTAAGCCTCTGGCGCCGGCAGGGGCGCCGTCCGTTGTGCCCACCCGTTCCGCCCCGGCGGAACGCATGCCCACAACGGGGGGGCACCGTCGCGGCGGGGCGCCGGCCGCAACCGAGCGCGTCAGTTGGCTTCGCGGCGGCGGAGCGCGGCTGCCGCCCGCATCCCCAGCGCCCGACGCCGCATCGTCCACGACGACCAGCGCGCGGACGCCGCCCACCGGACGCGGTTCGCCGAGCGAGGGGCCAGAAGCGCCCGCAGCCGGTCGGCACGGTTCGCGCCCGCGTGGAAGCCCGCACGGACCCGACCGGCCTCGGAGCCCAGCCCCGCCACCGCCGGCGGCCGAGGCGCGTACAGGACCTCCTCCACCGCCCGGGCCACCCGGTGCACCGCGTCCGCGGACTCGCCCCGGAGCTCACCGAGGCGGACGATCCGCGCCGCCGACTTCCTCGGCGTCAGGGATTCGTCCGGCTCGACCCCGTAGTCCCAGGCCGTGTCGTTGATCTCCTCCCAGACCGCGAGCGTGCCGCCGTCCGGGCCGAGCCGCCGCGCCCGTACCCGCGTCCGCCAGAAGAGCGGGAGGAGGGGGAGCGAGACGAGGAGGACCGCCGCCAGGGACAGGAGGAGGACCGTCCGGAGGTCAGGGCCGGAGTCGTCGCCGGAGGCACCGGCCGCCGCCGCGTCGGGACCGCAGTCGCCGAGCTTCTTCATCTGCGGCGTGCAGCTCTCCGACGCGCTGGGCGCGGCGGACGGCTGCGCCGAGGCGCTCTGCTGCGGCTGCGCGGGCCCGGTGGCCGTGCCCGAGGGGGTGTTCTCCCGGGTGTACGCGGGGGTGGAGCCCCGCGAGGGGGTCGGCTCGAACCGCGTCCACCCGGCGCCCTCGAAGTACAGCTCGGGCCAGGCGTGCGCGTCCCGGATGCCGACGGACACCGAGCCGTCGGTCTGCGTCGTGCCCGGCATGAAGCCCACGGCCACCCGGGCCGGGATGCCGAGCGAGCGGGCCATGGCCGCCATCGAGAAGGAGAAGTGGACGCAGAAGCCCTCCTTGTCCTTCAGGAAGCGGGAGATCGCCTGGACCCCGGTGCCGGACTCCACGTCGACGTCGTAGCGGAAGCCGCCCTCCTGGGAGAACCAGTCCTGGAGCTTCACCGCCCGCTCGTAGTCGTTCCGCGCGCCCTTGGTGACGTTCAGCGCCGTCGCCCGTACGTCGGCCGGGAGCGTCGTCGGCACCTTGGTGTACTCGCGGCGCAGCTTCTCCGGTGCGGGCCCGGCGGCGGCCAGCTGCCCGGCCGTCGGCTGCACGTCCAGGCTGGAGACCTGGTAGCGGGCGCCCTTGGTGGTCTGCTTGTCGTCGCCGACGAGCATCCGGCCGGCCGGCTCGTACCGCCAGCGTCCGTCGATGTCGACCCGGCCCGCCGGGTACGGCATGGGCAGCCACTTCTGCTCGTACGCGTCGGAGGCGACGAAGTTGCTGGTGACCTCGGTGATCCGGACGCTCTGGGAGAGGCCGTCCGGCCAGGGCAGCTGCTTGGGCACGTCCTCGATCGGGCGGACCGAGGACTTCCACGACGTGCCGTCGAACTGGTCGAGGGCGACGAGCCGCAGGTACAGGCCGCTGGTGTCGCGGGCGTTCGTCCGGTAGCGCAGGACCTCCCGGTCCTCCGGCTGGCGCAGATTGTTCTGCAGGGAGACCAGCGGGTTCACGGCGGAGATCGTGCCGCCCTTGCCGGCGCCCCCGCTCCCCTCGCCGCCGCCGCCGAAGAGCCCGCCGGAGAAGCCCGGCAGCGCGAGCGGCGCCACGAGTGCGACGCCCATGGCGACGGCGCCGATCCGGCGGCCGGTGCGGACCGGGGCGAAGGCGGAGGCGCCGCCGGCGGCGACGCTGGAGCCGGGCCGGCCGGAGCGCTGGGCGCCGCCGAAGACCCGCCCCCACTGCGAGAGCCGGTCACGGCCCTCGGCGAGGAGCAGCAGCAGATAACCGGAGGCCGCGAGGAGGAACCAGAGCCAGCCGGCCCCGCCGCCGGAGAGCCCGGCGGCCACCGAGTACAGGGCGAGCAGCGGCAGGCCGGCCGGGGCCGCCTTGCGGAAGGTGACCGCGAGGGTGTCGACGAGGAGCCCGATCCCGACGACGCCGCCGACCAGCATGAGCCGGATGCCCTCGGTGTCGGGCGCGGGGATCGCGTACCGGCCGACGTCCTCGGCGCCCGCCCGGAACAGCTCGGCGGCGTGCGTGAAGACCTCGGGGCCAGGGACGAGCCACACATAGGCCTGCTCCCGGGCGAAGCACACGGTCAGCGCGAGGACCGCGGCGACGGTCTGCGCGAGCACGGTCAGCGGCCGGGCCAGCGGCACCCGCCGGGCCAGCGTGCCCACCCCGCTCACCAGGGCGAGGACGAAGGCGGCCGTGAAGATCCAGGTGGCCGGCTTCACCAGGGGCAGCAGCGCCCCGGCCGCCATCAGGGTGGCGGCCCAGGACGCGAGCGTCAGCCGTGTGCGGCCGCTCATGACCATCCTCCGTAGGTGTCGGCGGCGGCGGTCTCCGGACGGAGCCCGGCCGCCTGCTGCCACAGGTCGGCGAGGGAGGCGCCGGCCGGCACGGCGAGCGCCGTCCAGCCCGCCTCGCGCAGCTGCCGCACCCGGTTGTCGACCGCTCCGGGGACCGCGCCGCCGGTGATCCAGGTGCCGGAGTCCAGGACGAAGGCGACGGCCGCGCCGGCCCGCCCGCGCATCCGGGCGGCGAGGGCGGCCTGCTCCTCGTCGAGGTCGCCGAGGAAGGCGATGAGCAGCCCGTCGCCGCCGCCGCGCAGCACGTCGGAGGCGCGGGAGAGGCCGGCGCCCTCGGAGTGGTCGACGACCGCGAGGGTGTCCATCATCAGGCCGGCCGCCTCGGCCGAGTCGTGTGCCGAGCCGGCGAAGCCCTCGGCGCCCTCGCCGGGGATCGCGCTGCCGGTGTCGGTGAGCAGCCGGACCGCGTAGCCGCGCTCCAGCATGTGGACGAGCGCGGAGGCGGTGCCGGAGACGGCCCACTCGAAGGCCGAGTCGGGGCCGGCGCCCTGGAAGGCGATCCGCCGGGTGTCGAGGAGGACGGTGCAGCGGGCCCGCTGGGGCAGCTCCTCGCGGCGGACCATCAGCTCGCCGTAGCGGGCGGTGGAGCGCCAGTGGACCCGGCGCAGGTCGTCGCCGTGCCGGTAGGTGCGCGGGATGACGTCGTCGTCGCCGGCGAGCGCGAGGGAGCGGGACTGCCCGTCCCCGTACCCCCCGGCCTCGCCGAAGAGCTTCACGGGCGGGAGGGCCTCGGTGCGGGGCACGACGGTGAGGGTGTCGTAGGCGCTGAAGGAGCGGGTCAGCTCGCACATCCCGAAGGGGTCGTTGAGCCGCAGCTGGAGCGGGCCCAGCGGGAAGCGGCCGCGCAGGTCGGAGCGGACCCGGTAGGACACCTCGCGCCGGCCGCCGGCCTCGACCCGGTCGAGGACGAAGCGGGGGCGGGGCCCCAGCATGTACGGCACGTGGTCCTGGAGCATCAGCAGACCGGTGGGCAGCTTGGAGACGTTCTCCATCCGCAGCTGGACCCGTGCCTCGGTGGAGGTCTCGACCCGCTGGGGGGTGAGCCGGCGGGAGGCGGCGACGCGGTAGCGGGTGCGGTGCAGCACGAGGACGCAGATCAGCGGGAGGGCGGCGAGCAGCAGCCCGACGCGCAGCAGGTCGGCCTGGCCGAGGACGTACGCACAGGCGGCTGCGGCGACCCCGGCGGCGAGGAAGGAGCGGCCGCGGGTGGTGAGGCCGCCGAGGGCGGCCCGCAGGCCGCCCCGGTCGTCCTCGTCGCCCCGCGGTCCGTCCGGCACGGCGGAGCCACTCATCACAGCCGCCGGGCGCCGGGCTGCTGCTGGCCGTAGAGCGGTCCGGCGGGCGGGGCCGCGGCCGGGACGGGGGTGCGCTGGAGGATCTCGTCGACGACCTGCTCGGCGGTGCGGCGGTTCAGCTGGGCCTGCGCCGTCGGCAGCAGCCGGTGGGCGAGGACGGGCGCGGCGAGGGCCTGGAGGTCGTCCGGCAGGACGTACTCGCGGCCGCTGAGCGCCGCGGAGGCCTTGGCGGCCCGCAGCAGGTGCAGGGTGGCCCGGGGGGAGGCACCGAGCCGCAGGTCGGGGTGGGTGCGGGTGGCGGCGACGATGTCGACCGCGTAGCGGCGTACCGCGTCGGCGACGTGGACCCTGCGCACGGCCTCGATCAGCTTGAGGACGTCGTGGGCGTGGGCGACCGGCTGGAGGTCGTCCAGCGGGGAGACCGAGCCGTGCACGTCGAGCATCTGGAGCTCGGCCTCGGCGCTGGGGTAGCCGATGGAGACGCGGGCCATGAAGCGGTCGCGCTGGGCCTCGGGCAGCGGGTAGGTGCCCTCCATCTCGACCGGGTTCTGGGTGGCGACCACCATGAACGGGCTCGGCAGCTCGTACGTCTGGCCGTCGACCGTGACCTGGCGCTCCTCCATGGACTCCAGGAGCGCGGACTGGGTCTTCGGCGAGGCGCGGTTGATCTCGTCGCCGATCACGATCTGGGCGAAGATCGCGCCCGGCTTGAACTCGAAGTCCCGGCGCTGCTGGTCGAAGATCGACACGCCGGTGACGTCCGAGGGCAGCAGGTCGGGCGTGAACTGGATGCGTCGCACCGAGCAGTCGATGGACTTGGCCAGCGTCTTGGCCAGCATGGTCTTGCCGACGCCGGGGACATCCTCGATCAGGAGGTGCCCCTCGGCGAGCAGCACGGTCAGCGAAAGCCGTACGACCTCGGGCTTGCCCTCGATCACACTCTCCACCGATCTGCGGACTCTCTCCACAGTGGTGGTCAGATCAGCGAGGCTCGCTCGATCGTCATAGGTCGTCACCCCGGCCCTCCTCGGCCTTTCGGAACTGTCGTCCGAGCATTGTTGTTGCCGTGGCCGGGCCTGTCACTTGCATGCGGACAAGTGCAGGGGAAATGCCAGGGTTTGACGGTTTACGCCGGGTCGATCTCGCGCAGCAGACCCGTGGTCACGTCGAAGACGAAGCCCCGGACGTCGTCCGAGTGCAGCAGGAAGGGGGAGGTCCTGACCCGCTGCATCGACTGGCGGACGTCCTGGTCGACGTCGCGGAAGGCCTCGACCGCCCAGGCGGGGCGCTGGCCGACCTCGTCCTCCAGCTCGTGCCGGAAGTCCTCGGTGAGCGATTCGAGACCGCAGTTCGTGTGGTGCACCAGCATCACGCTGCGGGTGCCGAGGGCCCGCTGGCTGATGGTGAGCGAGCGGATCACGTCGTCGGTGACGACACCGCCCGCGTTGCGGATGGTGTGGCAGTCGCCGAGTTCAAGGCCGAGGGCCGCGTGCAGGTCGAGACGGGCGTCCATGCAGGCGACGACGGCGACGCGCAGTACGGGCCGCGCGTCCATTCCGGGGTCGGTGAAATCCGAGGCGTAGCGTTCGTTGGCCTCGACGAGACGGTCGGTGACCGTGGCGCCGGTGCGTATGGCGTCGGCAGAGGGGTGCGCGGAGGTCGACATGATTCCGACGGTAATGGTCACGCCCCTTTCCGGCCCGCTGTGAGAGGGGACAAAGAACATCAATGAGTCTTGTTGTGAGCTAACCCACAGGTGGGGCCGCCCGGGTTCCGCGACCCGCCAGTCGGTTGATTGACCGGCGGGTCCCGTGGACTAAAGTGACGCGGAGTTCACGGAGACAACGAGCGATTTTCCGCGGTTTCTCCCCCGTGTGTGCGGCGGTACCTACGGCTCGGCCTCTCCCGCGGTACGTGCCTCCGCGCCGGATCTGAGAGGGCGCATTGAGCAACGACCGACACGTCCCGGTGATGCTCCAGCGGTGCCTGGACATGTTGGCCCCCGCCCTGCAGCGCCCCGGCGCGGTCGTCGTCGACTGCACCCTGGGCCTCGGAGGCCACAGCGAGGCCCTCCTGCAGCGGTTCCCCGAGGCGCGGCTCGTCGCCCTCGACCGCGACAAGGAGGCCCTGCGGCTCTCCGGCGAGCGGCTCGCCCCGTACGGGGACCGGGCCACCCTCGTCCACGCCGTGTACGACGAGCTGCCCGAGGTCCTCGACCGGCTCGGCATCCCCAAGGTGGACGGCGTCCTCTTCGACCTGGGCGTCTCCTCCATGCAGCTGGACGAGGCCGACCGCGGCTTCGCCTACGCCCAGGACGCCCCGCTCGACATGCGCATGGACCAGACGACCGGCATCAGCGCGGCCGAGGTCCTCAACACCTACCCGGCCGGCGAGCTGGTCCGGATCCTGCGGGCGTACGGCGAGGAGAAGCAGGCCAAGCGGATCGTCTCCGCGATCGTGCGCGAGCGCGACAAGGAGCCCTTCACCAACAGCGCCCGGCTCGTCGAGCTCATCCGCGACGCGCTGCCCCAGGCTGCCAAGCGCACCGGCGGCAACCCGGCGAAGCGCACCTTCCAGGCCCTGCGCATCGAGGTCAACCACGAGCTCGACAGCGTCGAGAAGGCCATCCCGGCGGCCGTGAAGGCCCTCGCCGTCGGCGGCCGGGTGGTCGTCCTCTCGTACCAGTCCCTGGAGGACCGGATCGTGAAGGGCGTCTTCGCGGCCGGCGCGGCGACCACCGCCCCGCCCGGGCTTCCGGTCGTCCCCGAGAAGTACCAGCCCCGGCTGAAGCTGCTCACCCGCGGCGCCGAGCTGCCCACGGAGGAGGAGGTCGCCGAGAACCGGCGCGCCGCCCCGGCCCGGCTCCGGGGCGTCGAGCGCATCCGGGAAGACGTCCTGTGAGCACGGCGAAGGGGCCCCTCAAAGGGCGGGCCGCGCGGCTCGGACGGCTCATGCCGTCGGGGCCCAGCTCGGCCGCCCGCACCCCCTTCGTCCTGCTCGTCGTCGTGCTGCTCGGCGGCGGACTCATCTCCCTGCTCCTGCTGAACTCGGCGCTCAACCAGGGCTCCTTCAAGCTGAACGAGCTCAAGAACAAGACCACCGAGCTCACCGACGAGGAGCAGGCGCTCCAGCGGGACGTCGACGACTACGCGGCCCCCGACGCCCTGGAGCGGCGGGCCCGCGAGCTCGGCATGGTCCCGGGCGGCAGCCCCGCCTTCCTCGGCCCGGACGGCAAGGTCCTGGGCGAGCCCTCGGTGGCGGTCGCCCCGAAGCCGACCCCGAAGCCGAAGCCCCCGAAGCCCGCCGTCAGCCAGAAGACGCCGGCGCCCACCGGGACCACGCCCGCCACCCGGACCGACTTCTCGACGGATCCCCGTACGTTCGACGGCCCGGCGACCACCGGAACAGCACTGGCGAACCCCGACACAAGCCCGACCAGCACCTTTCCTCCCGGCGGAAGTGCCACCAGCCCGGGCCCCACCGGGGCCGGCCAGGCGTGGACGATGCCGGGGCCAGATGTCCAGGACCGCGAGGCACGGACAGGGCCGGTGCCAGAGGCCCCAGTGACCGCACCCGAACCGCAACAAACCGGCAGGTGACCGAGCAGTGCCCTCCAAGGAGCCCCCGCGCCGTCGCGTCCCCGGCCCCGCGCGGCCCGCGCGTCCCCGGCCCGCCTCCGCCGGAGCCCGTACGCCGGGAGCACGTCCGTCCCGGCCCGCCCCGCGCCCGGCGGGGAAGCGGCCCCCGGCCCGGCAGCCCCGCACCATCCGGCTCGGCAGCCCGCGGCCCCGGCTGCGGCTGATCTCCCTCGGCCTGACCCTCGTCATGCTGGTCTTCGTGGTGCGGCTGCTCCAGGTCCAGGCGGTCGACGCCTCCGCGTACGCGGCGAAGGCCGACAAGTACCGCTTCCAGGAGTACACGCTCTCCGCCGAGCGGGGCGAGATCACCGACCGCAACGGCATCGCGCTCGCCGCCAGCGTCGACGCGTACGACATCACCGCCGACCCCAAGCTCTTCACCCGCGAGGAGTCCAAGCTCGCCGACGCCCCCGAGCAGGCGGCCGCGCTCCTCGCCCCGATCCTCGGCAAGCAGCCCGCCGAGCTCGCGAAGAAGCTCCGCACCCCCAAGTCCCGCTACACCCTCCTCGCCCGCAAGCAGACCCCGCAGGTCTGGAACCAGATCAAGGACCTCAAGAAGGTCTACGGGCAGAAGGCGCAGGCCGTCGGCGGCAACGGGATCAACCTCCTCGGCGGCATCCTCAGCGAGCCCAGCACCAAGCGCGTGTACCCGAACGGCGAACTCGCCGCCGGGATACTGGGCTACGTCAACGCCGAGGGCAAGGGCGCCGGCGGCGTGGAGTCCATGCTCGACGCGGAGCTCGCCGGCAAGGACGGCAAGATCCGCTTCACCCAGTCCGGCGGCCGCCAGGTGCCCACCGCGGGCTCCCAGGGCACCCCCGCCGTCCCCGGCTCCGACATCGAGCTGACCATCGACCGGGACATCCAGTGGGCCGCCCAGCAGGCCATCACCGAGCAGGTGAAGAAGTCCAGGGCGGACCGCGGCTACGTCGTCGTGCAGAACACCAGGACCGGCGAGGTCCTCGCCATGGCCAACGCCCCCGGCTTCGACCCCAACGACCTCTCCGCCGCCAACGCCGCCGCCATGGGCAACGCCGCCCTCCAGGACGCCTACGAGCCCGGCTCCACCGCCAAGGTGATGTCCATGGCCGCCGTCCTGGAGGAGGGCAGGGCGACCCCCGACACCCACGTCACCGTCCCCAACCGGCTCCACCGCGGCGACCGGCTCTTCAAGGACGACATCGACCACATCACCTGGTACCTGACCCTCAACGGCGTCCTCGCCAAGTCCAGCAACATCGGCACCATCCTCGCCACCGGCCAGCTCGGCAAGGACCAGCCGGAGGCCAACCGGGTCCTCCACTCGTACCTGCGCAAGTTCGGCATCGGCAGCCCCACCGGCCTGGACTTCCCCGGCGAGACCCCCGGCATCCTCGCCAAGCCCCAGGACTGGTCCACCTCGCAGCAGTACACGATCCCCTTCGGCCAGGGCCTCTCCGTCAGCGCCATGCAGGCCGCCTCCGTGTACTCGACCATCGCCAACGGAGGCGTACGGATCGAACCGACCCTCGTGCGCGGCACCAAGGGCCCCGACGGGCGCTTCACGGCGGCCCCCGCGCCCAAGGAGTCCCGCGTCGTCAGCGAGAAGACGGCGAAGACCCTCGCCCGGATGCTGGAGTCCGTCGTCAAGGACCGGGAGGGCACCGGCAGCAGGGCCGCCATCCCCGGCTACCGCGTCGCCGGCAAGACCGGCACCGCCAACCGCGTCGACCCCGAACTCGGCCGCTACAAGGGCTACACCGCCTCCTTCGCGGGCTTCGCCCCGGCCGACGACCCGCAGATCACCGTCTACTGCGCCATCCAGAACCCCACCAAGGGCAGCTACTTCGGCGGCCAGATCTGCGGACCCATCTACAAGAAGGTCATGGAGTTCGCCCTCAAGACCCTCCACGTCGCGCCCACGGGCAGCGAACCCGCCCGACTGCCGGTCACCTTCGAACCCACCCCGTGACACTCCGGGAGCACCAGTGACAACGATCACCCCCCATTCCGGGAACCGGAAATCGAACTCCGGCGAGGCCCCGGGCTCTTTTGGCCCCGCACAGGGTGCGCCCGGTACGCTCACCGCCGTGCCACACGCTGATCAGTACCGAAACGCCCCACCCCGGCCGGAGCAGGCCCGCCCGACACCCCTGGGCGACCTGGCCGCGCAGCTGGGGGCCGACGCCCCCCAGGACGCCGAGATCTCGGGCATCACGCACGACTCGCGGGCCGTGCGCCCCGGTGACCTGTACGCGGCCCTGGCCGGCGCCCGCACCCACGGCGCCGACTTCGTCGCCCAGGCCGCCGGACTCGGCGCCGCCGCGATCCTCACCGACCCGGCGGGCGCCGAGCGCGCCGCCGCGACCGGCCTCCCGGTCCTGGTCGTGGAGAACCCGCGCGGCCGGATGGGCGAACTCGCCGCCGCGATCTACGGGCGCCCCGGCGAGGACCTCCTCCAGATCGGCATCACCGGCACCTCCGGCAAGACCACCACCGCGTACCTCGTGGAGGGCGGCCTGCGCGGCTCCGGACGCAGGACCGGCCTCGTCGGCACCGTCGAGATGCGGATCGGCGACGAACGCATCAAGTCCGAGCGCACCACCCCCGAGGCCACCGACCTCCAGGCGCTGTTCGCCGTCATGCGCGAGCGGGGCGTCGAGGCCGTCGCCATGGAGGTCTCCAGCCATGCCCTGGTGCTCGGCCGGGTCGACGGATGCGTCTTCGACGTCGCCGTCTTCAACAACCTCAGCCCGGAGCACATGGAGTTCCACTCCGACATGGAGGACTACTTCCGGGCCAAGGCCGGGCTCTTCACCCCCGAGCGCAGCCGCCTGGGCGTGATCAACCTCGACGACGCCTACGGCCGCAGGCTCGCCGGCGAGGCGACCGTCCCGGTCGTCACCTTCTCCGCCGAGGGCCGCCCCGAGGCCGACTGGCGCGCCGAGGACCTCGTCCTCGGCTCCCACGACTCGACGTTCACCGCCGTCGGCCCCGAGGGCGAGCGGATTGCCGCCACCGCCCCGCTGCCCGGCCCGTTCAACGTCGCCAACGCCCTCGCCGCGATCGCCACCCTCGCCGCCGCGGGCCTCGACCCGAAGGCGGCCGCCGAGGGCGTCGCCGCCGTCCCCGGCGTACCGGGCCGCCTGGAGCGGGTCGACGCCGGCCAGCCGTACCTCGCCGTCGTCGACTACGCGCACAAGACGGACGCCGTCGAATCGGTCCTGCGCTCCCTGCGCGAGGTCACCGAGGGCCGGCTGCACGTGGTCATCGGCTGCGGCGGCGACCGGGACTCCACCAAACGCGGCCCGATGGGCGCCGCCGCGGCCCGGCTCGCCGACACCGCCGTCCTCACCTCCGACAACCCCCGCTCCGAGGACCCCCTGGTGATCCTCAGCGCCATGCTCGCCGGCGCCGCCGACGTGCCGGCGGGGGAGCGCGGGAACGTCCTGGTCGAACCCGACCGGGCCGCCGCGATCGCCGCCGCCGTCGCCCGCGCACGGCCCGGCGACACCGTCCTCGTCGCCGGAAAGGGCCACGAGCAGGGCCAGGAGATCGCCGGGGTCGTACGCCCCTTCGACGACCGTCAGGTCCTGCGCGAGGCGATTCTCAGCCAGCAGAGCCAGCAGGACGCACACCGTCACGAGAACAGTCAGGGATGAAGCAGTGATCGCCCTCTCCCTCGCCGAGATCGCCGAAATCGTCGGCGGGCAGGCGCACGACATACCGGATCCGGCCGCCCGGATCACCGGCCCCGTCGTCATCGACTCCCGCGAGGTGCGGGCCGGCAGCCTCTTCGCGGCCTTCGCCGGTGAGCACGTCGACGGCCACGACTACGCGGAGCGCGCCGTCGCGGCCGGAGCGGTGGCCGTGCTCGCCGCCCGGCCCGTCGGCGCCCCTGCCATCGTCGTCGACGACGTCCAGACCGCGCTGGGGGCCCTCGCCCGCACGGTCGTGGAGCGGCTCGGCACCGATGTCGTCGCCCTCACCGGCTCGGCCGGCAAGACCTCCACCAAGGACCTGATCGCCCAGGTCCTCGACCGGCACGCGCCCACCGTGTGGACGCCCGGCTCGCTCAACAACGAGATCGGCCTGCCGCTCACGGCGCTCCGCGCGAGCGACGAGACCCGGCACCTGGTCCTGGAGATGGGCGCCCGCGGCATCGGCCACATCCGCTACCTCACGGAGCTCACCCCGCCCCGCATCGGCCTCGTCCTCAACGTGGGCACCGCCCACATCGGCGAGTTCGGCGGCCGCGAGCAGATCGCCCAGGCGAAGGGCGAGCTCGTCGAGTCCCTCCCCTCCGCCGAGGACGGCGGGATCGCGGTCCTCAACGCCGACGACCCGCTCGTCCGCGCCATGGCGAGCCGCACCAAGGCCCGCGTGACCCTCTTCGGCGAAGCGGACGAAGCGGCCGTACGGGCCGAGAACGTCCACCTCACAGAGAACGGACAGCCTTCTTTCAGGCTTCACACACCCACCGGGTGCAGTGACGTGACCTTGCGCCTGTACGGTGAGCACCACGTGTCGAACGCGCTCGCAGCGGCCGCCGTCGCGCACGAGCTGGGCATGCCCGTCGAAGAGATCGCCACCGCGCTCTCCGAGGCGGGCACCCTGTCGCGCTGGCGCATGGAGGTCACCGAGCGTCCGGACGGCGTGACGATCGTCAACGACGCCTACAACGCGAACCCCGAGTCGATGCGAGCCGCCCTGCGCGCGCTCGCGGCCATGGGCAGGGCCGCACAGGCCCGAGGGGCTCGTACGTGGGCGGTGCTCGGCAAGATGGCCGAGCTCGGTGACGCATCGCTCGTCGAGCACGACGCGGTCGGACGGCTCGCCGTCCGGCTCAACGTCAGCAAGCTCGTGGCGGTCGGGGAGAGGGAAGCTTCCTGGCTGCAACTGGGCGCATATAACGAGGGTTCGTGGGGTGAGGAGTCGGTGCACGTGTCCGACGCGCAGGCGGCTGTCGACCTGTTGCGCAGTGAGCTGCGTCCGGGGGATGTCGTCCTTGTGAAGGCTTCCAGGTCGGTCGGTCTCGAAAAGGTCGCGCTGGCGCTCCTCGACACCGAGGGCGAGGTCACGGGCCGATGAGGCAGATCCTCTTCGCGGGGGCCATCGGGCTCTTCCTGACCCTGATCGGCACGCCGCTGCTGATCAAGCTCCTTGCCCGCAAGGGGTACGGGCAGTTCATCCGGGACGACGGCCCGCGCGGTCACGCCGGGAAGAAGGGCACGCCCACCATGGGCGGCATCTCCTTCATCCTGGCCACGCTCATCGCGTACGCGCTGGCCAAGGTCATCACCGGTGAGGACCCGACGTACTCGGGCGTCCTGGTGCTGTTCCTCATGGCCGGCATGGGCCTGGTCGGCTTCCTCGACGACTACATCAAGATCGTCAAGCAGCGTTCGCTCGGTCTGCGGGCCAAGGCGAAGATGGCCGGCCAGCTGATCGTCGGCATCGCCTTCGCCGTGCTCGCGCTGCAGTTCGCGGACCTGCGGGGCAACACCCCGGCCTCCACGAAGCTCTCCTTCATCACGGACTTCGGCTGGGCCATCGGCCCGGTGCTCTTCGTGGTCTGGGCGCTCTTCATGATCCTGGCCATGTCCAACGGCGTGAACCTGACGGACGGTCTGGACGGTCTGGCCACCGGCGCCTCGGTGATGGTCTTCGGCGCGTACACCTTCATCGGGCTCTGGCAGTTCCAGGAGTCCTGTGCCAACGCGATCACGCTGACCAACCCCAACGCCTGTTTCGAGGTCCGCGATCCGCTCGACCTCGCGGTCGTCGCCTCCGCGCTGATGGGCGCCTGCTTCGGCTTCCTGTGGTGGAACACCTCGCCCGCCAAGATCTTCATGGGTGACACCGGCTCGCTCGCCCTCGGCGGCGCCCTCGCCGGTCTCGCCATCTGCTCCCGTACGGAGCTCCTGCTGGCTCTGCTCGGCGGCCTGTTCGTACTGATCACGATGTCCGTGGTCATCCAGGTCGGCTCGTTCAAGCTGACCGGCAAGCGCGTCTTCCGGATGGCCCCCCTCCAGCACCACTTCGAACTCAAGGGGTGGTCCGAGGTCCTGGTCGTCGTCCGGTTCTGGATCATCCAGGGCATGTGCGTGATCGTGGGCCTGGGCCTCTTCTACGCGGGATGGGCATCGGAAAAGTGACAGAACAGCTCGACTGGAACGGCAAGAAGGTCACCGTCGCGGGGCTCGGGGTCTCCGGCATCCCGGCCGCCCGCGTCCTGCACGGCCTTGGCGCGCTCGTGACCGTCGTCAACGACGGCGACGACGAGCGCTCCCGGGCCCAGGCCGCCGAACTGGAGGCGGAGGGCATCACCGTCCGCCTCGGCGACGGGGCGACGCTGCCGGCCGGCACCGAGCTGATCGTCACCACCCCCGGCTGGCGGCCCGACAAGCCCCTCTTCACGGCCGCCGCCGAGGCGGGCGTGGAGATCTGGGGCGACGTCGAGCTCGCCTGGCGGCTCCGGGGCCCGGACGCCGCCCCCTGGCTCGCGGTCACCGGAACCAACGGCAAGACCACCACCGTGCGGATGCTCGCCTCCATCCTGGAGGCGGCCGGTCTGCGGACCGCCGCCGTCGGGAACATCGGCGTCTCGCTCCTCGACGCCGTCCTCGGCGAGCAGGAGTACGACGTGCTCGCCGTCGAGCTCTCCAGCTACCAGCTGCACTGGGCGCCGTCCGTCCGCGCCCACTCCGCCGCCGTGCTCAACCTCGCGCCCGACCACCTCGACTGGCACGGCACCATGGAGGCGTACGCCGCCGACAAGGGCCGCATCTACGAGGGCAACCAGGTCGCCTGCGTCTACAACGTCGCGGACAAGGTCACCGAGGACCTGGTGCGCGAGGCCGACGTCGAGGAGGGCTGCCGCGCGATCGGCTTCACCCTCGGCACCCCCGGACCCTCCCAGCTCGGCGTCGTCGAGGGCATCCTCGTCGACCGGGCCTTCGTCGAGAACCGGCAGAAGAACGCCCAGGAGCTCGCCGAGGTCACCGACGTCCAGCCGCCGGCCCCGCACAACATCGCCAACGCCCTCGCCGCCGCCGCCCTCGCGCGCGCCTTCGGCGTCGAGGCGAAGGCCGTACGGGACGGCCTCAAGGCCTTCCGGCCCGACCCGCACCGCATCGAACTGGTCGAGGAGGTCCAGGGAGTCACGTACGTCGACGACTCCAAGGCCACCAACACCCACGCCGCGGAAGCCTCGTTGGCCGCCTACGACCCGATCGTCTGGATCGCCGGCGGCCTCGCCAAGGGCGCGACCTTCGACGCGCTCGTCCAGCGGTCGGCGAAGCGCTTGCGCGGCGCCGTCCTCATCGGCGCCGACCGCGCCCTGATCCGCGAAGCCCTGGCGCGACACGCCCCGGAGGTCCCGGTGGTGGACCTCGACCGGACCGACACTGGGGCGATGTCCGAGGCGGTCCGCGAGGCGGCCCGGCTCGCCCGGCCGGGGGACACGGTCCTGCTCGCCCCGGCCTGCGCCTCGATGGACATGTTCACCAACTACAACAAGCGGGGCGAGGCCTTCGCGGACGCCGTCCGCGCCCTCGCCGCCACCGGGGACGCCTGACCCGACCAGCGGGAGGGTCCGGCCGGACCGGGCACGACTGGAGGGGACAGCGACCATGCCGAGCAAGATCGCCGGGACACGCCGGCCTTCCGCCGTACGCGGCGGAGGGCGGGCCCCCGCGACCCCGCGGCGGGCGCGCGGCGGAGGCCCGCGAGGGCTGTACGAGCGGCTCCGCAAGGCCTGGGACCGGCCCCTCACGGCGTACTACGTGATCATCGGCGCGGGGCTGCTCATCACCACGCTCGGCCTGGTGATGGTCTACTCCGCCTCGATGATCACGGCGCTCCGCTACGACCTGGTGCCCTCCTACTTCTTCCGGAAGCAGTTCATCGCCGCGCTCCTCGGCACCGGACTGCTCCTGGTCGCCTCCCGGATGCCGGTCAGACTGCACCGGGCGCTGGCCTACCCGATCCTGGTCGGCGCGGTCTTCCTGATGGTCCTCGTGCAGATCCCCGGGATAGGGCACGCGGTCAACGGCAACCAGAACTGGATCTCCCTCGGCGGCCCCTTCCAGCTCCAGCCCAGCGAGTTCGGCAAGCTGGCGCTGATCCTGTGGGGGGCCGACCTGCTCGCCCGCAAGCAGGACATGCGACTGCTGACCCAGTGGAAGCACATGCTGGTGCCGCTGGTGCCGGGCGCCTTCATGCTGCTCGGGCTGATCATGCTCGGCGGCGACATGGGCACCTCGATCATCCTCGCGGCCATCCTCTTCGGCCTGCTGTGGACGGCCGGGGCGCCCACCCGGCTCTTCGTCGGCGTCCTCACGGTCGCCGGCGCGATCGGCGTCCTGCTGATCAAGACGAGCGACAACCGGATGAAGCGCTTCGACTGCATCGGAGCGACCGACCCCGGCGGTGAGGGAGCCCCCTGTCTGCAGGCCGCGCACGGAATCTATGCTCTGGCCTCGGGCGGATGGTTCGGTTCCGGACTCGGCGCGAGCGTCGAGAAATGGGGCCAACTCCCTGAAGCACACACCGACTTCATCTTCGCGGTCACCGGTGAGGAACTGGGGCTCGCGGGGACGCTGTCGGTACTCGCCCTGTTCGCGGCTCTAGGCTATGCGGGTATCCGCGTGGCCGGAGGCACGGAGGACCCCTTCGTGAGGTTCGCCGCGGGAGGTGTGACCACCTGGATCACGGCTCAGGCCGTGATCAACATCGGTGCGGTGCTCGGCCTGCTGCCGATCGCCGGTGTCCCGCTCCCGCTGTTCTCCTACGGAGGGTCGGCCCTGCTGCCGACCATGTTCGCCGTCGGGCTCCTCATCGCCTTCGCGCGACAGGAACCCGCCGCGAAAGCGGCCCTGGCCATGCGCCGCCCCGGCTGGGGCAAGCGGGCCGGGAAGAGATGGAAGTCGATGCGACGGCGCGTCAAGAAGCGCCCGTCCGGAGAGCGGTGAATTTCGGTGCATGTCGTACTCGCCGGTGGGGGGACCGCCGGCCACATCGAGCCCGCGCTCGCCCTCGCGGACGCCCTGCGCAGGCAGGACCCCAGCGTGGGGATCACGGCGCTCGGCACGGAGAAGGGTCTGGAGACCCGGCTCGTGCCCGAGCGGGGCTACGAGTTGGCGCTCATCCCCGCCGTACCGCTGCCCCGCAAGCCCACCCCCGAGCTGATCACCGTCCCCGGGCGGCTGCGCGGCACGATCAAGGCGGCCGAGCAGGTCCTGGAGCGCACCAAGGCGGACTGCGTGGTCGGCTTCGGCGGCTATGTGGCCCTGCCCGGCTATCTCGCGGCCAAGCGCCTCGGGGTGCCCATCGTGGTCCACGAGGCCAACGCCCGGCCCGGCCTGGCCAACAAGATCGGTTCGCGGTACGCGGCCGGGGTCGGCGTCGCCACCCCGGACAGCAAGCTCCGCAACGCCCGTTACATCGGCATCCCGCTGCGGCACACCATCGCGACCCTCGACCGGGCGCGGGTGCGGCCCGAGGCGCGCGCCGCCTTCGGCCTCGACCCGAACCTGCCGACGCTGCTGGTCTCCGGCGGTTCGCAGGGCGCCCGGCGGCTCAACGAGGTGATCCAGCAGATCGCCCCGGTGCTGCAGCGCTCCGGCATCCAGATCCTGCACGCGGTCGGCCCGAAGAACGAACTGCCGCGCGTCGACAACATGCCCGGTATGCCGCCGTACGTGCCGGTACCGTACGTGGACCGGATGGATCTCGCGTACGCCGCGGCCGACATGATGCTCTGCCGCGCGGGCGCCATGACCGTCGCCGAGCTCTCCGCCGTCGGGCTGCCCGCCGCGTACGTCCCGCTGCCCATCGGCAACGGCGAACAGCGGCTCAACGCCCAGCCGGTGGTCAAGGCGGGCGGTGGACTCCTCGTCGACGACGCGGAGCTGACGCCGCAGTGGGTGCAGGGCAACGTCCTGCCCGTACTGGCCGATCCGCACCGGTTGTACGAGATGTCCCGCGCCGCCGCCGAGTTCGGCCGCCGGGACGCCGACGACCTGCTCGTCGGCATGGTGTACGAGGCGATCGCCTCCCGCTAGCAGACACGGCGGGGGACTGAGGGCAGGAGGCGCGGGGTGGCAGCCGGACCGACGACCGCGGAGAAGAGCGGTACCAGCAAGTCGAAGGGGTCGTCGGAGCGGTCGTCCGGCGCCGGCGCCCGGAACCGACGGTTCCGGGTGCCGGCCCCCCGGCTGCTCCTCGTGGCGCTCGGCCTCGTCGCGCTCGTGGCCGGCGGGGTCTGGGCGCTCTACGGCTCGACCTGGTTCCGTGTGGAACGTGTGAAGACTTCCGGCACCCGGGTCCTGACCCCGGCCGAGGTCGAGGCCGTCGCCGCCGTCCCGATGGGCGCCCCGCTCGTCACCGTCGACACGGACGCGATCGAGGCCCGGCTCCGGCAGAAGCTGCCGCGGAT
>NZ_JBEOVH010000004.1:241016-384335 GCF_040295385.1 Streptomyces sp. NPDC002825
AGGTCGAGGCCGTCGCCGCCGTCCCGATGGGCGCCCCGCTCGTCACCGTCGACACGGACGCGATCGAGGCCCGGCTCCGGCAGAAGCTGCCGCGGATCGAGTCGATCGAGGTCGTGCGGTCATGGCCGCACGGAATCGGGCTGAAAGTGACGGAACGGAAGCCCGTTCTTCTTGTCGAAAAGGGTGGAAAGTTCACCGAAGTGGACGCGACGGGGCTGCGGTTCGCCACCGTCGACACCGCTCCCCACGGCGTCCCCCTCCTCGTCCTCGACAGCGCCTCCTCGCCGAGCCTGCGCCGCTTCGACGCGGACCGGTTGCTCCTGGAGGCGGTCCGCGTCCGGGGTGAACTCCCGGCGGAAATCGCCCGGGACGCTCGTGTCGTACGCATCACCTCGTACGACTCCGTCACTCTGGAGCTGACCAGGGGCCGAACGGTCTTCTGGGGCAGCGGTGAGCACGGCCCGGTCAAGGCCCGGGTGCTGACCGCCCTCATGAAGGCCACTCCCAAAGCGGGGCACTTCGATGTAAGTGCCCCCACGGCCCCCGCCTCGTCCGGAAGTTGACGGGCATCTCCGCTGGCCAGCACCCTGGTTGGCCATCGCTACGGGTGATCACATAGGGTGAAAAGAAAAACGGGAGGTTCGGCGTGTTCGTTGAACGTGCGCCACTTGTCGACTTAGTGTCCTGTTCGGAAGAGTCCAGCGAACAGAGACACTGGTAACCCTAAACTTCAACGTTAGGGTTCGGGTCGGCGTTTCGGACCGTCCCAATCGGCATCCGTCGGAGCGGCGCGACCAACCGCGCAGCGACGACACGTAACTCGAGGCGAGAGGCCTTCGACGTGGCAGCACCGCAGAACTACCTCGCAGTCATCAAGGTCATCGGTGTCGGCGGCGGTGGTGTCAATGCCATCAACCGAATGATCGAGGTCGGTCTCAAGGGCGTCGAGTTCATCGCCATCAACACCGACGCGCAAGCGCTGTTGATGAGCGACGCCGACGTCAAGCTCGACGTCGGCCGTGAACTGACCCGCGGCCTCGGCGCCGGGGCCAACCCGGCCGTCGGTCGCAAGGCGGCAGAGGACCACCGCGAGGAGATCGAGGAGGTCCTCAAGGGGGCCGACATGGTCTTCGTGACCGCCGGCGAGGGCGGCGGCACCGGCACCGGCGGCGCGCCCGTCGTCGCCAACATCGCGCGCTCGCTCGGCGCCCTGACGATCGGTGTGGTCACCCGGCCGTTCACCTTCGAGGGCCGCCGTCGCGCCAACCAGGCGGAGGACGGCATCGCCGAGCTCCGCGAAGAGGTCGACACCCTCATCGTCATCCCCAACGACCGGCTGCTCTCGATCTCGGACCGCCAGGTCTCCGTGCTCGACGCCTTCAAGTCGGCCGACCAGGTCCTCCTGAGCGGTGTCCAGGGCATCACCGACCTCATCACCACCCCGGGTCTGATCAACCTCGACTTCGCCGACGTCAAGTCGGTCATGTCCGAGGCCGGTTCGGCGCTCATGGGCATCGGCTCCGCCCGCGGCGACGACCGCGCGGTGGCGGCGGCCGAGATGGCGATCTCCTCGCCGCTCCTGGAGGCCTCCATCGACGGCGCCCGCGGCGTGCTGCTCTCCATCTCCGGCGGCAGCGACCTCGGTCTCTTCGAGATCAACGAGGCCGCGCAGCTGGTCAGCGAGGCGGCCCACCCCGAGGCCAACATCATCTTCGGCGCCGTCATCGACGACGCCCTCGGCGACGAGGTCCGGGTCACCGTCATCGCGGCCGGCTTCGACGGCGGCCAGCCGCCGGCCCGCCGGGACAACATCATCGGCTCGGTCTCGGCCAAGCGCGAGGAGCCGGCCCCGGCCCCCCGCATCACCGAGACCCCCCGCCCGCTGGGCGGCCTCGGCACGGTCGCCCCGCGCGAGGAGCCGGCCCCGGTCCCGGTCGAGCCCGCCCCGGTCGTCAACGAGACCCCGCTGGCGCAGGTCCCGCCGGTCGTCCCGCCGGCCCGTCCGTACGCGGACAGCCAGGCCGAGGAGCTGGACGTCCCGGACTTCCTGAAGTGATAGGACATCGCTTCGACGCGAACGGCGCGCACTTCGCCTTCACCGACCGGTGGGGCGGGGTGAGCGCCGTTCCGTACGAGGAGCTCAACCTCGGCGGAGCCGTCGGGGACGAGCCCGCGGCCGTCCTCGCCAACCGGGCGGCCGCCGCCGGGGCCCTCGGGCTCGACCCGGCGCGGGTGGTCTGGATGAACCAGGTCCACGGCGCCGACGTCGCCGAGGTCGACGGACCGTGGGAGGACACGGTGATCCCGTCCGTCGACGCGATCGTCACCGCCCGCCCCGGACTCGCCCTCGCCGTCCTCACCGCGGACTGCGTCCCCGTCCTCCTCGCCGATCCGGTCGCCGGAGTCGCGGCCGCCGCCCACGCCGGGCGGCCCGGGATGGTCGCCGGAGTCGTCCCCGCCGCCGTCGAGGCGATGGCGAAGCTCGGCGCCGAGCCCGCCCGGATCGTCGCCCGCACCGGCCCCGCCGTCTGCGGCCGCTGCTACGAAGTGCCCGAGGCGATGCGCGCCGAGGTCGCGGCCGTCGAACCGGCCGCGCACGCCGAGACCTCCTGGGGCACCCCCGCCGTCGACGTCGCCGCCGGAGTGCGCGCGCAGTTGGAGCGGCTCGGGGTCCTGGACATCGCGGACGCCGGGGTCTGCACCCTGGAATCGCCCGACCACTACTCGTACCGCCGCGATCGCACCACGGGGCGACTCGCGGGATATGTCTGGTTGTGAGAAGAGACATGACGGACCGCAAGTCGGAACTCGCCGCGAACCTGGCCCAGGTGGAGGAGCGCATCGCCGCCGCGTGCGCCGCCGCCGGGCGCGCGCGGGAGGAGGTGACCCTGATCGTGGTCACCAAGACCTACCCCGCGAGCGACGTCAGACTCCTGCACGAGCTCGGGGTGCGACACGTCGCCGAGAACCGGGACCAGGACGCCGCGCCGAAGGCCGCCGCCTGTGCCGACCTCGATCTGACCTGGCACTTCGTGGGCCAGTTGCAGACCAACAAGGTCAGATCCGTGGTGGGTTATGCCGATGTGGTGCAGTCTGTCGACCGCTTGAAGCTCGTTTCCGCCCTGTCCGCTGCCGCGGAGAAGGAGGGCCGCGAGCTCGGCTGTCTGATCCAGGTCGCGCTCGACGCCGAATCCGGCGAGCGGGGCGACCGCGGCGGCGTCGCGCCGGACGGGATCGAGGAGTTGGCCGCGGCCGTGGACGCCGCGCCCGGACTGCGACTCGCCGGTCTCATGACCGTCGCCCCGCTCGCCGGGGAGTACGCCGGGCGGCAACGCGCCGCTTTCGACCGGCTGATGGATTTGTCGACTGTCCTGCGCGCGACTCGTCCGGCTGCGAACATGGTGTCGGCAGGGATGAGCGCGGACCTCGAGGAGGCCGTCGCTGCCGGGGCGACACACGTACGCGTCGGTACGGCGGTACTCGGTGTCCGCCCGAAGCTCGGGTAACGTCGCGAAGCAAGTCGGACCACAGCAGAAAATATGGTCATTCCGCAGAACGGCGGGGTGGCCCGTGGATCGCCGGCACTTGGTGACAAGGCCGATCCACCACAGAGCGGAGGACTCAGAGAATGGCCGGCGCGATGCGCAAGATGGCGGTCTACCTCGGCCTCGTGGAGGACGATGGGTACGACGGCCGGGGCTTCGACCCCGACGACGACTTCGAACCCGAGCTGGAGCCGGAGCCCGAGCGCGACCGGCGCCACACCCCCCCGCGTCAGGTGGAGCGCGAGGAGCCGGTGCGAGTGGTGCAGCCCCCGGCTCCCCGGGAGCCGATTGCCCATTCTGTCCCGGTACTCGCCGAAAGCGGACGTCCGGCCCGAATTGCCCCCGTGGCATCCATCACACCCGAACGTCCGAGCCTGGAGAAGAACGCACCGGTGATCATGCCCAAGGTCGTGTCCGAGCGGGAGCCGTACCGCATCACCACGCTGCACCCGCGGACCTACAACGAGGCCCGTACCATCGGGGAACACTTCCGTGAGGGCACCCCGGTGATCATGAACCTCACGGAGATGGACGACACGGACGCGAAGCGACTTGTCGACTTTGCCGCCGGACTCGTCTTCGGGCTCCATGGCAGCATTGAGCGCGTGACGCAGAAGGTGTTCCTGTTGTCGCCTGCTAACGTCGATGTCACGGCGGAGGACAAGGCCCGGATCGCAGAGGGCGGATTCTTCAACCAGAGCTGAGAACAGAGAACCGGACGGACCGGTCGCGAAGCGGCCGGACAAGCGAGAGCACGAAAGCCAGGGGAGAGGGAAACGCGGGATGGGCGTCGCACTACAGGTGGTCTACATCGTGCTGATGTGCTTCCTCGTCCTCCTGATCGTCCGGCTTGTCATGGACTACGTCTTCCAGTTCGCCCGTTCATGGCAACCCGGTAAGGCGATGGTGGTTGTCCTTGAGGCCACCTACACTGTCACCGATCCACCGCTCAAGCTTCTGCGGCGACTCATCCCGCCGTTGCGTCTCGGGGGCGTGGCACTCGACCTGTCCTTCTTCGTTCTGATGATCATCGTCTACATCCTGATCTCCATCGTGAGCAGCTTCGCGAGGTGATGGTGGAGGAACGAGTGGACGATACGGTCTTGCCGACTGCCGACGACTACGTAGAGGTGAAGAAGAGATGCCGCTGACCCCCGAGGACGTGCGGAACAAGCAGTTCACGACCGTCCGCCTTCGAGAAGGCTATGACGAGGACGAGGTCGATGCCTTCCTCGACGAGGTCGAAGCCGAACTGACCCGCCTGCTCCGCGAGAACGAGGACCTGCGCGCCAAGCTGGCCGCCGCGACGCGTGCCGCCGCGCAGAACCAGCAGCAGGGCATGCGCAAGCCCCCGGAGCCGCAGGATCGTCCCGTCGGTCCCGGCGCGCCGGTGCCCGCCGCCATATCCGGACCGCCGGCCCAGCAGCAGCCGCAGATGGGCCCGCCGCAGCTGCCGTCCGGTGCCCCCGCGCTTCCCGCCGGCCCGATGCAGGGCGGCCCCATGCAGGGCGGGCCCATGGGCCCCGGCCCGATGCAGGGCGGCCCGATGCAGGGCGGACCGATGGGTCCCGGCCCGATGCAGGGCGGCCCCATGGGTCACCCGCAGCAGCAGATGCAGCCGCAGATGCAGCAGCCGCAGCAGGGTCCCGGTGGCGACAGTGCCGCGCGTGTCCTCTCGCTCGCCCAGCAGACCGCCGACCAGGCGATCGCCGAGGCACGCTCCGAGGCCAACAAGATCGTCGGCGAGGCGCGCTCCCGCGCCGAGGGCCTGGAGCGGGACGCCCGCGCCAAGGCGGACGCTCTTGAGCGGGACGCGCAGGAGAAGCACCGCGTCGCGATGGGCTCCCTGGAGTCCGCCCGCGCCACGCTGGAGCGCAAGGTCGAGGACCTGCGCGGCTTCGAGCGCGAGTACCGTACGCGCCTGAAGTCCTACCTGGAGTCCCAGCTGCGTCAGCTGGAGACCCAGGCGGACGACTCGCTGGCTCCGCCGCGCACCCCGGCCACGGCCTCGCTGCCGCCGGCCCCGTCGATGGCCTCGGCGGGCGCGAGCGCGCCGTCCTACGGCGGCAACGGCACGATGGGTGGTGCGCCGTCCATGGGCGGTGCCCCGTCCTACGGCGGCCAGCAGCAGATGTCCCCGGCGATGACCCAGCCGATGGCTCCGGTCCGGCCGCAGGCGCCTCAGCCGATGCAGCAGGCGCCGGCGCCCATGCGGGGCTTTCTGATCGACGAGGACGACAACTGAGGCGGCGTGTTCAACGCGTGTTGAGCGCGTAGCCGTCGGCGGCAGTCTCGAAGGGCCGGCTCCCCACCCGGGAGCCGGCCCTTCGGCGTGCCCCGTTGTGGGCACGCGTTCCGGGGGGGGCGTGCCCACCCGCCGTTGTGGGGCCCGCACCCGCTGCCCGTGTGGGCAATCGTCCCTCCCCCAGATTCCCGTCCAGGGGGACCCCCAGGGCGGGACGGGTGGGCACACGGGACGGCGCCCTCCAGCGGCGCCTCCGCGTTCCGCGCCCTGGCCCGCACCACGAGCGATGGTGCACGGGGTGCGGGTTCAGGCGCTGGAGCCTCTGGCGCCGGCAGGGGCGCCGTTCCGTTGTGCCCACCCGTTCCGCCCTGGGGGCACCTCCCGGACGAAGTCTGGGGGAGGAACGCCTGCCCACAACAGGCGGGCAGCGCGAAGGGCCCGGCACCGGGGTGGTGGCGGGCCCTTCGGGGAGGGGGTTATGCCTTGCGGAGGTGGAACGTGAGGGTCAGGGACTCGTCCTCGAAGGCGGCGCCGTACGTCGCGTCGGCCTCACCCTGCGCGTAGTCCGTCGCCAGGACCTCGTCCGCGATCAGGGCCGCGTGGACCGTCAGCGCCTCCACCGTCTCCGGAGACGTGGACGACCACCGCAGCGCGATGCGGTCCGCCACGTCCAGGCCGCTGTTCTTGCGGGCCTCCTGGATCAGCCGGATCGCGTCACGGGCCAGGCCCGCCCGGCGGAGCTCCGGGGTGATCTCCAGGTCCAGGGCCACCGTCGCGCCCGCGTCGGAGGCGACCGACCAGCCCTCACGGGGGGTCTCCGTGATGATGATCTCCTCCGGGGTGACGGTGATCTCCTCGCCGTTCACGGAGAGCGTCGCCTCGCCCGAGCGCAGGGCCAGCGAGAGCGCCGCCGCGTCGGCCGCGGCCACCGCCTTCGCCACGTCCTGGACTCCCTTGCCGAAGCGCTTGCCCAGGGCCCGGAAGTTCGCCTTGGCCGTGGTGTCGACGAGCGAACCGCCGACCTCGGAGAGGGACGCCAGGGAGCTGACGTTCAGCTCCTCCGTGATCTGGGCCTGGAGCTCCTCCGACAGGGCGGAGAAGCCCGTCGCCGCGACCAGCGCGCGGGACAGCGGCTGGCGGGTCTTCACGCCGGACTCGGCGCGGGTGGCGCGGCCCAGCTCGACCAGGCGGCGGACCAGGAGCATCTGCTCGGAGAGGGCCTTGTCGATGAGCCGCGAGTCCGCGTCCGGCCAGGTGGCCAGGTGGACCGACTCCGGGGCGTCCGGGCTCACCGGGACGACCAGGTCCTGCCAGACCCGCTCGGTGATGAACGGGGTCAGCGGGGCCATCAGGCGGGTGACCGTCTCGATGACGTCGTGCAGCGTGCGGAGCGCGGACGCGTCGCCCTGCCAGAAGCGGCGGCGCGAGCGGCGCACGTACCAGTTGGACAGGTCGTCGACGAACGCCGAGATCAGCTTGCCGGTGCGCTGGGTGTCGTACGACTCCATCGCCTCGGTGGTCTCGGCGACCAGCGTGTTCAGCTCGGACAGCAGCCAGCGGTCGAGGACCGTGCGGTCGGCCGGCGCCGGGTCCGCCGCGCTCGGCGCCCAGCCGGACGTACGGGCGTACAGGGCCTGGAAGGCGACCGTGTTCCAGTACGTGAGGAGGGTCTTGCGCACGACCTCCTGGATCGTGCCGTGGCCGACGCGGCGCGCCGCCCACGGGGAGCCGCCGGCCGCCATGAACCAGCGGACCGCGTCGGCGCCGTGCTGGTCCATCAGCGGGATGGGCTGGAGGATGTTGCCCAGGTGCTTGGACATCTTCCGGCCGTCCTCGGCGAGGATGTGGCCCAGGCAGACCACGTTCTCGTACGAGGACTTGTCGAAGACCAGCGTGCCGACCGCCATCAGCGTGTAGAACCAGCCGCGGGTCTGGTCGATCGCCTCGGAGATGAACTGCGCCGGGTAGCGGGACTCGAAGAGCTCCTTGTTCTGGTACGGGTAGCCGTACTGCGCGAACGGCATGGAGCCCGAGTCGTACCAGGCGTCGATGACCTCCGGCACGCGCGTGGCGGTCTTCGAGCAGCTCGGGCACGGGAACGTCACCGCGTCGATGAACGGGCGGTGCGGGTCGAGCTCCGACTGGTCGGTGCCCGTGAGCTCGGTGAGCTCGGCGCGCGAGCCCACGCAGGTCAGGTGGTCGTCCTCGCAGCGCCAGATCGGCAGCGGGGTGCCCCAGTAGCGGTTACGGGAGAGCGCCCAGTCGACGTTGTTCGTCAGCCAGTCGCCGAAGCGGCCGTGCTTGACGGACTCCGGGAACCAGTTGGTCTTCTCGTTCTCCTGGAGCATGCGGTCCTTGACCGCGGTCGTACGGATGTACCAGGACGGCTGCGCGTAGTAGAGCAGGGCCGTGTGGCAGCGCCAGCAGTGCGGGTAGCTGTGCTCGTACGCGATGTGCTTGAAGAGCAGGCCGCGCGCGTCCAGGTCGGCGGTGAGCGCCTCGTCGGCCTTCTTGAAGAAGACGCCGCCGACCAGCGGCACGTCCTCCTCGAAGGTGCCGTCGGGGCGGACCGGGTTCACGACCGGCAGGCCGTACGCCTTGCAGACCTTGAGGTCGTCCTCACCGAAGGCGGGGGACTGGTGGACCAGACCCGTACCGTCCTCGGTCGTCACGTACTCGGCGTTGACGACGTAGTGCGCCTCGGCGGGGAACTCCACGAGCTCGAAGGGGCGCTGGTAGGTCCAGCGCTCCATCTCCGCGCCCGTGAAGGACTCGCCCGTGGTCACCCAGCCCTCGCCGAGCGCCTTCTCGACCAGCGGCTGGGCGACGACGACCCGCTCGTCGCCGTCCGTGGCGACCACGTACGTCACCTCGGGGTGCGCGGCGACGGCCGTGTTGGACACCAGGGTCCACGGGGTCGTCGTCCAGACCAGGAGCGCCGCCTTGCCCGCGAGCGGGCCGGACGTGAGCGGGAAGCGCACGTACACGGAGGGGTCGACGACCGTCTCGTAGCCCTGCGCCAGCTCGTGGTCCGAGAGGCCGGTGCCGCAGCGGGGGCACCAGGGGGCGACGCGGTGGTCCTGGACCAGGAGGTCCTTGTCGAAGATCTGCTTGAGCGACCACCAGACCGACTCGATGTACGAGGGGTCCATGGTCCGGTACGCGTCGTCGAGGTCGACCCAGTAGCCCATGCGGGTCGTGAGCTCGGCGAAGGCGTCGGTGTGCCGGGTCACGGACTCGCGGCACTTCTCGTTGAACTCGGCGATGCCGTACGCCTCGATGTCCTTCTTGCCGGAGAAGCCGAGCTCCTTCTCGACGGCGAGCTCGACCGGGAGGCCGTGGCAGTCCCAGCCGGCCTTGCGGGCCACGTGGTAGCCGCGCATGGTCCGGAAGCGGGGGAACACGTCCTTGAAGACGCGGGCCTCGATGTGGTGGGCGCCGGGCATGCCGTTGGCGGTGGGCGGACCCTCGTAGAACACCCACTCGGGGCGGCCCTCGGACTGCTCCAGGGTCTTCGCGAAGACCTTGCTCTCGCGCCAGAAATCGAGCACGTCGTGCTCCAGCGCGGGCAGGTCGACCTGGGCGGGCACCTGGCGGTACTGCGACATCGATCTTCCTCCGGCGGACGGTTCTCTTCCGTCGGAGGGACGAGAGCGCTGCTCCCGCGGTACCACCCTCCTTGGCCCCGGACGTGATCGTCCTGAGCCCCCTCATTGGGGTCGCGACGCCGGTTCTAGTCACCGCCCTGTCGTGCGGCTTTCTTCCGACGGCTCCGGGGTGATGCTTCACATCGGGCTCGCCCCCGGGCTCTCACCGTCCCCGGGTCGCTCATGGCTGCTTGCGACGCTACTCGTCCCCATCCAAGCCTTTCGCTGTGGCCAGTGTAAGGGGCCGGAGAGGAGGCGGCAGACCGGTTTTCGCGTGACCCGAATGGCCATACGGGCCGGGCCGGACTTCCCGTGCGGCCATGTGGGGGAGGGCTGGGACGGATAACCGGGCGGGGAGCTGGGCACAACGGAGGCAGGCCCGCCCCGTGGGGAGCGGGGGCGGGTGGGAACGGCGGCGTGCCCCGTTGCCGCGGGCCTTGGGCCGATTTATCGTCCCAGCACGATTCGCGAGCAAGATCACAAAATGTGAAGGGGCCGCGACATGGTGGCGAAGAAGACCGCCGCGAAGAAGACCTCGGTCGCCGGTTCCGCCGGTGCGACCGGGGTCGCCGAGGACGTGGCCGCCAAGGACGTGGCCGGCAAGAAGTCGACGGTCGACGGGAAACCGGTCGCGAAGAAGACGCCGGCCAGGAAGACGGTCGCGAACAGGACGGTCGCGAAGAAGTCCGCCGCGAAGAAGGCGGTCGCGAAGGAGCCGGTCGCGAGGAAGTCCGTCGCGAAGAAGGCGGCGGCCCGGAAGACGGCCGCCGCGGACGCGGCCCCGAAGGAGGCCGTCGCGAAGGAGGCCGGTGCGGCGGATCCCGTCGACGACGCCTCCGCCGGCGACGCCCCCGCCCCGAAGACGCCCGCCAAGAAGGCCGTGGCGAAGAAGGCGGCAGCCAAGAAGGCGCCCGCCGCGAAGAAGCAGACAGGAGCCAGGACGGTGGCAGCGAAGAAGACCGCGGGTGGCGTCACGACCGTCGGCGACGAGGCGGTGGTGCCCCCGGCGCGGGCCGGTGAGCTCGCGGTGCGTCCCGGCGAGGACCCGTGGACGCCGGAGGAGGTCGCGGAGGCCCGCAACGGCCTCCAGGCGGAGGTGCTGCGGCTCCGCAGCGAGCTCGTCCACTCCCAGGAGGAGCTGACCGGTCTGATGCGGGACTCCGGCGACGGCGCCGGGGACGACCAGGCCGACACCGGCACCAAGAACATCACGCGCGAGCACGAGCTGGCCCTCGCGGCGAACGCCCGGGAGATGCTGGAGCAGACCGAGCACGCCCTTGAGCGGCTCGACGCGGGCACGTACGGCCTGTGCGAGGTGTGCGGCAAGCCGATCGGCAAGGCGCGGATGCAGGCCTTCCCGCGGGCCACGCTCTGCGTCGAGGACAAACAGCGACAGGAGCGGCGCGGCTGACGATCTCGGCTGCCGGTCTCGTACGCCTGTGCCGTACCCTCGGTGCACGGTCAGGCATCGAGGTCGAGGGACTCACTCACGTGGCAGAGGCGGAGCGCATCATCGGTACGCCGGATTCAGCAGGGGCCGACGAGACGGCCGCTCCCGACGGCACGGCCGCTCCCGAGGAGCGGCCCAGGGGCAGGCGCCGGATCGTCGCCCTCTTCGTGGTGGCCGTGCTCGCCTATCTCCTCGACCTCGGCAGCAAGATGCTGGTCGTCGCCAAGCTGGAGGGCCACGAGCCGATCCGGCTGATCGGCGACGTCCTGCGGCTCGACGCCATCCGGAACCCGGGCGCCGCCTTCGGCATGGGCGAGGCCTTCACGATCATCTTCACCGTCATCGCCGCCGCCGTGATCGTCGTGATCATCCGCCTGGCGCGCAAGCTCTACAGCCTGCCCTGGGCGATCGCGCTCGGTCTGCTGCTCGGCGGCGCGCTGGGCAACCTCACGGACCGGATCTTCCGCTCGCCGGGCGTCTTCGAGGGCGCGGTCGTGGACTTCATCGCCCCCGCGCACTTCGCCGTCTTCAACCTCGCCGACTCGGCGATCGTCTGCGGCGGCATCCTGATCGTGCTGCTGTCCTTCCGGGGCCTGGACCCGGACGGCACCGTCCACAAGGACTGAGCACACAGGACCGAGCACTCCCGGCACAAGGCATACTCGACGGGTGAGCACGAGTCCCGAGATCCGCACGCTGCCCGTTCCCGATGGCCTGGAGGGCGAGCGCGTCGACGCCGCCATCGCCCGTATGTTCGGGTTCTCCCGTACGAAGGCGGCCGAGCTGGCCGCCGCAGGGAAGGTCCAGGTCGACGGCTCCGTCGTCGGCAAGTCAGAGCGGGTCAGCGGCGGCGCGTGGCTCGAGGTCGAGATGCCGGGCGCGGCCGCGCCGGTGCAGGTCGTCGCCGAGCCCGTCGAGGGCATGGAGATCATCCACGACGACGACGACATCGTCGTGATCATGAAGCCGGTCGGCGTCGCCGCGCACCCCAGCCCCGGCTGGACCGGCACCACGGTCATCGGCGGCCTCGCCGCCGCCGGGTACCGCATCTCCACCTCCGGCGCCGCCGAGCGCCAGGGCATCGTGCACCGCCTCGACGTCGGCACCTCCGGTCTGATGGTGGTCGCGAAGTCGGAGTACGCGTACACGTCGCTCAAGCGCCAGTTCAAGGAGCGCGTGGTCGACAAGCGCTACAACGCGCTGGTCCAGGGCCACCCGGACCCGATGAGCGGCACCATCGACGCGCCGATCGGCCGCCACCCGAACCACGACTACAAGTGGGCGGTCACCGCCGACGGCAAGCCCTCCGTCACGCACTACGACCTCATCGAGGCGTACCGGTCGGCCTCGCTGCTCGACATCAAGCTGGAGACGGGCCGCACCCACCAGATCCGGGTGCACATGTCCGCCCACCGCCACCCCTGCGTCGGCGACCTCACCTACGGCGCCGACCCGACCCTCGCCAAGCGCCTCGGCCTGACCCGGCAGTGGCTGCACGCCGTCCGCCTCGGCTTCGAGCACCCGGCCGACGGGTCCTGGGTCGAGTTCGCCAGCACCTACCCCGAGGACCTGCAGAAGGCCCTCGACCGGATCGCGTCGGAGAGCCAGTGAGCGCCGCCTACTCCGTCCGTGAGGCCGTGGCGGGCGAGGACCGCGACGCCTGCTTCGAGGTGCGCCGCGAGGTCTTCGTCGACGAGCAGGGCGTCCCGCGCGAGCTGGAGTACGACCCGTACGACGAGACGGCGGTGCACGTGCTCGCGGTCCGCGCGGACGGCGTCCCGCTGGGCACCGGACGGCTCCTGCACGGGGCCGACGCGCTCGGCAGGACAGGCGGCGACGCCTCCGTGGGCTCCCTCGGGCGGCTCGCGGTGACCAAGGCCGCCCGCGGTCTCGGGGTCGGCGCGGCGCTCGTGCGGGCCATCGAGGACGCGGCCCGCGCGCGTGGCCTCAGCGCGGTCGACCTGCACGCGCAGACCCATGCGCTGGGCTTCTACGAGCGGCTCGGCTACGAGGCGTACGGCCCGGAGTTCCCGGACGCGGGGATGCCGCACCGGGCCATGCGGCGCGTGCTGTAGCGGACGTGGTGAAGGGCCGGTCCGGGAGGACAGGCCCTGAGGGGACACCCGGGGGCCGGTGCGGCCGGCCCGGGTGGGGTGGTCGTGGCGGTCACTTGAAGGTGTGGCACCCGTGCGGGCGCTCGTCGACGGGGCCGGTGCACTGACCGCTCTGACCGCCGCCGTTTCCGCCGTTGGTCGGGGGCGACGGGTTCGCCAGTGCGGCCGATCCGGCGCCGAGCACGCCGGCAATGGCCAGCACCAGGGCGGCCGCGCGGCGCCCGATGTGCTGCTTCAACATGACATCCTCCTGGCGAGTGGCTGGAATGTCCCTTTTATGATAGGGCTTCCGATCTTCGCCCGCCTGGAGAGGACACCGTGGACCAGCTCGCCCTGCTGTTCCTGCTACTGCTCGGAGCCCTGCTCACCGTGCCCCTCGGCGAACGGCTCGGGCTGCCCGCGCCCGTCCTGATGACCCTCATCGGCATCGTGCTGGCCTTCCTGCCCTTCGTGCCGAACGTCGACATCCCGCCGGAGTTCATCCTCCCGCTGGTGCTGCCGCCGCTGCTCTACGCCTCCGTGCAGCGGACCTCCTGGCGGCAGTTCGCGGCCAACAGACGGCCCATCTTCCTGCTCGCGGTGGCCCTGGTCTTCGTCACCACGGCCGCCGTGGGCGCGGTCGCGCACGCGCTCGTGCCGGGGCTTCCGCTCGCCGCCGCCCTGGCGCTCGGCGCCCTCGTCGCGCCGCCGGACCCGGTCGCCGCGACCGCCGTGGCCGGTTCGCTCGGGCTGCCCCGCCGGCTGGTGTCGATCCTGGAGGGCGAGGGGCTCTTCAACGACGTCACCGCGATCGTGCTCTACCACGTGGCGATCGCCGCCGTCGTCAGCGGCTCCTTCTCCTGGCCCGAGGCGCTCGGCGAGTTCGTGCTGTCCGCCGTGGTCGCCGTGATCGTCGGTCTGACGCTCGGCTGGCTCTCCAACAAGCTGATCGGCCTCCTCGGCGACGTCACCCTGCAGACCGGCCTCACCCTCCTCGTCCCCTTCGTGAGCTATGTGATCGCCGAGGAGCTGCACGGCTCCGGCGTCCTCGCCGTCCTGGTCACCGCCCTCTTCCTGGCCGAGCACGCGGCCGACGCCGACGACGTCATGGGCCGGCTCGCCGGGCAGACCTTCTGGCAGATCGTCGACACCCTCGTCACCGGCATCGCCTTCGGTCTCATCGGCCTGGAGCTCGTGCACGTCTTCGGGGTCGCCGAGGGGCGAGGCTGGGAGATGCTCGGCTGGGGCGCCGCCGTGGTCGGCGTGGTCGTCGGCGTCCGTCTCCTGTGGCTGCTGCCCGCCACCTGGCTGGCGAAGAAGCTGCACACGCTCCGGGACGTCGACGAGGAGATCCCCATGAGCTGGCGGGAGACGGTCGTCATGTGGTGGGCGGGGATGCGCGGGGTGGCCTCGGTCGCGCTCGCCCTGGCCATCCCGTTCCGCACCGACGACGACGCGCCCTTCCCCGGCCGCGACGAGATCGTCTTCATCGCCTTCTGTGTGATCATCGCCACACTCGTCCTCCAGGGCCTCACCCTGCCCTGGCTGGTGAAGCGGCTCGGGGTGCGCGCCGACACGGACGCCGAGCGGGCCCTGGAGCGGGAGCTCGCGATCCGGGCGGCGAAGGCCGCCAAGCGCAGGCTCAAGGAGATCGAGGAGGTCGAGGAGCTGCCCGAGGAGGTGCAGGAGCGGCTGCTGCGCGGTGCGTACGACATCGGGGCGCGGATCAGCCCGGACATGGTGGACGACGAGCGGCGGGCCGCCTTCATGGAGCGGACGAAGCGGTTCAAGGCCGTCCAGCGGATCCAGCGGGAGCTGATGTCGGCCGCCCGGCACGAGGTCCTGGCGGCCCGCAGCGAACCGGGCGCCGACCCCGAGGTGGTGGACCGGGTGCTGCGCCACCTGGACGTGCGCAGCATGCGCTGACGGCCCGGCCTGTCGGTCGCGGGGCGGCCCGGGCCCGTCCGCGGCGGGTGTCCCGGGCCTGTCCGCGGGGGGTGGCAGGATGGGACGCATGGACATCATGCTCTTCCACTCGGCCTACGGGCTGACCCCTTCCGTCGAGGCGGCCGCCGAGCGGCTCCGGGCCGCCGGCCACCAGGTCTGGACCCCGGACCTCTACGACGGACGGACGGTCGGGACGGTCGAGGAGGGCGTGGCGCTCCGGGACGAGATCGGCAAGGACGAGCTGCTCAAGCGTGCGGTCCTGGCCGCCGCCCCGTACTCCGAGCGCGGCCTGGTCTACATGGGTCTCTCGCTCGGGGCCTCGATCGCGCAGACGCTGGCGCTCGGCGACGAGAAGGCGCGCGGGCTGCTGCTGCTCCACGGCACCTCGGACATCGCGGAGTCGGCCGCGGTGGACGAGCTGCCGGTGCAGCTGCACGTGGCCGAGCCGGACCCGTTCGAGACGGACGACTGGCTGTCCTCCTGGTACCTCCAGATGCGCAAGGCCGGGGCGGACGTGGAGGTCTACCGCTACCGGGGCGCGGGGCACATCTACACGGACCCGGAGCTGCCGGACTACGACGCGGAGGCGGCGGAGCGGACCTGGTCGGTCGCGCTGTCCTTCATCGACAGCCTGTAGGGCGTACGGAAGTCCGCAGGGCGTACGGAAAAGGGGTGTGGCCCCCGGGGAGTCGATTCCCCGGGGGCCACACCGCTGTTCGCGGACGATCCGTCAGGCGCGGTACGCCGTCCAGGAGTCGTTCATGCGGGTCACCTGGCCCGCGGTGAACTGGTACATGCAGGAGTCGTACGTGTAGTCCATGAAGTTGTGGATCGGGTCCACACCGGTCTTCGAGGCGCACGAGTCACGGCCGGTCGGGCACTGGTAGGCCGCGCTCTTCTCGGCCGGGGTGTCGGCGACGTAGTCGCCGTTGCCGTTGCAGCCGCCCTGGAAGGTGTGGTACAGGCCCATCCAGTGGCCGACCTCGTGGGTGGCGGTGTCGCCCTCGGCGTAGTTGGTCGCCGAGCCGCCGGGCAGGGAGGCGTCGAGGATGACGACACCGTCCATGTTCGGGCTGGAGTTGTACGAGGACGGGAAGGTCGCCCAGCCGAGGAGGCCGCCGCCGAGGTTGGCGGTGTAGATGTTCAGCGCGTTGGCGCCGCCCTTGCGCAGGGTGGTCTTCATGTCCTTCTCGGCCTGCGAGCCGGAGGACAGGTTGTACCAGGTGGCGTTGTCCGTGTAGTCGGTCGCGGCCAGCGTGAACTGGAAGCCCGAGTTCACGTTGCCGGTGCCCTGGCCGCCGTACGCGGCGTTGAGGACGGCCAGCTGGTTGCTCACGTCGGTGGCGGTGAGCTTGCCCGTCGTACCGCTGTGGATGACGTGGAAGTAGACGGGGATCGAGACCGCGGTGGCGCCCTCGGCCACGGAGGGGCTGAGGCGGCTGTCGGTCCAGGCGGCGGCGACCTTCTTCTTCAGGTCGTCGTCCATGGCCTTGGCCTGGGCGGCGGTGAGCTCGTCCGGCTCGGCCACGGTGGCGCTGCCCTTGGCCTTGCGGGCGGCGGAGAGCGTCGACGTACCGTCCGCGCACTTCTCGGCGGAGGCCAGCGTGCCGCCGGCCGGGGCGGCGACGACGGGGGCGGAGAGCGGAGCGATGGCCAGGGTTCCGGCCAGGACGGCAGTGCCCATCAGACGACGTGTCATACGCGGCGATATGCGGACAAGAGCACGCACGGTGACTCCTTGCGGGGGGTTCTGGAGAGGGACTTCCTCGCCACCGCCCGGAGATTACGCGTCCATGTCACACGCCGTTGAGAAGTGATCAGGCCCAATCATTCGTCGGGCAATTCGGGTCATCGGGAAGAAAAACTTGCGTCGCTTCCAGGGTTTGAGACGCGGGCGTAACGGGCGGGGTGGCAGAGGCGGGTGGTGTGTCCGGATTCGATCTCCGGAACCCACCACCCCCCGTAGCGATGTGATCTCCCGTTAACAGAAGAGATCATGGCTGAAAATCGCCCCCGCGAGGGCGGTTACAGCACCGGCTGGTACACCCGCTCGACACGCTGCGTTCCGCTCAGCGTCCGGTACGAACGCGCCCAGGCCGTCGTCGCGGCCGGGTCCTTCTTGTCGGAGACCGTGTAGTAGTCCATCTGCGAGCGCTCGGCCGTCACATCGAGCACGCCGTAGCCGTGGTGGTCCATGTCCACCCACTTCACATGGCGGTTGGCGGCCTTCACGGCCCCCGCCGCCACCACCGAGAGCGTGCCCGGCGCCACGTGCAGCAGGTCGTCCAGGTTGTCCGAGGTCACCGAGGTGACCACGAACTCGGTCGCCGCCGAGGCCGAGAGCGGATACGTCGCGGCCTTCACCGGCACGTCGTTGGCCCAGGCCATGTGGATGTCGCCGGTCAGGAAGACCGTGTTCCTGATCGCCCGCGCGGTCAGATGCGCGAGCAGCTCCTTGCGGTCGTCCGTGTAGCCGTCCCACTGGTCCACGTTGACCGCGATGCCCTCGGTCGGCAGGCCCATCAGCTCGGCCAGCGGCTCCAGGAGGTACGCCGGCAGCGAGCCGAAGGCGACCGGCGAGATCATCACCGAGGTGCCGACCAGCTGCCAGGTCGCGTCCGAACCCGCGAGGCCGGCCTTCAGCCAGTCCAGCTGCGCCCGCCCGGTGATGCTCCGCTCCGGGTCGTCGACCGTGCCGCTGCCCGTCTTCGCCTGCGCCGACCGGAAGGAACGCAGGTCGAGCAGATGCAGATCGGCCAGCTTGCCGAAGCGCAGCCGCCGGAAGACCGTGCCCTCCGTGGAGGTGCGGACCGGCATCCACTCGAAGTACGCCTGCTTCGCGGCGGCCACCCGGGCCGCCCACTCGCCCTCGGTGCCGGGCGTGTGGTTCTCGGCCCCGCCCGACCAGGCGTCGTTGGCGAACTCGTGGTCGTCCCAGATCGCGATCACCGGGTGCGCCGCGTGCAGCGCCTGGAGGTCGGCGTCCGTCTTGTACTTCCCGTGCCGGGTCCGGTAGTCGGCGAGCGAGACGATCTCGTGGCCCGGCTCGTGCTGCCGCACGACGTACTTCGCCTCGGGGTAGGCGCCGGTGGCGTACTCGTAGATGTAGTCGCCGAGGTGGAGGATCGCGTCCAGGTCGGAGCGGGACGCGAGATGGCGGTACGCGGAGAAGTGGCCGGACTCCCAGTTCGCACAGGAGACCACGCCGAAGCGGACACCGGGTGCGGCGGCGTCGGCGGCCGGTGCGGTGCGGGTGCGGGCGGCGGGGGAGACGACGGAGCCCGCGGTGAAGCGGAACCAGTAGGCGGTCGCCGGGCGCAGGCCCCGGACGTCGGCCTTCACCGTGTGGTCGGAGGCGGCGCTCGCCGTGGTGGTGCCGGAGGCGACGACCCGGGCGAAGGAGCGGTCCTCGGCGAGCTCCCAGCCGACCTGGACGTCGGGGCCGAGGCCGGAGCCGGGCACGGCCTCCGGGGTGGGGGTGACGCGCGTCCAGAGCAGGACGCCGTCGGGCAGCGGGTCGCCGGAGGCGACGCCGTGGAGGAAGGCGGGTGCCCCGGTGTCCGCGAGCGCCGGAGAGGCCGCGCCGAGCAGGGCGGGCGTGGCGACGGCGGTGACGGCGGCGGCCTTGACGACGGCGCGCCGCGTGGGGGCGGGGGATATGAAACGACTGGTCACGGGCAGTCAGATTACTGACGAGTACGCCCGAGGGGCAGGAGAATTCAGGAAGTTCGCCGACTCGTCGCCCCCTGGACGCCCGAGCCGGGTGAAGAGCCCGGCCCCGGACCGAACGGGTCCGGGGCCGGGGGGAGTGGAAAGGGCGTCAGGCCTTGAGGGCCGCGTCGATCGCCGTGTTGAAATCGGCCACCGTCACCGGCGGGTTGTCCGTGCCCGCGACCGTGACGACCTTGCCGTCCATCTTCAGCGTCGGCGTGCCCTGCACCCCGCTGGCGTCGAAGGCCTTCGACATCTTCATGGCCCACGCGTCGAAGGTGCCGTCCTCGACGTTCTTCCTGAACCCGGCGTTGCCCTTGAGGGCCGGGACCGAGTCCGCCACCTCCAGGAGGTAGGAGTCCTTGGCGAACTTGTCGTCCTTCTCCTCCGGGTGGAACTTCGTGGAGTAGAGGGCAGCCTTGTACTTCAGGAAGGCCTCCGGGCTCACGTTCAGCGCGGCGCCGAGCGCCGAGAGGGCGTTCTTCGAGCCCTCGCCCGGGATGCCGTTGTCGATGAAGGTCGCGCCCACGTACCTGATCTTGTACTTGCCGGCCTCGACGTCCTTCTCGACCGTGGAGCCCACGCCCTGCTCGAAGGTCGCGCAGACCGGGCAGCGCGAGTCCTCGTACAGCTCGAGCGTCTTCTTCGCCGAGTCCTTGCCGATGACGACGGTCGTGCCGTCCGTGCCCGTGGTGTTCTTCGGCGCCGTCACGGTCTTCGCGTCGGCCACCGACTCCCAGTGGGACGGCTTGTTCGACTGGACGACCGCGAAGCCGATGCCGCCGGCGGCGGCCAGGACGGCCGCGGCCGAGACGCCGACGATCAGCTGCCGGCGCGCCCGGTCCTTCTTCGCCTGGCGCTCGCGCTCCTCGCGCAGCCGCTCGCGGGCGGCCGCCTTGTTGGCCTGGCTGTTGCGTGCACTCATGATCGTGTTCTCCGTGGAAGAGGGGGAAGGCAGGGGGAGGCGCGGAGCCCGCTCAGACGAGAGCGAGCACCGGACGCGGCGGCCCCCGCCGCCCGACGGAGTGCACGAGGAGCCGGGCACGGGAGGACCGGGGCCGCCCGGCGGGCCGGCCGGCCCGCAGCGGCGCCGGACCGGAGGCCCGGAAGAAGGCCGCCACGAGCAGCAGCGGCCGGAACGCGAAGGCCTCCACCGCGCGGAGCAGCCGGGCGAGCGCCCGCTCCCCGCCGCGCAGCCAGCAGGCCGCCGAGAGCCCCACGCCCACATGGGCCAGGAGCAGCAGCCAGGGCAGCGCGGGGTCGGGGGCGTCGAGCAGTGCTGCCGCGCCCCCGCTCTGCGGGGTCACCACGCCGGGCAGCGGCGAGCCGACGGACCCGCCGCAGAACACGTCCACCCCGACCGTGCGCAGCGAACCGGCGACCGGGCCGCCGGCGGGGCCGTAACAGACCGCCTGACCGCTGGTGAAGAGGGTGTCGGCGGCCAGCTCCAGGGGGACGAGGAGCCCGGCGATCGGGCCGAACCCGCGCTCGCGGCCGGCCAGCGCGTACGCCACGGCGAAGACGGCGACCGCGACCGGGACGACCGTCCCGAGCGGCAGCGGCACGCCGGAGAGCAGCACGTGGGACGCCACGGACAGCGTCACGACCACCGCCGTGAAGAACGCCGCCCGCAGCGCCCTCAGCTGCGTCCCTGCCATGTCCATCGTCGTGGAGTGTCCCATGCGGGCCCGTAAGGGGTCCTTAAGGACAAGCTGTGCGTTCTCCTACAGCCCCGGGATCCGGCCGTTGCGGAACAGGTCCACGAAGATCTGGTGGTCCGCCCGCGCCCGCGCCCCGTACGCGTGCGCGAAGTCGACCAGGAGCCCGGCGAAGCCCTCCTCGTCGGCGGCGATCGCCGCGTCGATCGCCCGCTCCGTCGAGAACGGGACCAGGGAGTGGCCGCTGGAGTCGTCCGCCGCCGCGTGCATCGTGGCCGTCGCCCGGCCCAGGTCGGCGACGGTGGCCGCGATGTCCTGCGGGTCGTCGATGTCCGACCAGTCCAGGTCCACCGAGTACGGCGACACCTCGGCGACCAGCTGGCCCGCCCCGTCCAGCTCCGTCCAGCCCAGCCACGGGTCGGCGTGCGCCTGGAGCGCCCGCTGCGAGATCACGGTGCGGTGGCCCTCGTGCTGGAAGTACTCCCGTACCGCCGCGTCCGTGACGTGCCGCGAGACCGCCGGGGTCTGCGCCTGCTTCATGTAGATCACGACGTCGTTCTCCAGGGCGTCGCTGTTGCCCTCCAGGAGGATGTTGTACGAGGGGAGGCCGGCCGAGCCGATGCCGATCCCGCGCCGCCCGACGACGTCCTTCACCCGGTACGAGTCGGGGCGGGCGAGCGAGGACTCCGGCAGGGTCTCCAGGTAGCCGTCGAAGGCCGCCAGCACCTTGTACCGGGTGGCCGCGTCCAGCTCGATCGTGCCCGCGCCCGCCGAGAAGCGCCGCTCGAAGTCGCGGATCTCGGTCATCGAGTCGAGCAGCTCGAAGCGGGTCAGCGCCCGGGCCTCGCGCAGGGCGCCGAGCAGCGCCCCGTCCGCGGTCTCCAGGGTGAAGGAGGGGACCTCGTCACCCTTGGCGCCGGTCGCGAGGGCACGGATCCGCTCCCGGTACGCGCCCGCGTAGATCCGGACGAGCTCCGTGATCTGCTCGTCGCTGAGCGCCTTCGCGTAGCCGATCAGGGCCAGCGAGGCGGACAGCCGCTTGAGGTCCCAGGTGAAGGGGCCCACGTACGCCTCGTCGAAGTCGTTCACGTTGAAGACGAGCCTGCCGTTGGCGTCCATGTACGTGCCGAAGTTCTCGGCGTGGAGATCGCCGTGGATCCAGACCCGGCCGGTCTGCTCGTCCACATAGGGCCCGCTGTGCGCCTCCTGCTCCAGGTCCGAGTAGAACAGGCACGCCGTTCCCCGGTAGAAGGCGAAGGCGGAGCCGGCCATCTTCCGGAACTTGACGCGGAAGGCCGCGGGGTCGGCGGCGAGGAGCTCGCCGAAGGCGGTGTCGAAGACGGCGAGGATGTGCTCACCGCGCTGGGCTGCGGTGGGCTGCGGGACCGACATCGAGGGTGCCTCCTGGTGCGGGGTGCTGCGAGAATGTTCACGACAATACGGACAGGTGTTCCGTGTCTCTCAACGCGCGACCTTAGCCCCGAGTGCCCCGCGACTGTCAGACCGGAGACGTAGACTTCCACGCTGTCCCCCCAGACTGTCCGCAGCCTGTCGCCCAGCGTTTTCCGGAGGCCTCCCGCCGTGACCAAGCCGCCCTTCACGCACCTCCACGTCCACACCCAGTACTCGCTGCTGGACGGTGCCGCGCGGCTGAAGGACATGTTCAACGCGTGCAACGAGATGGGCATGACCCATATCGCCATGTCCGACCACGGCAACCTGCACGGGGCGTACGACTTCTTCCACAGCGCGAAGAAGGCCGGGGTCACGCCGATCATCGGCATCGAGGCGTACGTGGCGCCCGAGTCCCGGCGCAACAAGCGGAAGATCCAGTGGGGCCAGCCGCACCAGAAGCGGGACGACGTCTCCGGTTCCGGCGGTTACACCCACAAGACGATCTGGGCGGCGAACTCCACCGGACTCCACAACCTCTTCAAGCTCTCCTCCGACGCGTACGCCGAGGGCTGGCTGCAGAAGTGGCCCCGGATGGACAAGGAGACCATCTCCCAGTGGTCCGAGGGCCTGATCGCCTCCACCGGCTGCCCCTCCGGCGAGCTGCAGACCCGGCTGCGCCTCGGCCAGTTCGACGAGGCCCTGAAGTCCGCCTCCGAGTACCAGGACATCTTCGGCAAGGACCGGTACTTCCTGGAGCTGATGGACCACGGCATCGAGATCGAGCACCGGGTCCGCGACGGGCTCCTGGAGATCGGCAAGAAGCTCGGCATCCCGCCGCTGGTCACGAACGACTCGCACTACACGTACGCGCACGAGGCCGGCGCGCACGACGCCCTGCTCTGCATCCAGACCGGCAAGAACCTCTCGGACCCGGACCGCTTCAAGTTCGACGGCACCGGCTACTACCTGAAGTCCACGGACGAGATGTACGCCATCGACTCCTCGGACGCCTGGCAGGAGGGCTGCCGCAACACGCTGCTCGTCGCGGAGCAGATCGACACCACCGGCATGTTCGAGGCCAAGAACCTCATGCCGAAGTTCGACATCCCCGAGGGCTACACCGAGGTCACCTGGTTCCGCGAGGAGACCATGCGCGGCATGCACCGGCGCTTCCCCGGGGGCATCCCCGAGGACCGCCTCAAGCAGGCCGAGTACGAGATGGACACCATCATCTCGATGGGCTTCCCCGGCTACTTCCTCGTCGTCGCCGACTTCATCATGTGGGCGAAGAAGCAGGGCATCGCCGTCGGCCCCGGCCGAGGCTCCGCGGCCGGCTCGATCGTCGCGTACGCCATGGGCATCACCGACCTCGACCCCATCCCGCACGGCCTGATCTTCGAGCGCTTCCTCAACCCCGAGCGCATCTCGATGCCCGATGTCGACATCGACTTCGACGAGCGCAGGCGCGTCGAGGTGATCCGGTACGTGACCGAGAAGTACGGCGCCGACAAGGTCGCCATGATCGGCACGTACGGAAAGATCAAGGCGAAGAACGCCATCAAGGACTCCGCGCGCGTCCTCGGCTACCCGTACGCCATGGGCGACCGGCTCACCAAGGCCATGCCCGCCGACGTCCTCGGCAAGGGCATCGACCTCAACGGCATCACCGACCCCTCGCACCCCCGCTACAGCGAGGCCGGCGAGATCCGCGCGATGTACGAGAACGAGCCGGACGTCAAGAAGGTCATCGACACCGCCCGGGGCGTCGAGGGCCTGGTCCGCCAGATGGGCGTGCACGCCGCCGGCGTGATCATGTCCAGCGAGCCGATCGTCGACCACGCCCCGATCTGGGTGCGGCACACCGACGGCGTCACCATCACGCAGTGGGACTACCCGCAGTGCGAGTCCCTCGGCCTGCTGAAGATGGACTTCCTCGGCCTGCGCAACCTGACGATCATGGACGACGCCGTCAAGATGGTGAAGTCCAACAAGGGGATCGACATCGATCTCCTGGCGCTGCCGCTCGACGACCAGAAGACCTTCGAACTGCTCCAGCGCGGTGACACCCTCGGCGTCTTCCAGTTCGACGGCGGCCCCATGCGCTCGCTGCTGCGGCTGATGAAGCCCGACAACTTCGAAGACATCTCCGCCGTGTCCGCCCTGTACCGGCCGGGCCCGATGGGCATGAACTCGCACACGAACTACGCCCTGCGCAAGAACGGCCAGCAGGAGATCACCCCGATCCACCCCGAGCTGGAGAAGCCGCTCGAAGAGGTGCTCGCGGTCACCTACGGCCTCATCGTGTACCAGGAGCAGGTGCAGAAGGCCGCCCAGATCATCGCCGGCTACTCGCTCGGCGAGGCCGACATCCTCCGCCGAGTGATGGGCAAGAAGAAGCCCGAGGAGCTGGCGAAGAACTTCACCATCTTCCAGGCCGGCGCCAAGAAGAACGGCTACAGCGACGAGGCCATCCAGGCCCTCTGGGACGTCCTGGTCCCCTTCGCCGGCTACGCCTTCAACAAGGCGCACTCCGCCGCGTACGGCCTGGTCTCCTACTGGACCGCCTACCTCAAGGCCAACCACCCCGCCGAGTACATGGCGGGCCTCCTCACCTCGGTGAAGGACGACAAGGACAAGTCTGCGGTCTACCTCAACGAGTGCCGCCGCATGGGCATCAAGGTCCTGCCGCCCAACGTGAACGAGTCCGAGTCGAACTTCGCCGCCCAGGGCGACGACGTGATCCTCTTCGGCCTCTCCGCCATCCGGAACGTCGGCACCAACGTCGTCGAGTCGATCATCAAGTCGCGCAAGGCGAAGGGGAAGTACTCCTCCTTCCCCGACTTCCTCGACAAGGTCGAGGCAGTCGTCTGCAACAAGCGCACGGTCGAGTCCCTGATCAAGGCCGGCGCCTTCGACGAGATGGGCCACACCCGCAAGGGCCTGGTCGCCCACCACGAACCCATGATCGACAACGTGGTGGCGGTCAAGCGCAAGGAGGCCGAGGGACAGTTCGACCTCTTCGGCGGGATGGGCGACGAGACGAGCGACGAGCCCGGCTTCGGCCTGGACGTCGAGTTCTCCGACGTCGAGTGGGAGAAGTCGTACCTGCTCGCCCAGGAGCGCGAGATGCTCGGCCTGTACGTCTCCGACCACCCGCTCTTCGGCATCGAGCACGTCCTCTCCGACAAGACGGACGCGGCGATCTCCCAGCTCACCGGCGGCGAGCACGCGGACGGCGCGGTCGTCACCATCGGCGGCATCATCTCCGGCCTCCAGCGCAAGATGACCAAGCAGGGCAACGCCTGGGCGATCGCCACCGTCGAGGACCTGGCCGGCTCCATCGAGTGCATGTTCTTCCCGGCCACGTACCAGCTGGTCTCCACCCAGCTCGTCGAGGACACGGTCGTCTTCGTCAAGGGCCGGCTCGACAAGCGCGAGGACGTGCCCCGTCTCGTCGCCATGGAGCTGATGGTCCCCGACCTGTCGAACGCCGGGACCAACGCACCGGTCGTCCTCACCATCCCGACGGTCAAGGTGACCCCGCCGATGGTCAGCAGGCTCGGCGAGATCCTCAAGCACCACAAGGGCAACACCGAGGTGCGGATCAAGCTCCAGGGCCCCCGGAAGACCACCGTGCTCCGGCTCGACCGGCACCGGGTACAGCCCGATCCGGCGCTCTTCGGCGACCTGAAGGTACTGCTCGGCCCGTCCTGCCTGGCCGGCTGAGCCCGATCCGGGACCCGGTTCCGAACGGCCGGGTCCGCCGACCCGGCTGCCGAACACGCGCAAGGGGCGCGCCCGTCGTCACGGGCGCGCCCCTTTGCCGTCAGCAGCGTCAGTTGTGGCCGAAACGCTTCTGGCGGCCCTTGCGGGCCATGTCACCCGGGGTGACCTGGCTCGCGCGCTGCTCGGCCTGCGACTCCATCGACGCCTGCTGCGCCTGCTGGGCGCCGCGCTCAGCCGGCGACTGCTGCTTCTGACTGCGGTTCTGGTTGCGGTTCTTGGCCATGGGGTTGCCTCCTCAAAGGGACCTAGGGGCCAGGGCCGCTGTCAGACTCACACACGGTACGAACCGCCGCATGTTGGATCATTACGGAGCGTAGGGGGCGAGCCGGAGTGATACTCGCCACGCCGATGATCCAGTTCCGGACGTCAACCACCTGGCCGTCGGGCAGACTCGAAGGAACCCGAAGCACCCTTTCGAACCCGAGGCTCCCGAAAGAGGGTGGAACACGTGGACCGCTGCGTCGTCCTGGTGGACGCCGGCTATCTGCTGGGCGCCGCCGCCAGTCTCCTCGCCGGGGAACCGGCCCGCTCCAGGATCACCGTCGACCACGCCGGGCTGATCCAGCAGCTGCGGCAGCGCGCCGAGGCAGAGACCGCGCTGCCCCTCCTGCGGATCTACTGGTTCGACGGCGCGCCCGACCGGGTGCCCCAGCCCGAGCACCGCAGACTCCGCGTGATGCCCCGGGTCACCGTCCGGCTGGGCGCCCTGACCAGGAGCGACGGGCGCTGGGCGCAGAAGGGCGTCGACGCGGCCATGCACACCGAGCTGACCGAGCTCGCGAGGAACAGGGCCTGCTCCGACATCGTGCTCGTCACCGGCGACGGCGATCTGCTGCCCGGCCTGATGTCGGCCAAGGAGCACGGCGTCGCCGTCCACCTCTGGGCCGTCCAGGCCGCCGACGGCGACTACAACCAGTCCGAGGACCTGGTCGCCGAGGCCGACGAGCGGCGGGTCCTCGACCGGGCCTGGATCACCCGCGCCGTCCGCGCCAAGGACCTCACCGGCATCTGCGCGCCGCCACCCGCCCCGCGCCCGGAGATCGCCGCCATCCTCTCCGCGCCGCTGCCCGAGGCCGCGCTCGCCGCCTCCGCCGAACGGGCCGCCGAGGCGGCCGTACGGAACGGGGGACCGGCCCCCGTCGAGGCGAACGGCGGCGGCCACGAGCACCTCCACAGCAACGGACACACCAACGGACACGTCAACGGCGACGCGCACGTCGACGGCGAAGGCGTCCCCGCCCCGGCCTCCCCGGGCAGGGGCGTCCCCACCCCCAAGGACCTGGCGGGACTGCGCGGCCCCGGAGCCCCGGCCGCCCAGGTCACGCACGCCGCGAGCGCGCTCCGCTGGTCCTCCGACCGCGGCTGGGTCGAGCGCCCCGCCCCCTCCCTCGGCGAACCGGCCGAGACCGCCACCCTGCCCACCCTCGCCACGCTCACCAGCGCCGAGCAGCGCTGGGCCGACCGCGAGGAGGACATCACCACCGTCGGCGGCGACCCCTTCGAGGTCGGACAGGTGTTCGCCCGCCGTTGGATGGAACGGCTCCCCGAGCAGAGCCACGTCCAGAAGCTCTCCACCCTCTACCCGCGCATCCCGCACCGCATCGACGGCGAACTCCTCCGCTACGCCGCCCGTTTCGGACTTCTCGCCCACAAGGACGACCAGATCGACGAGCACGACCGGTACGCGATCCGGGCGGGCTTCTGGCGCGAGATCGACGTCCGGGCGGCCGCCGAACACGCCCCCGCGCCCGGAGCGGCCCCGCCGACCCCGTAGGCTCTTCCCCCGTGAGTACGGTGTGCGTGGTGCGGGATCTGGTCAAGACGTACCCCGCCACGCGCGGCAGGCGCGGCGCGCCCGCGACCCCCGAGGTGAGGGCCACCGACGGGATCAGCCTCGACGTGCGCGGCGGCGAGATCTTCGGCATGCTCGGACCCAACGGTGCGGGCAAGTCCACCCTGGTCCGCCAGCTCACCGGCCTCATGCGCCCCGACTCCGGCACCGTCGAACTCCTCGGCCACGACCTCGTGCGCCACCCCGAGCGGGCCTCACGCCTCCTCGCCTACCTCGGCCAGGAGTCCACCGCCCTCGACGAGCTGACCGTCTCCCTCGCCGCCGAGACCACCGGCCGGCTCCGCGGCCTCACCGCCCACGACGCCCGCGCCGGGCGCGACGCCGTCCTCGACGAGCTCGGACTCGGCGAGATCGCCGGCCGCCCCCTCAAGAAGCTCTCCGGCGGACAGCGCCGGCTCGCCTGCTTCGCCGCCGCCCTCGTCGGCCCCCGGCCCGTCCTCGTCCTCGACGAACCCACCACCGGCATGGACCCGGTCGCCCGGCGCGCCGTCTGGGCCGCCGTCGACCGGCGCCGCGCCGAACACGGCACCACCGTCCTCCTCGTCACCCACAACGTCATCGAGGCCGAGACCGTCCTCGACCGGGTCGCCGTCCTCGACCGCGGCCGGGTCATCGCCTGCGACACCCCCACCGGACTCAAGGAGCGGGTCGCCGGAGAGGTCCGCGTCGAGCTGGTGTGGCGCGACGCGCCGCCGCTCCAGCTCCCCGAGGTCGCCGCCCTGCGCGGACTCGCCCAGGAGACCGGACGCCGCTGGCACCTCCGGCTCGCCCCCGACGAGGCCCGCGCGGCCGTCGCCGCCGTCACCGGCGGGGCCGCGTTCGCCGCGCTCGACGACTTCACCCTGGCCACGCCCAGCCTGGAGGACGTGTACCTCGCCCTGGGCGGCGCGACCGAGGGACTGGTGAAGGCATGACCCCGGACCGATCGCCCATGACCTTCAGGAGCCGTACGCCGTGAGCACCCTGCCCGCCGAGGTCCTGCCGAGCGGCGCGCTCCCCGCCACGGGCCGGGACGCGGACGACGGCGCCGCCCCGCTCGCCCCGCGCGCCCGGCTCCTGCCGGCCCTGGCCGCCGTCTACCGCGCCCAGCTCTCCCGCGCCCGCGTCGCCCGCATCCCGCTGCTCTTCGTCGCCACCTTCCAGTCCATCGGGATCATGGTCCTGATGCGCGGGGTCGTCGACGGCGGCTCCGAGGCGCGCGCCGTCGTGGCCGGCTCCACCGTCCTCGTCGTCGCCTTCGTCGCGCTCAACCTGCTCGCCCAGTACTTCGGCCAGCTGCGGGCCGGCGGCGGACTCGACCACTACGCCACCCTGCCCGTGCCGCCCGCCGCCGTCGTGCTCGGCGCGGCCGGGGCGTACGCCTCCTTCACCGTGCCCGGGACCGCCGTCACCGCCGTCGCGGGCTCCGTCCTCTTCGGGCTGCCCCTCGGCCATCTGTGGATCCTCGCCGCCGTCGTCCCGCTCGCCGGCGCGGCGCTCGCCGGGCTCGGCGCTGCCCTCGGGCTCCTCGCACCCCGCCAGGAGCTGGCCACCCTGCTCGGCCAGCTCGGCATGTCGGCGGCCCTGCTCCTCGGCGTCCTCCCGGCCGAACGGCTGCCGGGACCGATCGGCTGGGCGCGGGACCTGCTGCCGTCCACGTACGGCGTGGAGGCCCTGGCCCGCACCTTCGACCCGCACCCCGACTGGGCGGCCGTCGCCGTCGACCTCGCCGTCTGCGGGGCCGTCGGCCTCGTCTCGCTCGCCGTCGCCACCTGGGCCTACCGACGGGCCGCCGTCCGCTGAGGCGGGCCACAGGGACACCTGGCACGATGGCGGGGTGACCGCACCTCTGACTCCGTCTCACCAGCCGCAACCGCACGATTCCGACGGGCCTCCGCCGCCTTTGCCGCCGGCAGGCCCGGCCGGTGACCCGATCACGGCCGCCGAGGTCGTGCAGGGCCTGCTGGTGACCCTGGTCTCCGCGGTCGCGGGGGCCCTGCTCGGGGTGCTGTGGCTCAACCTGGCCCCGCGCGTCCAGCTGATCTCGGACGGCAAGGGCGTCTACCTCCGGAACTCGGAGGGGGAGCAGGCGATCGGCGCCGACGGAACGTTTGTCCTCCTCGCGCTCGCCTTCGGCGCGGTCGCCGCGCTCGTGGTCTTCCTGCTGCGCCGCAAGGGCGGCGTCCCGCTCGTGCTCGGCCTTGCCCTCGGCGGCGGCCTGGGCTCGCTGCTCGCCTGGGGGATCGGCACCTACTTCGGCCCCACCGACGACGTGGTCGCCCACGCGAAGGCCGTCGGCCCGAACGTCGTCTTCGAGGCACCGCTCGAACTGAACCTGGGCGCCGCCGCGATGCTGGCGTGGCCGCTCGCCGCGATGATCGTCCACCTGGCGCTCACGGCCGCCTTCGGACCCCGCGACCCGGAGCCGGAGGCCTGGGGGCAGCCGAAGCCGTACAGCCAGGGGCCGGGCACCCACTGACGCCCGCTTGGGCCGCGCCTGATGTCAGGCGCGGCCGATCGGGGCCACGACCGCCGAGGTGAGGGCGGCGAGGTCCGCGGGGGAGAGCTCCACCTCGAGGCCGCGCCGTCCCGCCGAGATGCAGACCGTCGCGTGGTCCGAGGCCGAGGAGTCGAGGACGGTACGCAGCCGCTTGCGCTGGCCGAGGGGGGAGATGCCGCCCCGGACGTACCCCGTCGTGCGCTCCGCCGCCGCCGGGTCGGCCATCGCCGCCCGCTTCCCGCCGACCACCGACGCCAGGGCCTTCAGGTCCAGCTGGCCCGCCACCGGGACCACCGCCACCGTCAGCTCCCCGTCGACGTCCGCGACCAGCGTCTTGAAGACCCGGTCGGGGGAGACGCCGAGGGCCTCCGCCGCCTCCTCGCCGTACGAGGGCGAGGCGGGGTCGTGCTCGTACGCGTGCAGGGTGAACGGGGTGCCGGCCGCCGCCAGCGCCACCGTCGCCGGGGTGCCTCCGCCGTTCTTCTTCTGCTTCTTCGCCACGCGCTCCTCCTCAGTTCGGGTACGTCGGGGCCTGCGTGAGGTCCACCACCGGCAGCGACGGCAGATGCCGCAGCACCGCGGTCTCCGCGCGCAGCAGCGTCAGCTCCTCGCGCAGCCGGGTCGCCGTGTCGGGCGCCTGGAGCAGCCGCTGCTTCGACGGGGTGTCGAGCACCGCGGCCGCCGCGACCAGGTACGACACCACGGACGGCTCGTCCGGCAGCTCACTCGTCGTCAGCGAACGCTCCCGGGCCCCCGCGAGCCGCTTCTGGTAGCTCCGGAAGGCCCGCAGCACCCCCTCGGCGAGCGTGCCCGCCTCCTCGCCCTGCTCCTCGGGGATCTCCTCGACCTCGGCCGTGAGGAACGGCCCGCTCGCGTCGACCGACAGCAGCTTCACCCGGGTCGTACCGGTCGCCATCACCTCGAAGCTTCCGTCCGCGCGCTCCCGGATCGACGCCGCGTCGGCGATACAGCCGACGCGGTGGAAGGACTGGATGGGATCGGAGCCGAAGCCCGCCGCCGGGCCCTTCTCCGGCAGCGCCGTCTGGTCCGGCATGCCCGGAGCCGTCGGCGCGACCTCGCGGCCGTCGCGGATGGCGACGACGGCGAACCGGCGCGGCTCCGCGGCGTCGATCGTGAGCAGCGCACGCATCATGGCGCGATAACGCTCCTCGAAGACGTTCAGCGGCAGCACGAGGCCCGGGAACAGCACCGCGTTGAGCGGGAAGAGAGGCAGGCGAGCGGTGGTCACAGCCGCCAAGCCTAATGGCCGCCGGGCCCGCCCCGTCCGGCCGTTCCACGACCCGGGCCGCGCAGGGGCGTCCGGCGGGCCAGTTCGCCCCGCACCCGGTCCCGCGCGGCCAGGAACCGCAGGAGGGGATCCGCCGGCCCGGTGTCCCGCGCGGCACCCCAGGGGAACGAGGTCGCGTACGGGCCGATCCGCCCGAACTCCTCCCAGGCCTCCTCCCAGCGCTCCCGCGCGACCAGCACGTACGCGAGCAGGTTGCGGACCTCCGCCGGCCACGGGTCGCCCACCGGGAACTCCGCCGACAGGGCCAGCGCACGGGTCACCGCCCGGTCGACCCGCGCGGCCGGCACGGACCCGTCGGGACCCGGCGGCACCCGGAGCCCGTCGTAGGCCGCGCGGACCGGCAGTGCCCCGACGAGCGAGCCCGGCGCGGCGTCGTCGGCGGCCTGCTCGGCGAAGTCGAAGGCGGCGCGGTGCGAGCCGTACCACTGCGCGGAGAGGTACTTCAGCGCGGCGACATGGCAGCCGTAGTGGTGCGGGGAACGGCGCACGGCCTGCTCCCACAGCGACTCGAAGACCGCGTGCCCGGCGTGCGCCCCGCGCGCGTGGTCGAGCGCCAGCCGCCACGGCACCGGGTCGTGCGGCGCGTCCCCGGCGATCTCCTCGATCAGCGGGGCGAGCTCGCGCAGCCGCTCGGCGCGCGCCGGGGACTCCCAGGCCCGGCGGACGGAGAGCTGCGCCGTGACGAGGAGGGCGTCGGGATCGCGGGGCGTGGCGGAGGCCCACCGGGTGAGCCAGCCGCCCCTGTTGTACGCGAAGGTGGCGAGCCGGGTGACGTACCGGTCGCGGTCCTCCCACTCGCCCGCGTCCCGGGTGGTGGCGAGCAGCTTCGCCGCGGGCTCGGGATCGCCGAGGGCGGCGGCGACCAGCGCGGGGGCGAGCCGCTCGTCCGGGGCGTCGAGCAGCACGTCGTCGTCCGGCACGAGCCCCGCGGCGAACCGCGGTGCGTGCCGGGCCGAGCGGAGGGTGCCGACCAGGGCGCGGAGCAAGGACATGGTGCTGTGCATTGTCTCTCGCTCCCGCCCGCCACGGCAGCCGCATCACCAGGTCGCGACACCACCCTCACCTGGCGGCGACACCGCTCTCACCTGGTGGGGACACGGGTCCGCCCCCGGTGGCGGCCCCGCTCCCACCTGGTGTGGGGACACGGGTCCGCCCGCGGTGGCGACCCCGCTCCCACCTGGTGGGGACGCCCCCTCACCCCCTGGACAGCAGCCGCGTCGCGCCCGCCGCCACCGTCGTCGCGAGGATCCAGCCGAGGAGTATCAGGGCCGCCGCCGCCCACTGCCACACGCCTTCCAGCCGCCAGTAGCCGTCCTGGCCGAGGTTGATCACGGGCAGCAGCAGATCGAGCGCGTACAGCGTGCCGTTCCACTCGGGCGCCTCGTCCGCCTTCAGGGCGACCGGGCGGTAGTGGGAGAAGGCGACCGTGCCCGCCGCCCACAGCACCGCCATCCACAGCGCCGCCCGGCCCGGCCGGTAGCCGTACGCCACCGTCCAGTCCTGGAGGTACCCCCAGAGTTTCCCCGCGATCGGCAGGGTCTCCCGTCTGCGCCGCTGCTTGGCGAGCAGCACCTCGCGGGCGTCCGCGTCCTCGCCGCTGTTCCGCAGGACCGTCGCGAGCCGTTCGTACGGCTCGGGGGCGTACTCCGGGGTCGCAGCCGCCACCCACTCCAGACGCCGGGCCAGCGGGAAGTGTCCGTACGGCACGAGGTTCTCGTAGACGAAGCCGCCCATCGCCAGGCCGCCCGGGCCCGGCCAGCTCGTCGACAGGTCGATCAGGGTGACGACCTTCGCGCCGTTGAGCACGACCCTCCCCTCCTCCGGCCGCTCGCCGTTGAACCGCAGCTCCGGGGTGACGATCCGGCGCAGCGACAGCTCGTCCCGGCGCGCGCCGTTCAGCAGGAACCTGGCGCTGTGCAGGTCCACCGCGTCACCGAACCGGCCGTCGTCGAGCCGCACCCCGCCGTGGCACTCCACCGGCTTGCGCCGGGTGCCCTGGGCGGGCGTCACCCCGTACGGCGGAGTGGCCGTGGTGTTTCCCGTCCGGCCCGAGCTCCCCGTCTCCTCGTACACCCAGGCCGCGTTCAGATAGAGCGAGCGCTCCACCGTCAGCTGCGGGGCGTTCAGCGCGCGGCGGCCCTGGGCCCCGCGCAGCACGCTGCCCCGCAGACTGAGCGAGACCCCCACCTTCGCCCCGCGCAGGCTCAGCTCCCCGTGGGTCTCGATCAGCTCGGCCTGGAGGTCCTGGGCGACCACCATCCCGTCCGCCGTGATCGCCCGCCCCCGCCGGTCCGGCCACACCTGGACCTGGTTGATCAGCAGGTCCGTGCCGATCTGGGCGTCCGTCAGCCGGATGCCGCGCCGCACCCGGCAGCGCGGCAGATGCAGGTCGCCCTCCGTGTGCAGCCGGGCCGCCTCCAGGCGCGGCAGCGCGCACTCGACCATCCGCAGCGTGCCGAACCGGGCCTCCGGCAGCACCACCTCGCCGTCGAACCGGCAGCCGTGCAGCTCCACGTACGGCCCTATCGTCCCGCCCGCCAGGTTGAGCACGCCGGTGATCCTGACCCCGCGCAGCTTCAGCGCGGCCACCCGCCCGGAGCGCGCCTGCGGCCCGTTCAGCAGCAGCAGCGCCACCACGTCGGCGCGGACGCTCCGCTCCTCCCCCCATTCCCGTCCCCCGAAGGGGTCGTCCCGCTCCGCGATCCCCTCCGTGAGATCGCAGGTCCTGCCGATCCGGAACGCCCGCCACACGGCCCGCTCCGGACCCGTGAGACCCTCCGGCATCCCGTCCTCGTGCGGCTCGGTCACTGCCGCCCCCTCGCTTTCCCCGATGCGCTCCCACGATTCCGCTTTCCGGGATTCGTGGATTCGTACAGTCGTTCTTCCCGCGCTGTGACGGGCTGAACGCTAACGGTCAGGAGTGGCGAGGAGACGCCACCGTGGCGCGTATCAGCCAGTGATACGGGCGACCGACGCTGTGGGGCGTCTGAGAGAATTGACCCGTGATCTCTCGAATCGATCTGCGCGGCGAGACCCTCCCCGAGGGTTCCGCACTGCGCGACCTGCTGCCCCGTGCCGAGTTCGACGTGGAAGCCGCCCTGGAGAAGGTGCGGCCGATCTGCGAGGACGTACGGCATCATGGCGCAGCGGCCGTGATCGACTACGGGGAGAAATTCGACGGCGTCCGCGTCGCCGGCCTGCGCGTCCCCGCCGAGGCGATCAGCCGCGCCCTCGACGAGCTCGACCCGGCCGTCCGCGCCGCCCTCGAGGAGTCCATCCGGCGCGCCCGCCTCGTCCACCGCGAGCAGCGCCGCACCACCCACACCACCCAGGTCGTCCCCGGCGGCACGGTCACCGAGAAGTGGATCCCCGTCGAGCGCGTCGGCCTGTACGTGCCGGGCGGCCGCTCCGTCTACCCGTCCTCCGTCGTGATGAACGTCGTCCCCGCCCAGGAGGCCGGCGTCGAGGGCGTGGCCGTCTCCTCGCCGCCGCAGAAGGCGTTCGGCGGACTGCCGCACCCGACGATCCTGGCCGCCTGCGCCCTGCTCGGCGTCGACGAGGTCTACGCCGCGGGCGGGGCCCAGGCCATCGCCATGTTCGCGTACGGCACGGAGAGCACCGCCGACGAGCCCGGCTGCGCCCCCGTCAACCTGGTCACCGGCCCCGGCAACATCTACGTGGCCGCCGCCAAGCGCCTCCTCAAGGGCCGCATCGGCATCGACGCCGAGGCCGGCCCGACGGAGATCGCGATCCTCGCGGACTCCACCGCCGACCCGGTGCACGTCGCCGCCGACCTGATCAGCCAGGCCGAGCACGACCCGATGGCCGCCTCCGTCCTCGTCACCGACTCGGACGAGCTGGCCGCCGCCACCGAGGCCGAGCTGAAGACCCAGGTCGCCGCCTCCAAGCACGTCGACGACCGGATCGTCCCGGCCCTGGCCGGCCGCCAGTCCGCGATCGTCCTCGTCCGCGACCTCGCCGACGGCCTCAAGGTCGTCGACGCGTACGGCGCCGAGCACCTGGAGATCCAGACCGCCGACGCCGCGGCCGTCGCCGACCGCGTCCGCAACGCGGGAGCGATCTTCGTCGGCCCCTGGGCGCCGGTCTCGCTCGGCGACTACTGCGCCGGCTCCAACCACGTCCTGCCCACCGGCGGCTGCGCCTGCCACTCCTCCGGTCTCTCCGTGCAGTCCTTCCTGCGCGGCGTGCACATCGTGGACTACACGCGCGACGCCCTCGCCGACGTCGCCCACCACGTCGTCACCCTCGCCGAGGCCGAGGACCTGCCCGCGCACGGCGCGGCGATCAAGGCCAGGTTCGGATGGAAGGTCCCGCAGCAGTGACCGGAATCGACGACCTCCCCGTCCGGGACGAGCTGCGCGGCAAGTCCCCCTACGGCGCGCCCCAGCTCGACGTCCCCGTCCAGCTGAACACCAACGAGAACCCCTACCCGCTGCCGGAGCCCCTGGTGGCCCGGATCGCGGAGCGGGTCGCCGAGGCCGCCCGCGGCCTCAACCGCTACCCGGACCGCGACGCGATCGAGCTCCGCACCGAGCTCGCCGCCTACCTCACCCGGACCGGCGGGCACCGCGTCGGCATCGAGAACGTCTGGGCGGCGAACGGCTCCAACGAGGTCCTCCAGCAGCTCCTGCAGACCTTCGGCGGCCCCGGCCGTACCGCGATCGGCTTCGAGCCCTCCTACTCGATGCACGCCCTGATCGCCCGCGGCACCGGCACCGGCTGGATCTCGGGACCGCGCAACGAGGACTTCACGATCGACGTGGAGGCCGCCGTCCAGGCCATCGCGGAGAACGCGCCGGACGTCGTCTTCATCACCTCACCCAACAACCCCACCGGCACCGCGGTCGCGGCCGGCACCGTCCTCGCCCTGTACGAGGCGGCCCAGGCGGCCAAGCCCTCGATGGTGGTCGTGGACGAGGCGTACGTGGAGTTCAGCCACCGCGATTCGCTGCTGCCCCTCATCGAGGGCCGCCCGAACCTGGTGATCTCCCGGACCATGTCCAAGGCCTTCGGCGCCGCGGGGCTCCGCCTCGGCTACCTCGCCGCCCACCCGGCCGTGGTCGACGCCGTCCAGCTGGTCCGCCTGCCGTACCACCTCTCGGCCGTCACCCAGGCCACCGCGCTCGCCGCCCTGGAGCACACCGACACCCTCCTCGGGTACGTCGAGCAGCTCAAGGGCGAGCGCGACCGCCTCGTCACCGAGCTGCGCGCCCTCGGCTGCGAGGTCACCGACTCCGACGCCAACTTCGTGCAGTTCGGGAAGTTCCCCGACGCGCACGCGGCCTGGCAGTCGATCCTCGACCGGGGCGTCCTGGTCCGGGACAACGGCGTACCGGGATGGCTGCGGGTCACCGCCGGCACCCCCGAAGAGAACGACGCGTTCCTCGACGCGGTCCGTGAATTGATGAAGGAGCAGAAGCGATGAGCCGCGTAGGCCGCGTTGAGCGCACCACCAAGGAGACCTCCGTCGTCGTCGAGATCGACCTCGACGGCACCGGAAAGGTCGATGTGTCGACCGGGGTCGGTTTCTACGACCACATGCTCGACCAGCTGGGCCGGCACGGGCTCTTCGACCTGACCGTCAAGACCGACGGCGACCTGCACATCGACTCGCACCACACCATCGAGGACACCGCCCTCGCCCTGGGCGCCGCCTTCAAGCAGGCCCTCGGCGACAAGGTCGGCATCTACCGCTTCGGCAACTGCACCGTCCCGCTGGACGAGTCGCTCGCCCAGGTCACCGTCGACCTCTCCGGCCGCCCGTACCTCGTGCACACCGAGCCCGAGAACATGGCGCCGATGATCGGCTCGTACGACACGACGATGACGCGGCACATCCTGGAGTCCTTCGTGGCCCAGGCGCAGATCGCGCTGCACGTCCACGTGCCGTACGGCCGCAACGCCCACCACATCGTGGAGTGCCAGTTCAAGGCCCTGGCCCGCGCGCTGCGCTACGCCTCCGAGCGCGACCCGCGCGCCGCCGGAATCCTCCCCTCCACGAAGGGCGCGCTCTAGTCGTGAACGGTCTCTCCACCATCCTGATCCTCGTCGGGCTGTTCCTGCTCGGCGGCATCTACTCCTTCGTCAAGCAGCAGATGCCCAAGGGCCTCATCGTGCTCCTCTCCATCGGCGCCGCGATGTGTCTCTCCGCCGGTGTGCTGCGTCTGGACGTGTGGTCATGAGCACGACTTCCCCGAAGAAGGTCGTCGTCTTCGACTACGGCTTCGGCAACGTGCGCTCCGCCGAGCGCGCCCTCGCCCGCGTCGGCGCCGACGTCGAGATCACCCGCGACTACGACAAGGCCATGAACGCCGACGGGCTCCTCGTCCCCGGCGTCGGCGCGTTCTCCGCCTGCATGCAGGGCCTCAAGGAGGCCCGCGGCGACTGGATCATCGGCCGCCGGCTCTCCGGCGGCCGCCCGGTCATGGGCATCTGCGTCGGCATGCAGATCCTCTTCGCGGAGGGCATCGAGCACGGCGTCCAGACCGAGGGCCTCGACGAGTGGCCCGGCACGGTCGAGCCGCTGAACGCCCCCGTCGTCCCGCACATGGGCTGGAACACCGTCGACGCACCCGCCGACACCCAGCTCTTCGCGGGCCTCGACGCCGACGCCCGGTACTACTTCGTGCACTCCTACGCGGTGCGCGAGTGGACCCTGGAGGTCGGCAACCCCAACATCCGCGCCCCCAAGGTCACCTGGGCCACCCACGGCGAGCCCTTCGTCGCCGCCGTCGAGAACGGCGCCCTCTGGGCCACCCAGTTCCACCCCGAGAAGTCCGGGGACGCCGGCGCCCAGCTCCTCACCAACTGGATCGGAACCCTGTGAGCACTCTCGAACTCCTCCCCGCCGTCGACGTCCGCGACGGCCAGGCCGTCCGCCTCGTCCACGGCGAGTCCGGCAGCGAGACCTCCTACGGCTCCCCGCTGGAGGCCGCCCTGGCCTGGCAGCGCGCCGGCGCCGAGTGGCTCCACCTGGTCGACCTGGACGCCGCCTTCGGCACCGGCGACAACCGCGACCTGGTCCGCCAGGTCACGGAGGCCATGGACATCAAGGTCGAGCTCTCCGGCGGCATCCGCGACGACGCCTCGCTCGCCGCCGCCCTCGCCACCGGCTGCACCCGCGTCAACCTCGGCACCGCCGCCCTGGAGACCCCCGAGTGGGTCGCCAAGGTCATCGCGCAGTACGGCGACAAGATCGCCGTCGGGCTCGACGTGCGCGGCACGACCCTGCGCGGCCGCGGCTGGACCCGCGACGGCGGCGACCTGTACGAGACGCTCGCCCGCCTCGACTCCGAGGGCTGCTCCCGCTACGTCGTGACCGACATCGCCAAGGACGGCACCCTCCAGGGCCCCAACCTGGAGCTCCTGAAGAACGTCTGCGCGGCCACCGACAAGCCCGTCGTCGCCTCCGGCGGCGTGTCCTCCCTGGACGACCTGCGGGCCCTGTCCGGCCTGGTCCCGGTGGGCGTCGAGGGCGCGATCATCGGCAAGGCGCTGTACGCCAAGGCCTTCACCCTCGAAGAGGCGCTCGTGGCGGTGGCGTCGTGACCTCCGAGATCCGCAGGGTCGTCACCGGCGCGCCCTGGGAGGAGCAGTTCGGCTACTCCCGCGCGGTGGAACTCCCGAACGGCACGGTCCTGGTCTCCGGCTGCACCTCCGTGGTCGACGGCCAGATCGCCGACGGCGGCCCGTACGACCAGGCGGTCAACTCCTTCAACGTGGCCTTCGGCGCGCTGAAGCAGCTGGGCCTGGGCGCCGAGCACGTCGTCCGCACCCGGATGTACATCACGCACGCCCGGGACGTGGACGAGGTCGGCCGCGCCCACAAGGAGCTGTTCGACGAGGTCCGCCCCGCCGCTTCCATGATCATCGTCTCCGGCTTCGTCGACCCGCGTCTCGTGGTCGAGGTCGAGGTCGAGGCCTACAGGGGTGACGCCGCATGAGTCTCGCCGTACGTGTGATTCCCTGCCTGGACGTGGACAACGGCCGGGTCGTCAAGGGCGTCAACTTCCAGAACCTGCGGGACGCGGGCGACCCCGTCGAGATGGCCAAGCTGTACGACGCCGAGGGCGCCGACGAGCTGACCTTCCTCGACATCACCGCCTCCTCCGGCAACCGGGAGACCACCTACGACGTGGTGCGCCGCACCGCCGAGCAGGTCTTCATCCCGCTCACGGTCGGCGGCGGCGTCCGCTCGGCCGAGGACGTCGACAAGCTGCTGCGGGCCGGCGCCGACAAGGTGGGCGTCAACACCGCCGCCATCGCGCGCCCCGAGCTGATCCAGGAGATTGCGGAGCGCTTCGGCCGCCAGGTGCTCGTGCTGTCCGTGGACGCGCGCCGTACCTCCACCGGCTCCTTCGAGGTGACGACGCACGGCGGCCGCAAGGGCACCGGCATCGACGCCGTCGAGTGGGCGCACCGGGCCGCCGAGCTCGGCGCGGGGGAGATCCTGCTCAACTCGATGGACGCCGACGGCACGAAGGACGGTTACGACACCGAGATGATCGCGGCCGTGCGCAAGCACGTCACGGTCCCGGTGATCGCCTCCGGCGGCGCCGGCAAGCTCGCCGACTTCCCGCCGGCCGTGGCGGCGGGCGCGGACGCGGTGCTCGCGGCCTCCGTCTTCCACTTCGGCGACCTGCGGATCTCGCAGGTCAAGGACGCGCTGCGGGAGGCGGGCCACCCGGTCCGCTGAGCGGAGGTTCCGCTTCCGGGACGTTCGGAGAAGGGCCCCTTCGGGGGCCCTTCTTCTCGCCCCGAAGCGCAGGATTATTTGTGCAAATTCCATTGCGCAAGATTTCTTTCACATCTAAGGTCGTGGACATGACCTCGCAGGAGAACCGCCGCATCGACGACCTCGGCACCCTCAAGGCCATCGCGCACCCGCTGCGCATGCGCCTCTACCGGGCCCTGTTCGTGGCCCGTACCGCCACCGCGTCCCAGCTCGCCGAGCAGGTCGACGAGGCCGTCTCCCTCGTCAGCTACCACCTGCGCAAGCTCGCCGAGCACGGCCTCATCGAGGAGGCCGAGACACAGTCCGCCGACGGCCGCGAGCGCTGGTGGCAGCCCAGCTCGTACGGCTTCAGCATCCACGACGAGGACGTCCGCGCCCCCGAGCTCGCCGCGGCGACCGCCGCCTTCGGCCGCACCGTCGACGAGCAGCGCACCCAGATGTACGCCCGCTTCCGCGACGAGCGGCACACCTGGTCCGACGAATGGCGCTCCGCCGCCATCAGCTCCGAATGGCTGCCCCGCCTCACCGCCGCCGAACTCGCCTCCCTCGGCAAGGAGCTCGACGCGCTCCTCAAGAAGTACGACCAGGCCGCCCGCGCCGCCGAGGCCGCCGGTGACACCGAGGGCCGCGAGAACGTCGCCGTCCACCTCCACGGCTTCCCCTACCGCGCATGACCGCCACCGTCCTCCGAGCCGAGGGGCGCCCCGCCCACCGCAGCCCGCAGGTCCTGCGCTGGCTCGGCGCCTACACCGCCTCCACCCTCGGCGACAGCGTCTTCTACCTCGCCCTCTCCTGGACCGCCGTGAGCAGCGGCACCCCCGCCCAGGCCGGGCTCGTCATGGCCGTGTCCGCCGTGCCCCGCGCCCTGCTCCTGCTCGTCGGGGGAGCGGTCGCCGACCGCCTCGGCCCGCGCCGGGTCGTCATCGCCTCCGACACCGTCCGCTGCCTCGTCGTCCTCGGCCTGGCCGCGACCCTCTTCCTCGCCTCGCCCGGCCTGTGGGCCCTCGCCGCCGTCGCCCTCGTCTTCGGCGTCGTCGACGCCCTGTTCCTGCCCGCCGTCGGCGCCCTGCCGCCCCGGATCGCCGAGCGCGACCAGCTCGCCCGCGTCCAGGGCATGCGCGGCCTCTCCTACCGGCTCGGTGCCGTCCTCGGCGCCCCGCTCGGCGGCCTCGCCGTCGCCCTCGGCGGCTCCGCCACCGCCTTCGGCGTCGCCGGAATCCTCTTCGCGCTCTCCCTGCCCCTGCTCGGCGCGCTCAAGCTCCGCCCGCTGCCGGCAGAGGACGAGGCGCGCGACGGCACCGCCCTGCGCGACCTCGCCGACGGCCTGCGCTACCTCCGCGGCCACAAGGCGCTCGGCCCGCTGATGATCGTCGTCCTCCTCGCCGACCTCGGCTTCGCGGGCCCCCTCAACGTCGGCCTCGCGGTCCTCTCCGCGCAGCGCGGCTGGGGCGCCTCCGGCATCGGCTGGGTCCTCGCCGGCTTCGGCATCGGCGCCGGCGGCGCATCCCTGCTGCTGACCGTCAAGGGCCGTATACCCCGGGCCGGCGTCGTCATGGGCTGGACCATGGTGCTCGGAGCCGTATCGATCGGCGCCCTCGCCCACGTCCCCCAGCTGCCCCTCGCCGCCCTCGTCGCGGTCTCCATCGGCCTGCTCGCCGGACTCTCCGGAGCCCTGTGCAACGCCTTCGTCCAGACCGAGTGCGACCCCGCCTACCTCGGCCGGGTGAGCGCCGTCTCCAGCCTCGGCAGCCTCGGCATCGCGCCGCTGAGCTTCCCGGTCACCGGTGCGGCCATCGGCCTGTGGGGCCCCGGCCCGGTCTTCGCCGTCAGCGCGGCGGTCTGCGCCCTGTCCGGCGTGTACGCCCTCGTGGTCCCGCCCCTCCGCCGCGCCGAACTGCCCCGTTAGAGTCCGTCCGGCGGATCAGCGTCGGACAGGCCCTGGCTCAGATCCCCAGCTGCTTCGTCTCCCGCAGCCGCTCGATCGCCTCGGGCTCGCCCTCCAGGGCCACCTTCGCCGAGTCCTGGCGGCCGTACAGGTACATCACCAGCTCACCCGGCTCCCCGGATGCCGTGACCACCGGGGTGCCGCGGTGGGCGACCACCGTCTGACCGTTCGGACGGCGGAGCACCAGACCCACCGGAGCCTTCCGGCCCAGCAGCCGGGCCATCCGCTCCAGGCGGGACCAGAGGGCGTCCGCGAAGACCGGGTCCAGCTCCCGCGCCGACCAGTCCGGCTGCGCCCGCCGGACGTCCTCCGCGTGCACATAGAACTCGACGACGTTCGCCCCCTCGTCCACCTGCTTGATGGTGAACGGCGAGAACTTCGGCGGACCCGTGCGGATGAGCTGGATCAGCTCCTCGTACGGCTTCTCGGCGAACTCCGCCTGCACCCGGTCCTGCCGCTCCTTCAGCGCCGGTACGAGGGAACCCGCCGCCGCGTCCGGCCGCCGCTCCCGCACCACCACATGGGCCGCGAGGTCCCGGGTCCGCCAGCCCTCGCAGAGCGTCGGCGCGTCCGGGCCCGCCTGCTCCAACAGATCGGCGAGCAGAAGCCGTTCACGTTTCGCATGGGTCGACATGCCCGCCAGCGTACGACCGGGGACTCCGGTCCGCCCAGTGGACGCCCCGCCGGACAACCCCCCTGAGCGCGGCACAATGGCGCCATGACCAGCACGCCCCGGACCCCCAGCGACCTCGACCCGGCCATCGCCGCCCGCCTCAAGCGCAGCGCCGACGGGCTCGTCCCCGCCATCGCCCAGCAGTACGACACCGGTGAGGTGCTGATGCTGGGCTGGATGGACGACGAGGCGCTCCACCGCACCCTCACCACCGGCCGCTGCACCTACTGGTCCCGCAGCCGGAACGAGTACTGGGTCAAGGGCGACACCTCCGGGCACGTGCAGCACGTCAAGTCCGTCGCCCTCGACTGCGACGCCGACACCCTCCTCGTCAAGGTCGACCAGGTCGGAGCCGCCTGCCACACCGGCGCCCGCACCTGCTTCGACGCCGACGTGCTCCCCGTCTCCCAGTAAGGTCCGGTGCCATGGATCTCGAGACCTTCCGCAAGCTGGCGGCCGACCGCCGCGTCATCCCCGTCAGCCGCAGGCTCCTCGCGGACGGCGACACCCCGGTCGGGCTCTACCGCAAGCTCGCCGCCGAACGGCCCGGCACCTTCCTCCTCGAATCCGCGGAGAACGGCCGCAGCTGGTCCCGCTACTCCTTCATCGGCGTCCGCAGCGACGCCACCCTGACGGTGAAGGACGGCGAGGCACACTGGCTCGGCACCCCGCCCGTCGGCGTCCCCGTCGACGGCGACCCGCTCGCCGCCCTGCGCGCCACCGTCGAGACCCTCCACACCCCGCGCGACCTCGCCTCCGGCATGCCGCCGTTCACCGGCGGCATGGTCGGCTACCTCGGCTACGACATCGTCCGCCGCCTGGAGAAGATCGGCGACTCCACCCGCGACGACCTGCGGCTGCCCGAGCTCACCATGCTGCTCACCAGCGACCTCGCGGTCCTCGACCACTGGGACGGCTCGGTCCTGCTGATCGCCAACGCGATCAACCACAACGACCTGGAGACCGGCGTCGACGAGGCGTACGCGCACGCCGTCGCCCGCCTCGACGCCATGGAGGCCGACCTGGCCCGCCCGGTCGAGACCGCGCCGGCCGCCCTGCCGCCCTCCGAGCTCCCCGAGTTCTCCGCCCTCTGGGGCGGCCAGGCCTACCAGGAGGCCGTCGAGGACATCAAGGAGCGCATCCGGGCCGGCGAGGCCTTCCAGGTCGTGCCCTCGCAGCGCTTCGAGACCCGCTGCACCGCCTCCGCGCTCGACGTGTACCGGGTCCTGCGGGCCACCAACCCGTCCCCGTACATGTACCTCTTCCGCTTCGAGAACGGCTTCGACGTCGTCGGCTCCTCGCCGGAGGCCCTCGTCAAGGTCGAGGACGGGCAGGCGATGCTCCACCCCATCGCCGGCACCCGGCATCGCGGCGCCACCCCGCAGGAGGACCACGACCTCGCCGAGGAGCTGCTCGCCGACCCCAAGGAGCGCGCCGAGCACCTCATGCTCGTCGACCTCGGCCGCAACGACCTCGGCCGGGTCTGCACGCCCGGCTCCGTGGAGGTCGTCGACTTCATGTCGATCGAGCGCTACTCGCACGTCATGCACATCGTCTCCACCGTCACCGGCGAGGTCGCCGACGGCCGCACCGCCTTCGACGTCCTCACCGCCTGCTTCCCCGCCGGGACGCTCTCCGGCGCGCCCAAGCCCCGCGCGATGCAGATCATCGAGGAGCTCGAACCCTCCCGGCGCGGCCTCTACGGCGGATGTGTCGGTTATCTCGATTTCGCCGGCGACGCGGACACCGCCATCGCCATCCGTACGGCACTGCTCCGTGACGGAACGGCGTACGTGCAGGCCGGAGCGGGTGTCGTCGCGGACTCCGACCCGGTCGCCGAGGACAACGAGTGCCGCAACAAGGCCGCGGCCGTCCTCCGCGCCGTGCACACCGCCAACCGGATGAACGGCAACTGAGCACGTAGGGGATAGTGGGGTACGTGAGTGCCGTACCCGTACCCCAGCCCCGGGCCGCCCGACCGGGCGGCCCCACCGGCGGCCGCCGCAGCCTGGCCGCGGCCCTCCTCCTCGGCGCCCTCGGCGCCACCGTCGTCCTGCTCTCCGCGGGCCAGATCTGGGCGGAGGGCACCGCGTCCGTCGGCGGCGGCAGCGTCCCCGTCGAGGCCGACGGCGGCACCGTCACCGGGGTGCCCACCGCCCTCGCGATCGTCGGGCTCGCCGCGCTCTTCGCCGTCTTCGCCGTCCGCCGCACCGGCCGCACCCTCGTCGCCGCGCTCCTCGCGCTCAGCGGCGCGGGCGCCGCGCTCGCCGCGGTCCTCGGCGCCTCCGACAGCGCCGCGCTCGACGCCGAGGCCGCCCGGATCAGCGGCGACACGGCCGCCGCCGTCGCCGGCCTCACCCACACCATCTGGCCGTACGTGACCGCGGCGGGCGCCGTCCTCATCCTGCTCGCCGGCCTCTTCGCCCTCCGCTTCGGCAAGAACTGGCCGGCGATGGGCGGCCGCTACGAGCGCTCCGGCACCCCGCGCGCGAGCCGCAAGGCCCCCACGACCGACCCGGACCGGCCCGAGGACCTGTGGAAGGCCCTGGACCGCGGCGAGGACCCCACCCGGGGCGGGTGAACGGCTCCGTCCGCGACGCGTGATCGTCCGGGCACCCCCGATTCATCCTCGCGCGCCCGCGTGCGGGACAATGAGCGCCGAGTGTCCGCGCACGCGAGACCTCACCATCGAGCAACTGCAACGAGGAGCAACTCATGGCGGGCAGCGCCCACGGACACACCCCGGCCGCCTGGACCGGTGTCATCATCTCCTTCATCGGCTTCTGCATCGCCGGCGTCTTCATGGTGGCCGCCAACCTGCCCGGTTTCTGGGCCGGTGTGGGCGTCATCTTCCTCGGCGGCATCATCGGCGGCGCGATGAAGGTGGCGGGCCTCGGCATGCCGAAGGACTCGGAGGCCGTCGTCGCCGCCCGCGAGGCCGCGACCGCGACCGCGAAGTCCCGCGCCTGACGCGACACGACGCACCCGAGGGCGCAGTCCGGCCGAGCCGGGCTGCGCCCTCGCGCGTCAGGGGACACAATCACCGGGTGGACACGCAGCCGACGGCCGGAGCCGTGACCGACACCTCCCCCACCCGACCGGGTGAACCCCCTCACCCGAACGCCACACCACCACCCGCGGACGCCCCCGTGCCGGGCGCGGCCGCGCCGCGGGACTTCGGCACCGGGCCGGGCGCCGGCGCATCGCCGGGCTCCCGCCCCGTGCCGGGCGCGGCCGTAACGCCGGGTTCCGGTGCCGGGTCGGGTGCGCCCCCACAGGCGACGTACGGCCCCTGGGACGGGGCGTACCTGCCGGCGCAGCCCCCGGCGCCCTCGCGGTCCCTCGTGCGGCGGCTGCTGCCGCCGGTCGGTGCCCTCGCCGGGGTCGTCGCGGCGTTCGCGTACGTCGGGGCCGTCGACCCCAACGAACCCGGGCACTACCCCGTCTGCCCGCTCCTCCGCTTCACCGGCATCTACTGCCCCGGCTGCGGCGGGCTCCGCAGCGCCCACGCCTTCGCCCACGGCGACCTCCCCGCCGCCCTCGGCTTCAACGCCCTCGCCGTCGTCGGCTACGGGATCTTCGCCGTCGTCATGGCCGTATGGCTGATTCGCGCCGTCCGCGGAGTGCCCATGCGGCTCGCGATCTCCCCGGTCTGGTGGTGGGGGATCGGGGCCGTCCTCGCCCTCTTCACCCTGGTCCGGAACCTTCCCTTCGGCTCCGCGCTGGCCCCCTGAGCGCCGGTCGGGAGTCCCAGCAGGTGGGACGGCGCTCCGGCCGATGCGAATCCGGAGCCGTCCTGCGGATAGGATCGAAGTGGCTGAACCTGGTTCTTCATCACCGTCACCGTCCCGGAAGGGGGCCCCTCGCGTGAGTGTGCTCGACGAGATCATCGAAGGCGTGCGCGCCGACCTCGCAGAGCGGCAGGCGCGGGTCACCCTCGACGAGCTCAAGGAGCGCGCCGCCAAGGCGCCGCAGGCCAAGGACGGCGTCGCCGCACTGCGCGGGGACGGCGTCAAGGTGATCTGCGAGGTCAAGCGCTCCAGCCCGTCCAAGGGCGCGCTCGCCGCGATCGCCGACCCGGCGGGTCTCGCCGCGGACTACGAGGCGGGCGGCGCGGCCGTCATCTCCGTCCTCACCGAGCAGCGCCGCTTCGGCGGCTCCCTCGCCGACCTGGAGGCCGTCCGGGCCCGGGTCGACATCCCCGTGCTGCGCAAGGACTTCATCGTCACCGCGTACCAGCTCTGGGAGGCGCGGGCGTACGGAGCGGATCTCGCGCTCCTCATCGTCGCCGCCCTGGAGCAGGAGGCGCTGGTCTCCCTCATCGAGCGCGCCGAGTCCATCGGTCTCACCCCGCTGGTCGAGGTCCACGACGAGGAGGAGGTCGAGCGCGCCGTCGACGCGGGCGCCCGCATCATCGGCGTCAACGCGCGCAACCTCAAGACCCTCAAGGTCGACCGCTCCACCTTCGAGCGCGTCGCCCCCGAGATCCCCGCGCACATCGTCAAGGTCGCCGAGTCCGGCGTCCGCGGCCCGCACGACCTCATCGCCTACGCCAACGCGGGCGCCGACGCGGTCCTCGTCGGCGAGTCCCTCGTCACCGGCCGCGACCCGAAGGCCGCCGTCGCCGACCTCGTCGCCGCCGGCGCGCACCCCGCCCTGCGTCACGGCCGGAGCTGACCCAGCCATGACCGCCGTCCGCGCCACGCCGACCGCCCTGGGCTCCGCCCCGGGCGGCCCGGGCGTGCCCGCGGACGCCTCGGGGCGCCGCGGCCGGCTCCGTACCGCCGCCGCCCCCGTCTCCAAGCACGCCCCGCTGGCCAGGGGCTGCCGGCCGCGCGGCTGCCGCGCGCCCGCCCGCCGTGTCCACGGCCGCCGGGTCCGCTACGTCATCGGCTCGGAGCCGGGCCAGGTCAACGGCATGCGATGGCGCCCGCGCCTCGCGCGCACTTTCACGTAGAGCAACGCCCAGCCCTTCAGGCCCTGGCCCTTCGCCACCCCCGTGTGGGCAATCGTTCCGCAGGGCGGAACGGGTGGGCACACGGGACGGCGCCCTTGGCGGCGCCTCCGCCCCCTGTGCCCTGACCCGCACCGACCGCGCGGCGCACGACGTGGTGCGGGTTCAGGCACGGAAGCCCAGGCCCGGCAAGGGGCGCCGTTCCGTTGTGCCCACCCGTTCCGCCCCTTGCGGAACGCCTGCCCACAACGGCGGCGGCGTTGACGTACGGGAATGGCTCGCGCGCATACCGTGACCATCGACCCCACGTATCCCGGGGCACCCGCCCCGCGAGGAGCATCCGCATGTCCAGCGAGTTCTTCATCCCGGACCTGGAAGGCCAGGTCCCCAGCCCGGAGGGCTACTTCGGCGCCTACGGCGGCAAGTTCATCCCGGAGGCCCTCGTCGCCGCCGTCGACGAGGTCGCCGTCGAGTACGAGAAGGCCAAGGCCGACCCCGAGTTCGCCCGCGAGCTCAACGACCTGATGGTCAACTACACCGGCCGGCCGAGCGCCCTCACCGAGGTCCCGCGGTTCGCCGAGCACGCCGGCGGCGCCCGGATCTTCCTCAAGCGCGAGGACCTCAACCACACCGGCTCGCACAAGATCAACAACGTGCTCGGGCAGGCCCTCCTGACCAAGCGCATGGGCAAGACGCGGGTCATCGCCGAGACCGGCGCAGGCCAGCACGGCGTCGCCACCGCCACCGCCTGCGCCCTCTTCGGCCTCGACTGCACCATCTACATGGGCGAGGTCGACACCCAGCGCCAGGCCCTCAACGTGGCCCGGATGCGGATGCTCGGCGCCGAGGTCATCGCCGTGAAGTCCGGCAGCCGCACCCTCAAGGACGCCATCAACGAGGCGTTCCGCGACTGGGTCGCCAACGTGGACCGCACGCACTACCTGTTCGGCACCGTCGCGGGCCCGCACCCCTTCCCCGCCATGGTCCGCGACTTCCACCGGGTCATCGGCGTCGAGGCCCGCCGCCAGCTCCTGGAGCGCACCGGGCGCCTGCCCGACGCGGCCATCGCCTGCGTCGGCGGCGGCTCCAACGCCATCGGCCTCTTCCACGCCTTCGTCCCGGACGCGGACGTCCGTCTGATCGGCTGCGAGCCGGCCGGCCACGGCGTCGAGACCGGCGAGCACGCGGCCACCCTCACCGCCGGTGAGCCCGGCATCCTCCACGGCTCCCGCTCCTACGTCCTCCAGGACGAGGAGGGGCAGATCACCGAGCCGTACTCGATCTCCGCCGGACTGGACTACCCCGGCATCGGCCCCGAGCACGCGTACCTCAAGGACAGCGGGCGCGGCGAGTACCGGGCCGTCACCGACGACGCCGCCATGCAGGCGCTGCGGCTGCTCTCCCGTACGGAGGGCATCATCCCGGCCATCGAGTCGGCGCACGCCCTCGCCGGGGCCCTGGAGGTCGGCAAGGAGCTCGGCAAGGACGCCCTGCTCCTCGTGAACCTCTCCGGGCGCGGCGACAAGGACATGGATACCGCCGCTCGCTATTTCGGCCTGTACGAAGCCGACGCCGAGGTGGCCGCGAACGCCGCCGACATCGCAGAGATCGAGGGGGACGCCAAGTGACCACCGGGAACATCCAGCTGCTCAGCGACACCCTCGCCAAGGCCAAGGCCGAGAACCGGGCCGCGCTCATCGCGTACCTGCCGGCCGGCTTCCCGACCGTCGACGGCGGCATCTCCGCGATCAAGGCCGTCTTCGACGGCGGCGCCGACGTCGTCGAGGTCGGGCTCCCGCACAGCGACCCGGTCCTCGACGGGCCGGTCATCCAGACCGCCGACGACATCGCCCTGCGCGGCGGCGTGAAGATCGCCGACGTCATGCGGACGGTCAAGGAGGCCCACGCGGCCACCGGCAAGCCCGTCCTCGTCATGACGTACTGGAACCCGATCGACCGGTACGGCATCGAGCGATTCACCGAGGAGCTCGCCGCAGCCGGCGGCGCGGGCTGCATCCTGCCCGACCTGCCGGTCCAGGAGTCCGCCGTCTGGCGCGAGCACGCCGACAAGCACGGTCTCGCGACCGTCTTCGTCGTCGCGCCCAGCAGCAAGGACGAGCGCCTCGCCACCATCACGGCCGCCGGCTCCGGCTTCGTCTACGCCGCCTCGCTCATGGGCGTCACCGGCACCCGCGAGTCGGTCGGCGAGCAGGCCGCCGACCTGGTCCGCCGCACCCGCGCCACCGACCATTCCCGCCATGGGCTCCCCGTGTGCGTGGGGCTCGGCGTCTCCAACGCCGCGCAGGCGAAGGAGGTCGCGGGCTTCGCCGACGGCGTCATCGTCGGCTCCGCCTTCGTGCGGCGGCTCCTCGACGCCGACGGCGACGAAGCGGCCGGCCTCACCGCCGTAAGGGAACTGGCGGCCGAACTCGCCGAGGGCGTCCGCCGCGTTTCGTAGCCCATATGGGTGGATCTGGGACCGGGGAGGCGCGGATGTGCCTCCCCGGTTCGTTGCCAGGGGCGTGAGCGAGAAGAACAGTGGTGACGGTAGCCGGAGCGCGCGGGAGCGGCTCAAGGAGCAGCGCGAGCGCGACAAGGCCCGCGAGAAGCAGCGGCGCGTCCTGATCGTGTCGGCGGCGGTGGTCGGTGTCCTCGGCCTGGCCGCGGTCGTCGGCGTGATCGCCGCCGGCGGCGACAAGGACGGTGGATCCGACAAGGCCGGCCCGGTGGTCGCGCCGACCGGGGCGACCGACGAGGACGCGAAGCCCGCCATCCCCACGGGCAAGACGGACGCCCCGTCGACGCTCGCGATCTGGGAGGACTTCCGCTGCCCGGCGTGCGCCCAGTTCGAGAACGTCATGCGGGACTCGATCCACGAGCTGGAGGCCTCCGGCGCGCTCAAGGCCGACTACCACCTCGCCACCCTCATCGACGGGAACATGGGCGGCAGCGGCTCGCTGCGCGCGGCGAACGCGGCCGCGTGCGCCCAGGACGCGGGGAAGTTCACCGCGTACCACGACACGCTCTACATCAACCAGCCGCCGGAGACGGACGACGCCTACGGCAAGAACGCCAAGCTGATCGAGCTGGCGGCGAAGGTGCCGGGGCTCGACACGCCGGCCTTCCGCAGCTGTGTGAACGACGGCACGCACGACAGCTGGGTGAAGAAGTCGAACGAGGCCTTCCAGAACGGCGGCTTCCGCGGCACCCCGTCCGTCCTCCTCAACGGAGAATCGATCTTCCCGACCAAGGGGAACGAGCAGATCTCCCCGGAGAACCTGAAGAAGTGGGTCGCCGAGGCCAACAAGGGCAAGAAGCCGGGCACGGCCTCCCCGTCGGCGGGCTAGTCACGGGATTGGTTATCCAGAAGTTGCCGGGTGGGCTGCCGTCCTGCCCGCCCGGCAAGGTAGCGTCGGTCCTGCCATGGACCTTGCCTACATTCCCAGCCCGTCGACCGGCGTGATCCACCTCGGACCGATCCCGCTGCGCGGCTATGCCTTCTGCATCATCATCGGTGTCTTCGTCGCCGTCTGGCTCGGCAACAAGCGCTGGATCGCCCGGGGCGGCACCGCCGGCACCGTGGCCGACATCGCCGTCTGGGCGGTGCCCTTCGGCCTCGTCGGCGGACGCCTCTATCACGTGATCACCGACTACCAGCTGTACTTCAGCGAGGGTGAGAACTGGGTCGACGCCTTCAAGATCTGGGAGGGCGGCCTCGGGATCTGGGGTGCCATCGCGCTCGGCGCGGTGGGCGCCTGGATCGGCTGTCGCCGCCGCGGCATCTCCCTGCCCGTGTACGCGGACGCCATCGCCCCCGGCATCGCCTTCGCCCAGGCCATCGGCCGCTGGGGCAACTGGTTCAACCAGGAGCTGTACGGCAAGCCGACCGACGTGCCGTGGGCGCTGAAGATCACCGAGGGCCCCAACCGCGAGGCGGGCCTGTACCACCCCACCTTCCTGTACGAGTCGCTGTGGAACGTCGCCGTCGGCTTCCTGGTCATCTGGGCCGACCGCCGCTTCAAGCTGGGCCACGGCCGCGCCTTCGCGCTGTACGTCGCGGCGTACTGCTCGGGCCGCGTGTGGACCGAGGCCCTGCGCGTCGACGAGGCGCATCACATCCTGGGACTGCGGCTCAACGTGTGGACCGCGATCGTCGTCGGCCTGCTGGCCGTGGTCTACATGATCGTCTCGGCCCGCCTGCGGCCCGGCCGCGAGGAGATCGTGGAGCCGAGGGCCGCGGAGAAGCTCGCCGCCGAGAAGGCCGAGAAGGCCGAGAAGACGGACGCCGTCGAGGGTGCCGAGGCCGCCGAGGTCACCGACGCCGTGGAGGACAAGACCGACGGTCCCGGGGACGAGGACAGGGAGACCGACGGCGACGGCGCCGATCACGGCGCCGGCTCGGCCGCCAAGAGCTGATCCACCACAGCCTGAGGGCCGTCGGAACCGAGAGGTTCCGGCGGCCCTTTCTTCTGTGTCCTCTCCTGGGGGTCCTCTTCTGTGCCTCAGCCCGCGCGGGACGCGAGGGCGAGGACCCGGTGGGCGCCCTCCACCACCGCAGCGTCCACGAAACGGCCGTCCGGGAGCGCGAGGGCGCCCCGCTCCGCCGCGGCCGCCTCGACGACCTCACGGGCCGCGTCGACCTCCTCCGGGGTCGGGAGGTAGGCGCGCTCGATGACCGGGAGCTGGCGGGGGTGGATCGCCGCCCGGCCCAGGAAGCCCATCGCCCGGCCCCGGACGCAGCCGGCGGCCAGCGCCTCCAGGTCGGCGACGTCCGGATGGACCGACTGGGCCGGCGGCGGGAGGGCGGCCGCGCGGGCCGCGACCACCACCCGGCCGCGCGGCCAGTCGAGCGCACTGTCCTCCCGTACCCCCAGGTCGGCACGGAGGTCGGCCTCGCCGAGCGCGATGCCGCGGACGGCGGGATGGGCGGTGGCGATGGCGTAGGCGTGCTCCACCGCGAGGGCGTTCTCCAGGAGCGGATAGAGCGGGAGGCCCGGGGCGAGGCTCGCGATCCGGTGGATGTCAGTGGCGTGTGTCACCTTGGGTACACGAAGACCGCGCAGGCCGGGGAGGGAGGCCAGGGTGGGGATGTCGAGCGGCGTGTGGACGCGGACGTGGACCGGGACGGGGTGGACGTCCGCGAGGAGATCGACCGTGGCGTCCAGGGCGTACGCCTTGCGGTGCGGGGCGACCGCGTCCTCCAGATCGACGATCACGACGTCGGCGCCGGACGACAGCGCCTTGCGGACCACATCGGGGCGGTCGCCGGGTGCGTACAGCCAGGTGAGGGGGGTGTGCGGGGTGAGCGGGGGGACGCGGGGCGCGCCCGTCCGTTCCTTTCCGGCGGGACCGCTGAGAGGGCTCATACCGCTCCTTGCTCGCGGAGGGCGTCGATCTCGGCGGGGCTGAGGCCGAGTTCGGCGAGGACGGCGGTGGTGTCGGCGCCGTGCGGCCGGCCGGACCAGCGGATGGCACCGGGGGTCTCGGAGAGGCGGAAGAGGACGTTCTGCATCTTGATCGGACCGAGCTCCGGGTCCTGGACCTCGGTCACGGTGCGCAGCGCCTGGTACTGGGGGTCGGCGACGACGTCCCGGATGTCGTAGACGGGGGCGATGGCCGCCTCCGCCTTCTCGAACGCCGCCATCGCCTCGTCGCGGGTGTGCCGGGCGATCCACGAGCCGACCGCCTCGTCCAGGACGTCCGCGTGCTCGGCCCGGCCCGTACCGTCGGCGAACCACGGCTCGTCGATCAGCTCCGGGCGGCCGACGAGCCGCAGCACCCGCTCGGCGATCGACTGGGCGGAGGTGGAGACGGCGACCCAGGAGCCGTCGGAGGTCCGGTAGGTGTTGCGCGGCGCGTTGTTGCGGGAGCGGTTGCCGGTCCTGGGCTGGACGTAACCGAGCTGGTCGTACCAGAGGGGGTGGGGTCCGATGACGGAGAGCATCGGTTCGATGATCGCCATGTCGACGACCTGGCCGCGGCCGGTCGCCGTCCTCGCGGTCAGCGCGGTCATCACCGCGTACGCCGTGGCGAGGGCGGCGATCGAGTCGGCGAGGCCGAAGGGCGGCAGGGTCGGCGGGCCGTCCGGCTCGCCCGTGATGGCGGCGAAGCCGCTCATCGCCTCGGCGAGCGTGCCGAAGCCGGGCCGGTGGGCGTACGGGCCGAACTGGCCGAAGCCGGTGACGCGGGCCAGCACCAGACGCGGGTTGACGGTGGACAGCTCCTCCCAGCCCAGACCCCAGCGTTCCAGGGTGCCGGGGCGGAAGTTCTCCACGATGACGTCCGCCTCGGCGGCGAGCGCGAGCAGGGTGTCACGGCCGCCCGGCGAGGAGAGATCGAGGGTGATCGCCCGCTTGTTCCGGCCGAGGACCTTCCACCACAGGCCGACGCCGTCCTTGGCGGGGCCGTGGCCACGGGACGGGTCCGGCTTGCGGGGATGCTCGACCTTGACGACGTCGGCGCCGAAGTCGCCCAGCATCATGGCGGCCAGCGGGCCGGCGAAGAGGGTCGCGAGATCCAGGACGCGCAGCCCGTGCAGGGGCGCCGCGGGACTTTCGGGGCTCTCGGGGCTCTCGGACGTGGCGGTCGGGGCGTGAACGGTCATACGGCGTCGGCCTCCAGGGTGTGCGGGGAGCGGAAGGCGGCCTCGATCTCGACGCGGTACGGCATCGAGGTCGACGCGCCCTCGCGCTGGACGGAGAGCGCGGCGGCCGTCTGCGCCCAGGCGAGCGCCTCCGGGGCGGGACGGCCCTCGCCGAGGGCGACCGCGAGGGCGCCGACGAAGGTGTCACCGGCCCCCGTGGTGTCCACGGCCCGGACCCGGGGCGCGGGCACGGCGACCGGCTCGGCGCCGCGCACCGCGTACAGGCTGCCGGCCGCGCCCAGGGTGACGACCACCTCGGGCACGTCCCGCAGCAGGGCCTGCGCGGCCTCGCGCGGGTCGGTGAGCCCGGTCAGCGCGGTGGCCTCGTGCTCGTTGGGCACCAACAGGTCGACGGCGGCGAGGAGTTCCGGCGGGAGGGGCTGCGCGGGGGCGGGCGTGAGCACGGTGCGGACGCCGAGCCGACGGGCGGTGACGGCGCCCTCGACGACGACGGATAGGGGGAGTTCGAGCTGGAGGAGCAGGGCGTCGGCGGTGCCGATGAGGGCCTCGTCGCCATGGGTGAGGGAGGTGACGGTGCCGTTGGCGCCGGGGACGACGACGATCGCGTTCCCGCCCTCGTCGTCCACGACGATGTGGGCGGTGCCCGAGGAGCCCTCGGCGGTGCGCAGCAGATCGGTGTCCACCGCGCAGTGCTCCAGGGTGTCGCGCAGCCGCGCCCCGAAGTCGTCCGCGCCGACCGCGCCGATCATCGCCACCTCGGCGCCCGCCCGGGCGGCGGCGACGGCCTGGTTGGCGCCCTTGCCGCCGGGGATCGTACGGAAGGAGCGGCCGGTGACCGTCTCACCGAGGGCGGGGGCCCGTGGCACATAGGTGACGAGGTCCATGTTCGTGCTGCCGAGCACGACGATGCTGGTCATGGGCGTACAGCCTCCGTGTGGGTCAGTTCGGCGAGGGTGTCGAAGCCGATGCCGTCGAAGGACGGCACCGAGGTCGCCAGACGGTTCTTGAGCGGGGCGGTCCAGCGCTCGGGAAGCCGGTCCGGGTGCCCGGCGAGCAGCCCGGCGACCGAACCGGCGGTGGCGCCGTTGGAGTCGGTGTCCCAGCCGCCGGAGACCGCCGCGCAGACGGAGCGGGAGAAGTCGCCGTCACCGTGGGTGAGGGCGGCGGCGAGCACGGCGGCGTTGGGGACGGCATGCACCCAGTGGTACCCGCCGAGTTCGGCGTGCAGGCGGTCGACGACGGTGTCGAAGTCGGCGGTGGCGCCGGCCGTCTCGATTCCGAGACGGACGGCCCGGGCCAGCCGCGAGCGCGGCGGGACGACGCCGAGGCCGGCGGCGAGCGACTGATGGACGTCCGCCGTGCCGGTCGCGGCGGTGGCGAGGGTGGCGGCGACGAACATCGCGCCGTACACGCCGTTGGCGGTGTGCGTGAGCACCGCGTCCCGGTGGGCCTGGGCGGCCGCGGCCACCGGGTCGCCGGGGTGGGTCCAGCCGTGCACGTCGGCCCTGATCTGGGCGCCGATCCACTCGCGGAAGGGGTTGCGGCGGAGGGCGGTCAGCGGCGGTTCGACGCCGTCGAGGAGGTTGCGGTAGGCGACGCGCTCGGCCGTGAAGGTGCGGCCTGCGGGGAGTTCGTCGAGCCAGAGGCGGGCGACGTCGGCGGTGGTGAAGTCGCGGCCGTACCGCTGGAGGAGCAGCAGGTTGAGGAGGGGGTAGTTGAGGTCGTCGTCCTCGGGCATGCCGTCGATGTTCTCGGCGAGGGAGGTGCCTGCGGAGCGACGGTTCCACGGGTGCGCGGCGAGCAGCTCGGGCGGGACGCCGCGGGCGGTGAACCAGGAGGTGAGGGGCCAGTTGCCGGCGGCCCGGGCGAGGGCGCGGATGGCGTGTAGGGGCAGCTTCTCGACGGGCTTCCCGAGCAGACATCCTGCGGCGCGGCCGAGCCAGGCGGCGTGGAGGCGGTCCTGGAGGCCGGTGTCCCTCCCCGTTGTGGGCAGGCGTTCCGCAAGGGGCGATGGGGGTCCCCCCTGCTCGAGCGAAGCCGAGAGCTTGGGGGAGGGTGGGCACAACGGGACGGCGCCCTTGCCGGCGCCAGAGGCTACTGAACCTGGACCCGCACTCGTGTGCACCGTCACCGGTGGTGCGGGTTCAGGCCCGGAACGCGGAGGCGCCGCCGGGGGCGCCGTCCCGTGTGCCCACCTGTCCCGCCCTGCGGGACGATTGCCCACACGGGGGGCCGTCGTCAGGGCCTGGATCACGGGTAGGGGCGTGGGCTCGTGGGGTGACAGGGGGGACGGGAGGGACGCCAGGGCGTCCAGGAGTTCTTCCGCCAGGGGGCGGAGGTCCGGGCGGGGGACCGCCGACGCGCCGGCCGACGTCGGCGCCGGGGGGCCGCCCGCCGCCGTCCAGCGGGCCGCCAGAGCACCGGCCTCGCGGCCGTCCTCCGACGCCAGGCGGAGTTCGTGGCCCACCAGGTCCTCCGGCTGGACCCAGGTCACGCGGAGGGTCATCGGTCCGCGCTCGTCAGCGTCGCGAAGGCCGCCTCGTGGGAGCGGCGGACGGCCGCGTCCCCGGCGAAGATCTCGCGCGTCACCTCCGCCAGCGCCCTCGCCGGTCCGTGCAGGTCCAGCCGGCTCGCCTCCGCCACCCGCTTCGCCCACTCCGCGGGGACCGCGGACTCGCCGTGCAGCGCTCCCGCGATCGCGCCCGCCATCGTGGCGATCGAGTCGCAGTCGCGGCCGTAGTTGACCGCGCCCAGGACCGTACGGCGGTAGTCGCCCTCGCCGACCAGGAGCATGCCGAGGGCCACGGGGAGTTCCTCGATCGCGTGCAGGCGGGAGGGGCGGCGGGCGCCCAGGGACGGGGCCCGGTAGTCGGGGCCGACCGTGTCGAAGGGGGCCACCGCCCTGCGGAGCGGAACGAGCGCGGACTCGAAGTCCCGGTGCCCGGCGGCCGCTTCGGTGACCGCCTTGATCGCCGCGTACGTCCCGTCCTTCGCGAGCGACAGGGCCGTCTCCACCACCGAGGCCGGCGTCGCGCCCGGCACGCAGGCCGCCGCGACCGCCGCCGCGAAGACGCCCGCCGCCTCCCGTCCGTACGAGGACTGGTGCGCGCCCGTCAGGTCGATCGCCTCGGCGTAGGCGGCCGCCGGGTGGGCGGCGTTGACCAGGCCGACCGGCGCCATGTACATCGCGGCACCGCAGTTGACGATGTTTCCGGTGCCCGCCTCGCGGGGGTCCGCATGGCCGTAGTGGAGCCGGGCCACGATCCACTTCTCGGCGAGGAAGATCCGCTGGAGGGGGAGCGCCTCGGCCTCCAGCTCCGGGATCCAGACGGGGGAGCCGATGAGTTCGGGGACGAGGTGGTCCGCGACGGCGTACGCGTCGAGGTGGCCGCGGACCTTCTCGTACACCCGGATCAGCGCGTGGGTCATCAAGGTGTCGTCGGTGACGTGCCCGTCGCCCTTGTGGTACGGCGCGATGGGCCGGGCGGTGCGCCAGTCGCCGCCGTTCCAGGGGCCGACGATCCCGGTGACGCGGCCGCCGTGGCGTTCCAGGATCTGGTCGGGGGTGTAGCCCTCGACGGGGCCGCCGAGGGCGTCGCCGACGGCGGCCCCGAGGAGACTGCCGGTGATCCGGTCATCCAGGCTGGGCACATCCAGTGTGGGTGTCATGTCGGAATTGTCCACCTGGGGCGGCCGGTTCCGTGGCTCCGAGCAGCCCGGCGAGTTCCACCAGGTCCGTGCCCGCGAGACGGGGCAGCGCGCAGCCCGCGAGCGTCCTGCACGTCTCGCGCCAGCTCGCCGGGACCGAACGGCCGCCGCCCAGCGCGCCGGTGAGCGCGCCCGCGAGTGCCGGGGCCGAGTCGGCGACCCGGGAGAGACAGGCGGCGGCCGGTACCGCGGCCGTCATCTCGCCCCGGGCTGCGGTGGCGAGGGCCAGGGCGACCGGGACGGTCTCGGCGGCGGCGATGCCGTAGCTGTAGACGTGGTCCACGATCTGGTGCTCCAGGAGGGGGACCAGTTCGAAGGCGGAGTCGGCGGCCTGGGCGAGCTTCATGGCGTGCCGGGCGTTGCGGCCGATCTCGGTGACGGGCGGGAGTTCGGCGAGCGCCGCCTCGACGGCCTCGTCGACCGTCGCCCCGCCCAGGGCCGCGGCGACGGCCGCCGCCGTGGCGCGGGCGCCGTGCACCCCGTCGCCGTCCTGGGTGTACCGCGCGTCGAACTCGGCGAGTTCGGCGGCCGCGTGGGGGTCGCCGGGGTGGACGACGGCGAGGACCGCGGCGCGGACGCAGGCGGCGTCGTCGAAGAAGTGCGGGTTGTCGTGGCCCGTGGCGGGCGGGCGCAGCCCGGTGGCGAGGTTGCCGAGGCCCGCGCGGACCGAGATCCGGGCCCGGAGGGGGAGTACGGCCGACTCGACCTCGGGGGCGCGGTCGGCCGCGGCGGCGATCTGGCCCGCGAGGGAGTTCCAGGCGAGGTCGACGGCGGCGCGGAGGCGGCGGTCCGGGGGGAGGGCGGCGAAGACGGGGCCGTCGGAGGTGAGGATCGCCTCGGCGGTGAAGACCGCCCACTCGGCGTCGTCGGAGGGGCCCAGACGGAGGGGCTCGGGGGGCTGGTTGAGGGCGATGGGGACGGGGAGGGTGGTCGTCGCGTTCTGCTCGGCGAAGGTGTCGAGTTCTCGGGTGAGGCGGCGGGTCCATTCGGGCATGCGGGCGGCGCGGTGGCGGGCGGCGGGCCAGCCGGCGGCGTCGCCTGCGGCGAGCCCGAGGAGGAGGCCCTCGGTCTTGTCGCGGGTCGCCCTGTGGGGCGCGTTTTCCTGCGGGGCCTTCCGGGCGCCGCCCCAGGAGCCGGTGCCCCGCACCGGGGCGGTGGCCCGGAGCGCGCCGACCTCGGGGTCCTTGCCCCGCACCGGGGCGGTGGCCCGGAGCGCGCCGACCTCGGGGTCCTTGCCCCGCACCGGGGCGGGGTCCAGCAGGGCATCGATCGCCGGGTCGGAGCCCGGCATCGGGGGCTGTGCCCACCCTCCGCCAAGCTCTCGCCCTGCGGAACGATCGCCCACAGCGGGGGCGGCGGCGCCCATGGCGCCCGTGAGGCCCGCGGCGTCCGCGGCGTCCGCGAGGCCCGTGGCGCCACCGGCGGTTTCGGTCGCCGTCGTCGTCACGTCCGCGCTCATGCTGCCTCCTCCGGGGTCAGGAGGTCGGCCACGTCCAGGACGTGGTAGCCGCGCATCGACGGCAGGCAGCTGCCCGTCACCGGGGCGATGGCCGAGGCCCAGTCCGCCGGGATCGCGTCCACTCCGCCCGCCGCGCCCGCCAGCGCGCCCGCCACCGCTGCCGTCGTGTCCGCGTCGCGGCCCATGTTGACCGCCGTCAGGACCGCCGTGCGGAAGTCGCCGCGGGCCGCCGCGAAGGCGCCGAAGGCCAGGCCCACCGCCTCCGGGGCGAGGTCCGTCCACGGGTAGCCGCCGATGACGACGGCCGAGCGGACCTGGCGTTCGCGGGTGAGCGGGTCCGGCTGGACCCGCTGCGCCGCGACGACCGCGCGGCGCAGCGAGCGGGCCGTCCAGGAGTCCATGGGGACCACGGACAGGGCCGCCGCGATCACCGACGTGACCGTCGCTCCCGTCATCGCCGCCGCGACTCCCGCCGCCACCGCCTGGCCGCCGTAGATGCCCTCCCCGTCGTGGCTGACGCTGCCGTCGATCGCGACCAGCCGGGCCGCCTCCGCCGGGCGCCCCGCCGCGAAGACGCCGAAGGGCGCCGCGCGCATGGCCAGGCCGTCCGACCACGCGTGGCGGTGCTGGGCCGAGATTGGCGCCGCCAGGCCCCGGCGGAGGTTCTCCAGGGTGCCGCGCTCCGAGAAGCCCGCGCCGCGGAAGGGGCCTTCGTCGAGGTCGGCGATCCAGTGGTGCCAGGCCCGTTCGACGTGGTGGACGGTGAGGGCCGAGCCGTGCCGGGCGAGGAGCAGCGCCGAGAAGATGGCGTACTCCGTGTCGTCGGTGCCCGCCGGACTGTCCGTCACGAAGCCCTCGATGCGGCCCCAGCGGCGGCGGATCTCGGAGGGCCGCATGTTCTCCGCGGGCGCGCCGAGCGCGTCGCCGACGGCGAGGCCGAGCAGTGCCCCTCTCGCCCGTTCACGCGTGTCGCAGGCCGTGCTGTTCACCATCTCGCGCCCCTTCCTCGGTGGAGGCGCCGCCAGCGGCGCCCCGTTGCCTGGATCTGTGCCACCACGGGCCGCGAACTCGCCGAAGAAACGTCTCTGTCACCCGCCTGACACCTCGCCAGGTTGGGTTCACCTCACTGAGGCGGGCCTTAGTAAGTACGGCCTGGCTTGCTGGCGCGCCCCTTACATCGGGCGTATTTTCGACGGTGTTGGGGGCGGCGGGTGCATCCCGGCCCGCCGGAACGAGGGGAGAACCATGTCCATCATCGAAGCGCACGCGCCACTGCACGAGGCCCACCGCGACAACCACACGCACCGTGACGTGAACGGCGGTTGGCTGCGCCCGGCGGTGTTCGGCGCGATGGACGGACTCGTCTCCAACCTCGCCCTCATGACCGGCGTCGCCGGTGGCGCGGTCTCCTCGCAGACCATCGTCATCACCGGCCTCGCGGGCCTCGCCGCGGGCGCCTTCTCCATGGCGGCCGGCGAGTACACCTCCGTCGCCTCGCAGCGCGAGCTCGTCCAGGCCGAACTGGACGTCGAGCGCCGCCAGTTGCGCAAGCACCCCATCGACGAGATGGAGGAGCTCGCCGCGCTCTACGTCTCCCGCGGCGTCGAGCCCGCGCTCGCCCGCGAGGTCGCGATGCAGTTGTCGAAGGACCCGGAGCAGGCCCTGGAGATCCACGCCCGCGAGGAGCTCGGCATCGACCCGGACGACCTGCCGTCGCCGACGGTCGCCGCCGTGTCGTCCTTCGGCTCCTTCGCGCTCGGCGCGCTCCTGCCCGTCCTGCCGTACCTGCTCGGTGCGACCGCGCTCTGGCCGGCCGTGCTGCTCGCGCTCCTCGGGCTCTTCGCCTGCGGCGCCCTGGTGGCCCGCGTGACCGCCCGCGGCTGGCTCTTCAGCGGTATGCGCCAGCTCGTCCTGGGTGGTGCCGCCGCGGCCGTCACGTACGGGCTCGGCATGCTCTTCGGGGCCGCGTTGTAGCGCAGCGGCTCACGTGCGGATTTCGCACCCGGACGCAAGACCGAGAGGCCCCCGAAAAGGGCCTCTCGGTCTTTTCGTGGCACCTTTTCGGGACATACGGCGCGGATCGGCTGTGACGTATATCCCTGGCCCGATCCGCCACCTCGATGAGACACTATGCAGGACGCCACATAAGTAGCCGGTTACTCGGCGGTTTCGAACCCGTGACCAACGGGAAAGAGGCCTGAGCGTCACCGGGCAACGAAGCCCACCCCCAGTGGCGGGTCGTCGGAGACCCGAACAATCTCCGGACCATCGATCCGTCCCCCGCGGGACAGCCTCTGTCGCCGCACCCCACAGGTGAACCCACACCACCGCTCCGTATCGGCGGTGTCCGCATGCTGGAATGAGCTATCCACTTCGCGAGAAGCCAGCCATCATGTAACCTGCACGAAATTTCGCGGAGGGCCAACGTCGTCCCTCGGCAGCTCCATATGCCACGACGACGACGGGAGAGCCGATGCGTTCCGACGCCTGGTCGCCCATGGACGGTCGCCCCGCTCCGCAGGGGATGTACGACCCCCGTAACGAACACGACGCCTGTGGTGTCGGGTTCGTGGCCACCCTCACCGGTGTAGCCAGCCACGCGCTGGTCGAGCAGGCGCTGACCGTACTGCGCAACCTCGAGCACCGCGGCGCCACCGGCTCCGAGCCCGACTCCGGTGACGGCGCCGGCATCCTGCTCCAGGTCCCGGACGCCTTCCTCCGCGAGGTCGCCGGATTCGCCCTCCCCGAGGCCGGCGCGTACGCCGTCGGCATCGCCTTCCTCCCCGAGGACGGCACCGACGAGACCGCCGCGAAGATCGAGACGATCGCCGCCGAAGAGGGCCTCACCGTCCTCGGCTGGCGCGAGGTCCCCGTCGCCCCCGAGCTGCTCGGTGCCTCCGCCCGCGCCACCATGCCGGTCTTCCGCCAGCTCTTCGTCGCCGACGGCGAGCACACGGGCATCGCGCTCGACCGCAAGGCCTTCGTGCTGCGCAAGCGCGCCGAGCGCGAGGCCGCGACGTACTTCCCGTCGCTCTCCGCCCGCACCATCGTCTACAAGGGCATGCTGACCACCGGCCAGCTGGAGCCCTTCTTCCCGGACCTGTCGGACCGCCGCTGCGCCACGGCCGTGGCCCTGGTCCACTCCCGGTTCTCCACCAACACCTTCCCGAGCTGGCCGCTGGCCCACCCGTACCGCTTCGTCGCCCACAACGGTGAGATCAACACCGTCAAGGGCAACCGGAACTGGATGACCGCCCGCGAGGCGCAGCTCGACTCCACCGTCTTCGGCGAGGGCTCCCTGGAGCGGATCTTCCCGATCTGCACCCCGGACGCCTCCGACTCGGCCTCCTTCGACGAGGTCCTGGAGCTCCTCCACCTCGGCGGCCGCTCCCTGCCGCACGCGGTCCTGATGATGGTCCCGGAGGCGTGGGAGAACCACGAGACCATGGACCCGGCCCGCCGCGCCTTCTACCAGTACCACTCCACGATGATGGAGCCCTGGGACGGCCCGGCCTGCGTCACCTTCACCGACGGCGTCCAGGTCGGCGCGGTCCTCGACCGCAACGGTCTGCGCCCCGGCCGCTACTGGGTCACCGACGAGGGCCTCGTCGTCCTCTCCTCCGAGGTCGGCGTCCTCGACATCGACCCCGCCAAGGTCGTCCGCAAGGGCCGCCTCCAGCCCGGCAAGATGTTCCTCGTCGACACCGCCGAGCACCGCATCGTCGAGGACGACGAGATCAAGGCCGCCCTCGCCGCCGAGCACCCCTACGAGGAGTGGCTGGAGACCGGCGAGATCGAGCTCTCCGACCTCCCCGAGCGCGAGCACATCGTGCACACCCACGCCTCGGTCACCCGCCGCCAGCAGACCTTCGGCTACACCGAGGAAGAGCTCCGCGTCATCCTCGCCCCGATGGCCCGCAGCGGCGCCGAGCCCATCGGCTCCATGGGCACGGACTCGCCGATCGCGGCCCTGTCCGCCCGCCCGCGGCTGCTCTTCGACTACTTCACGCAGCTCTTCGCGCAGGTCACGAACCCGCCGCTGGACGCCATCCGCGAGGAGCTCGTCACCTCGCTGCGGTCCTCCCTCGGCCCGCAGGGCAACCTCCTCGAGCCGACCGCCGTGTCGTGTCGCAGCGTCACGCTGCCCTTCCCGGTGATCGACAACGACGAGCTCGCCAAGCTCATCCACATCAACGCCGACGGCGACATGCCCGGCATGAAGGCCGCGACCCTCTCCGGCCTCTACCGGGTCTCCGGCGGCGGCGAGGCCCTCGCCGCCCGCATCGAGGCCATCTGCGCCGAGGCCGACACCGCCATCGAGGGCGGCGCCCGCCTCATCGTGCTCTCCGACCGGCACTCCGACGCCGAGCACGCGCCGATCCCCTCGCTGCTGCTCACCGCGGCCGTCCACCACCACCTCATCCGCACCAAGCAGCGCACCAAGGTGGGTCTGCTCGTCGAGGCCGGCGACGTCCGCGAGGTCCACCACGTCGCCCTGCTCATCGGCTACGGCGCCGCGGCGGTCAACCCGTACCTGGCGATGGAGTCCGTCGAGGACCTGGTCCGCGCCGGCACCTTCATCGAGGGCCTGGAGCCCGAGCAGGCCATCCGGAACCTGATCTACGCCCTCGGCAAGGGCGTCCTCAAGGTCATGTCCAAGATGGGCATCTCCACCGTCGCCTCCTACCGCGGCGCCCAGGTCTTCGAGGCCGTCGGCCTCGACGAGACCTTCGTCGCCACGTACTTCAACGGCACGGCCACCAAGATCGGCGGCGCCGGTCTCGACGTCGTCGCCAAGGAGGTCGCCGCCCGCCACGCCAAGGCGTACCCCGTCTCCGGCGTCCCCTCGGCGCACCGCGCCCTGGACATCGGCGGCGAGTACCAGTGGCGCCGCGAGGGCGAGCCGCACCTGTTCGACCCGGAGACCGTCTTCCGCCTGCAGCACGCCACGCGCACCAAGCGGTACGACATCTTCAAGAAGTACACGGACCGGGTGAACGAGCAGTCCGAGCGCCTCATGACGCTCCGCGGCCTCTTCGGCTTCGCCACCGAAGGCCGCACCCCGATCTCCATCGACGAGGTCGAGCCGGTCTCCGAGATCGTCAAGCGCTTCTCCACCGGCGCCATGTCGTACGGCTCCATCTCCCGCGAGGCGCACGAGACGCTCGCGATCGCCATGAACCAGCTGGGCGCCAAGTCCAACACCGGTGAGGGCGGCGAGGACCCGGAGCGCCTGTACGACCCGGCGCGCCGCTCCGCGATCAAGCAGGTCGCCTCCGGCCGCTTCGGCGTCACCAGCGAGTACCTGGTCAACGCGGACGACATCCAGATCAAGATGGCCCAGGGCGCCAAGCCCGGCGAGGGCGGCCAGCTGCCCGGCCACAAGGTCTACCCGTGGGTCGCCAAGACGCGTCACTCGACGCCGGGCGTCGGCCTCATCTCGCCGCCGCCGCACCACGACATCTACTCCATCGAGGACCTGGCTCAGCTGATCCACGACCTCAAGAACGCCAACCCGGTCGCCCGCATCCACGTGAAGCTGGTCTCCGAGGTCGGCGTCGGCACGGTCGCCGCCGGTGTCTCCAAGGCCCACGCGGACGTCGTCCTCATCTCCGGCCACGACGGCGGTACGGGCGCCTCGCCGCTGACCTCCCTGAAGCACGCGGGCGGTCCCTGGGAGCTCGGCCTCGCCGAGACCCAGCAGACGCTGCTGCTCAACGGCCTGCGCGACCGGATCGTCGTCCAGACCGACGGTCAGCTGAAGACCGGCCGTGACGTGGTCATCGCCGCGCTGCTCGGCGCCGAGGAGTTCGGTTTCGCGACCGCGCCGCTCGTCGTCTCCGGCTGCGTCATGATGCGCGTCTGCCACCTGGACACCTGCCCGGTCGGCATCGCCACCCAGAACCCGGTCCTGCGCGACCGCTTCTCCGGCAAGGCCGAGTTCGTCGTCAACTTCTTCGAGTTCATCGCCGAGGAGGTCCGCGAGCTCCTCGCCGAGCTGGGCTTCCGCACCCTCGAAGAGGCCGTCGGCCACGCCGAGCTGCTCGACACCAGCCGCGCGGTCACGCACTGGAAGGCGCAGGGTCTCGACCTGGAGCCGCTCTTCTACGTGCCCGAGCTGCCCGAGGGCGCGGTCCGCCACGCCCTGGTCGAGCAGGACCACGGCCTGGAGAAGGCCCTCGACAACGAGCTGATCCAGCTCGCCGCCGAGGCCCTGAACGCCGCCTCCGCCGAGGAGGCCCAGCCGGTCCGCGCCCAGGTCCCGATCCGCAACATCAACCGGACCGTCGGCACCATGCTCGGCCACCAGGTGACGAAGAAGTTCGGCGGCGCCGGCCTCCCGGCCGACACCATCGACATCACCTTCACCGGCTCCGCGGGCCAGTCCTTCGGCGCCTTCCTGCCGGCCGGTGTCACGCTCCGTCTGGAGGGCGACGCCAACGACTACGTCGGCAAGGGCCTCTCCGGCGGCCGTGTCATCGTCCGCCCCGACCGGGGCGCCGACCACCTGGCCGAGTACTCCACCATCGCGGGCAACACGATCGGCTACGGCGCCACCGGCGGCGAGCTGTTCCTCCGCGGCCGCACCGGCGAGCGCTTCTGCGTCCGCAACTCCGGCGCCCTGGTCGTCTCGGAGGGCGTGGGCGACCACGGTTGCGAGTACATGACCGGTGGCACGGCGGTCGTCCTCGGCGAGACCGGCCGCAACTTCGCGGCCGGCATGTCGGGCGGTGTCGCGTACGTGATCGACCTCGACCGGGACAACGTCAACTCCGGGAACCTGGAGGCGATCGAGGCCCTGTCGGACACCGACAAGACCTGGCTGCACGACGTCGTGCGCCGCCACTTCGAGGAGACCGGCTCCACGGTCGCCGAGAAGCTCCTCGCCGACTGGGACGCTGCCGCGGCCCGGTTCAGCAAGATCATCCCCACCACGTACAAGGCAGTGCTCGCCGCCAAGGACGCCGCTGAGCTCGCCGGTCTCTCCGAGACCGAGACCACCGAGAAGATGATGGAGGCTGCGTCCCATGGCTGACCCCAAGGGCTTCCTGACCACCGGGCGCGAAGTCGCCCAGACCCGACCGGTGGGCGAGCGCGTCAGGGACTGGAACGAGGTCTACGTCCCCGGCTCCCTGCTGCCGATCATCAGCAAGCAGGCCGGCCGCTGCATGGACTGCGGCATCCCGTTCTGCCACAACGGCTGCCCCCTCGGGAACCTGATCCCCGAGTGGAACGACTACGCCTACCGCGAGGACTGGTCGGCGGCGCAGGAGCGCCTGCACGCCACCAACAACTTCCCGGAGTTCACCGGCCGCCTCTGCCCGGCGCCCTGCGAGTCCGCGTGCGTGCTCGGCATCAACCAGCCGGCCGTCACCATCAAGAACGTCGAAGTCTCCATCATCGACAAGGCCTGGGACGGGGGTGACGTCAAGCCGCAGGCGCCCGAGCGCCTCTCCGGCAAGACCGTCGCCGTCATCGGCTCGGGCCCGGCCGGTCTCGCCGCCGCCCAGCAGCTGACCCGGGCCGGCCACACCGTCGCCGTCTACGAGCGCGCGGACCGCATCGGAGGCCTCCTCCGCTACGGCATCCCCGAGTTCAAGATGGAGAAGCGGCACATCAACCGCCGCATCGAGCAGATGCGCGCGGAGGGCACCAAGTTCCGCACGGGCGTCGAGATCGGCCGTGACATGCCGGCGACGGCGCTGCGCAACCGGTACGACGCGGTCGTCATCGCCGCCGGCGCCACCACCGCCCGCGACCTGCCCGTCCCGGGCCGGGAGCTGAACGGCATCCACCAGGCGATGGAGTACCTGCCGCTCGCCAACAAGGTCGTCGAGGGCGACTTCGTGGCCCCGCCGATCACCGCCGAGGGCAAGCACGTCGTCGTCATCGGCGGCGGCGACACCGGCGCGGACTGCGTCGGTACGGCGCACCGCCAGGGCGCGGCCTCGGTCACGCAGCTGGAGATCATGCCGAAGCCGGGCGACGAGCGGAACGCCGGCCAGCCCTGGCCGACCTTCCCCATGCTCTACAAGGTCACCTCGGCGCACGAGGAGGGCGGCGAGCGGGTCTACTCCGTCTCCACCACCCACTTCGAGGGCGACGAGGACGGCAACGTCCAGTTCCTCCACCTCGTCGAGGTCGAGTTCGTCGACGGCAAGCTGACCCAGAAGCCGGGCACGGAGCGGAAGATCCCCGCCCAGCTCGTCACCCTGGCCATGGGCTTCACCGGCACGGACGTCGAGAACGGCCTGGTCGCCCAGTTCGGTCTGGACCTGGACGAGCGGGGTAACATCGCCCGTGACGCGGACTTCGCCACCAACGTCGACGGCGTGTTCGTCGCCGGCGACGCCGGCCGCGGCCAGTCCCTCATCGTCTGGGCCATCGCCGAGGGCCGCTCGGCCGCCCGAGGCGTCGACCGCTACCTGACCGGAGCCAGCTCGCTGCCGGCCCCGATCCGCCCGACGGACCGCGCACTGACGGTCTGACCCGGCCGGATCACCCCGAGAACGTCCCGTACAACGACGTGCGGAACTGAGCGCAGCACCTCCCGAATGTCCCCGACCGGACGCCTGGGAGGTGCTGGTGCTCGTTGTGCGGGTGCGCGAAGGCCCGTCTCGGCTCGGGCGGTGCCCGAGCGATGCGCGTGGGGCCGCGGCAGGTGGACCGGTTCGGGCCGGGGGGGCTTCGGCGCGTTCTCGTGCCGGCTTACCGAGAGGGGGGCCCCGGCGCGCGGAAGGCGGGGATCACGTGCTCCCCCCACTGCCGGATCGTCTCCAGGCAGACCTCCTGCGGCACCGTGCCCATCTGGATCAGGCACATCACCTCGTCCACGCCGATCTCCCGGAGCCGTTCCACGTAGGCGGTCGCCGTCGCCGCGTTCCCGTAGGCGTGGTCGGTGTTGTACGTGCCCGTGTCGACCGGGCGGGCGGGGATGTCCGCCTCGTGCAGGCGGGCGATCAGCTTCCGGCGCTGTTCGTCGAGCGCCCCCGCGTGGTCCTCGTCCTCCGCGTAGCCCGTGGGGGCGGGGGCGCCGCCGTACCAGTGGGCGATCGACTCGGCGAAGAAGCGCTGGCCGCGCGCGCCGAGCCGGAGGGCGCGGGCCGGGTCGTCCAGGACGATCGTCGGGCAGAGGGCGGAGAAGTGGTCGTTGACCTCCGTGGAGACGAACCGGGATCCGTCCCGGGAGGCGATGGCCTCGTCGTACACCGCGCGCATCGCCCGGACGTCGTCGGCGCCCGCGAAGCCCATCACCAGGGCCCCGATGCCGAGTTCGGCGGCCTGCCGGAGCGAGTCGTGCTGCGAGCAGGCCATGAAGAGCGGCGGGTGCGGGGCCTGTACGGGGCGGGGGAGGACGGCGCCGGGGCCGATGTCCAGGGTGCCGTGCCACTCCAGCTCCGGCTCCCGCCAGGCCGAGGCGAAGATCCGCAGGGCCTCCTCGGTCTGCGGGCGGGTGTCCTCGGGACGGACCCCGAACATCCGGGTCTCCTGGCGGGTCGCGCCCCGGCCGGCGCCGACGTCGACCCGCCCGCCGGAGAGCACGTCGAGCATGGCGGCGCGTTCGGCGACCCGGACCGGGTGCTGGTAGCCGAAGGGCATGGTGACCACGCCGTGGCCGACGCGGATGGTCCGGGTGCGGGCGGCGACCCAGGTCAGGAAGATCTCGGACGCGCTCATGTGGGCGTACTGGACGAGGGAGTGGTGCTCGACCGCCCAGATCCGGTCGAAGCCCATCTCCTCGGCGAGGACGGCCTGTTCGACGCAGTCGTGGAGGACCTGGTGTTCGCGGGCGGGGGTGGGGTCGACGAGCTGTGCTTCGAAGATCATGGAGAACTTCACGGGCGCTCCTCCCGGCGCGGACCGGCTTTATGCCTAATCGAAATACTTCTAGCAGGCATAGAGGGAGGAAGGAAGGGTCGTAGACTGCCGGTCGTGGTGGACCGAGAGAGCGTGCCAGAGCTTCCCGCGACCAGCTGGGCCGTGCTCGGACTGCTCTCCCACGGACGGGAGTTGTCCGGCTACGACGTCAAGAAGTGGTCCGACCGGTCCCTCGGCCTCTTCTACTGGAGCCCCTCCTTCAGTCAGATCTACAGCGAGCTCAAGCGCCTGGAGAACAGCGGCTACGCCACCTCGCGGCTCGTCGCCCCCGAGGCCGGCACCCGCGACAAGCGGGTCTACCGCATCACCGACGAGGGCCTCGACGCCGTCCGCACCTGGGCCCGCACGGCCCCCCTCGACCCGCCCGTCCTCAAGCACGGGCCGATGCTGCGGCTCTGGCTCGGCCACCTCCTCGAACCCGAACGGATGCGGGAGATCCTGGCCGCGCACCGGGAGTACGCCGAGGGCATGCGGCGCCGCGCCGAGGCGGACGTGGCCGACGCGGGGGCCGACGAGGCCTGGGCGTACCCACGGCTCACCCTCACCTGGGCCGAGCGGTACTACACGGCCGAACGCGACCTGGCCGACGCCATGCTCGCGGACATCGAAGAACTGGAGGGGGAGCAGTAGATGGCACTGAGCCTGCGGAAGGTCGAGGAGACCGCGCCCGCGCTGGTGAGTCTCTACAAGGAGGCGGGTGCCTCCCTGGCCCGGCACGGCATCGGCGGCCAGCGGGTCGCCGTGTACCTCGTGGTCGACTACTCGGGGTCCATGAAGCCGTACTACAACAGCGGCGCCGTGCAGGCCCTGGCGGACCGGGTCCTCGGCCTCTCCGCGCACCTCGACGACGACGGGCGGGTGCCGGTGGTGTTCTTCTCCACCGACATCGACGCCGAGACCGACATCCGGCTCGACGACCACGTCGGCCGGATCGACCGGATCGTCGCCGGGCTCGGCCACATGGGCAAGACGAGCTACCACCTCGCCATGGACGCCGTCATCGACCACTACCTCGACAGCGGCTCCACCGCGCCCGCGCTCGTCGTCTTCCAGACCGACGGAGGGCCGATCAACAAGCTCGCCGCCGAGCGGTACGTCTGCAAGGCGGCCCGGCTGCCCATCTTCTGGCAGTTCATCGGCTTCGGCGACCCCGGAAGCCGGCAGTTCGAGTTCCTGCGCCGGCTCGACGAGCTGGACGTGCCGGCGAAGCGCCCCCTCGACAACGCCGGCTTCTTCCACGCCGGCCAGGACCCGAGCCGGGTCCCCGACGCCGAGCTGTACGACCGGCTCGTCTCGGAGTTCCCCGCCTGGCTCGCCGCGGCCCGGGCCCAGGGCGTCGTCCGGTCATGAACCCGCAGCTGCTCCCAGGCGGTCGAACTGCTCCTCGGTGAGGGCGAGGTCGAGCGCGCCCAGGTTCTCCACCAGGTGGGCCGCCGAGGACGTGCCGGGGATCGGGAGGACGTGCGGGGCCCGGTGCAGCAGCCACGCCAGGGCCGTCTGGGACGGCGTCGCACCGAGCTCGCGCGCCACGCGGGCGACCGGCCCGTCCGGGCCCGCGTGCCCGCCCATGGCGACCGGGAAGAACGGCACGAACGCGATCCCGCGACCGGCCGTGTGGTCGACGACCGGGTCGTGCTCGCGGGCCGCCAGGTTGTAGAGGTTCTGCACCGCCGCGATCGGCGCCGTCGCCTCGGCCTCGGTGAGCTGCTCCACCGTCACCTCCGAGAGCCCGATGTGCCGGACCTTGCCCTCCTCCTGGAGCCGCTTCAGGGCGCCGACCTGCTCGGCGACCGGGACGTTCTCGTCGAGACGGTGGAGATAGAGGAGGTCGATCCGTTCCGTACGCAGCCGGCGCAGGCTCAGCTCGGCCTGCTGGCGCAGATAGGCGGGGTGGCCGAGCGGCACCCACTCGGTGGGGGAGGGCCGGACCACGCCGACCTTGGTGGCCACCGCGACCCCCTCGCCGTACGGGTGCAGGGCCTCGGCGAGCAGCTCCTCGCCGGCCCCCAGGGCGTACGCGTCGGCCGTGTCGAAGAGGGTCACCCCCGCCTCGGCGGCCGTCCGCAGCAGAGCCACCGCCGCCGCCCGGTCGGCCGGGGCCGTCCAGATGCGGGCCTCCGGGCCGGTCGGGTCGCCGGGAGCGTCGGCGAGTCGCATCGTGCCGTACCCGACACGCCGGACCGGGAGGTCGCCGCCGAGCTGGAATATCGTCGTGTCCGAGGAGTTGATGTCGTTCGTCATGCCCGGAACCGTAGGAGCTCACACGGATGTGAGGTTCAAGCGCGGACGGGCGAATGTGAGGGGGGTCACATGAAGATCGGTGAGCTGGCGCGCGAGACCGGGGTCAGCGTCCGGCTGCTCCGGTACTACGAGGAGCAGGGCCTCCTCGCCTCCGAGCGCACCCCCGGCGGCCAGCGGGTCTACGGCCCCGACGCCCCCGCCGTCGTCCGCCGCATCCGCGCCCTCCTCGGCGCCGGACTGCCGACCCGGGTCATCGCCGAGGTCCTCGACTGCGTCTGCGGCAGCGAGGCGGAGATCGAGCCCTGCCTCAGCCCGATGCTCGTCGCCCAGCTCGACGCCATCGACGAGAAGATCCAGGACCTCCAGGGCACGCGCTCCTCGCTCGCCGCGCTCGTCGCGGTCACCGAGGGAAGGCAACTCGCCACCGCGGACTGATCGTTGGGGGAATTCGGTGGCCCGGGACGACGAAGCGCGCGATCATGCGGCCCATGACCTCTCTCGTACGCCACGTGACCATCGACTGCGCCGACGCCTACGCCCTGGGGAGCTGGTGGGCCTCCGCCCTCGACGCGAAGCTCGCAGACGACGACTTCCCCGGCGACCCGGAGGCGCTCCTCGAGTCGCCCGGCGCGAACCTCCTCTTCATCCAGGTCCCCGAGGGGAAGGCGGGGAAGAACCGGGTCCACCTCGACCTCCAGCCCCAGGACCGCACCCGGGACGAGGAGGTCGAGCGGCTCCTCGGGCTCGGCGCCACGCTGTTCGAGGACCACCGGAACCCGGACGGCACCGGCTGGGCGACCCTGAAGGACCCCGAGGGCAACGAGTTCTGCGTGGAGCGCAGCAAGGCGGAGCGCGCGGCGACCGCCTGAATCCGCCGGTGAGTCCGGAGCAATCCGGACAGTGGCTGTCGGGTATCCGGTGTTTCCTGGACTCATGGGAGACGCAACCATGGGAGACACGGCCATGGGAGACACCGGAACCACCTGGGCGGCCTTCGAGGCCGCCGAGCCCGAGTTCGCCGCGACCGTGCGCGAGCGCTTCGGGCAGTACACGCACCACGCCCTCGCCACCCTCCGCAGGGACGGCTCGCCCCGGCTCAGCGGCATCGAGGCCGACTTCCGCGACGGGGAGCTCTGGCTCGGCATGATGCCGAACTCCCGCAAGGCGCTGGACCTGCGCCGCGACCCCCGGTTCGCGCTGCTCGCCAACCCGGGTCCCGGCACCGACATGGGCGGCGGGGACGTCCGCATCTCGGGGCGGGCGGTCGAGGTCACCGACCCGGAGAAGCTGGACCGGTACGCGGCAGAGGCGGGCGAACCACAGCCCTTCCACCTCTTCCGCGTGGAGCCGACCGAGGTCGTACGGACCTGGGTGGACGGCGAGGAGATCCGCTTCCGCAGCTGGGCGCCGGGACGCCCGACCAAGTCGCTGCGGCGCGGCAACGACGACAGTCCGCCCCGCGAGGACGCCTGACCCGTGACCGGCGCGGCGCGCGGAGGACCACAATGGGCACGTGCCGAACACTGCAAGCAAGAAGAAGACCCAGGTGAGCGGCGGGCCCGAGCGGCGCCGTGAACTCCTCGACACGGCGGCCGAGGTGTTCGCCGCCCAGGGGTACAACGCCACCACCGTCCGCAAGATCGCGGACGCCGCCGGGATGCTCGCCGGCAGCCTCTACTACCACTTCGACTCCAAGGAGTCGATGCTCGACGAGATCCTCTCCACCTTCCTGAACGAGCTGTGGGAGGGGTACGACGCCGTCCTCGGCGCCGGGCTCGGCCCCCGCGAGACGATCGAGGCCCTGGTCACCGAGTCCTTCCGGGAGATCGACCGGCACCGTGCCGCCGTCGCGATCTACCAGAAGGAGTCCCAGCACCTCGTCGACCAGCCCCGCTTCGGCTACCTCGTCGACTCGCAGCGCAGGTTCGAGAAGGCCTGGCTCGGAACCCTGGAGCGCGGGGTCGCGGAGGGGGTCTTCCGCGGCGACCTCGACGTCCGGCTGACCTACCGCTTCGTGCGCGACACCGTCTGGGTCGCCGCGTCCTGGTACCGGCCGGGCGGACAGCACAGCCCGGAGGAGATCGCCCGCCAGTACCTGTCGATGGTCCTGGACGGGGTCGCCGTACGCCGCGACTGACCGGACCGCCGGGACCGTCACCGATCGGGTCGTGGTGCCGTCACCGACCGGACCGCCGGGACCGTCATCGACCGGACCGCTGTGACGCCGCTCACGGCGGGACCCGGAACGGGGCGGACGAGGGGTCGACCGGGGCGGGAAGGTCCCGGGGCGCACTATTGTTCCGGGTAGAAACAGCCGGGGCCCGCACCGCGTGTTCCGGGGAGAAACAGCCGGGGCCCGCACCGCGTGTTCCGGGAGAACAGCCGGGGCCCGCATCGCGCAGGTGCGGGCCCCGGCTGTGCCGCGCACCGGCCAGGAAGGCACGAATGACCCGCTCCGAACGCCCCCACAAGCGCGGCCCCCGCACCGCCCAGGCGAAGTCCACGTCCCAGCCGAAGGGCCCCCGCGGCGGCCGTCGTCCCGCCGCGCCCCCGCCGCCGCAGGAGTTCACTCCGCCGGAGACGGTGACGCCCGCGCTGCCGCCCGTGGCGTCCTTCGAGGACCTGGACATGCCGGCCGCGCTGCTGCGGACGCTCACCGAGCAGGGTGTGACGGAGCCGTTCCCGATCCAGGCCGCGACCCTGCCGAACTCGATCGCCGGGCGCGACGTGCTCGGCCGGGGGCGTACCGGCTCCGGCAAGACCCTCGCCTTCGGGCTCGCGCTCCTCGCCCGCACCGCCGGCCGCAGGGCCGAGCCGACCGCGCCCCTCGCGCTGGTCCTGGTGCCGACCCGCGAGCTGGCGCAGCAGGTGACCGACGCGCTCACCCCGTACGCCTCGGCGCTGCGGCTGCGGATCGCCACGGTCGTCGGCGGCATGTCGATCTCCCGGCAGTCCTCGTCCCTGCGGCGCGGCGCCGAGGTGCTCATCGCGACGCCCGGCCGGCTGCACGACCTCATCGAGCGGGGCGACTGCCGACTGGACCAGGTGGCCGTCACGGTCCTGGACGAGGCCGACCAGATGGCCGACATGGGCTTCCTGCCGCAGGTCACGAAGCTGCTGAAGCAGGTCGAGCCGGGCGGGCAGCGACTGCTGTTCTCGGCGACCCTCGACCGGAACATCGACAAGCTCGTCAAGATGTTCCTGGACGACCCGGTCGTGCACTCGGTCGACCCGTCGGCCGGTGCGGTGACCACGATGGAGCACCACCTGCTCTACGTGCTCGACGAGACGGACAAGAAGGCCGTCACGCTGCGGATCGCGGCCCGTGAAGGCCGCACGATCCTGTTCATGGACACCAAGCGGTCGGTGGACCGGCTGGTCAAGCGGCTCCTGGCGAACGGCGTGCGGGCCTCGGGGCTGCACGGCGGCCGTTCGCAGCCGCAGCGGAACCGGACCCTGGACCAGTTCAAGACCGGCCAGGTCACCACGCTGGTCGCGACGAACGTGGCGGCGCGCGGCATCCACGTGGACGACCTCGACATGGTCGTGAACGTGGACCCGCCGATCGACCACAAGGACTACCTGCACCGGGGCGGCCGCACGGCCCGCGCCGGCGAGTCCGGCAGCGTCTTCACGCTGGTCCTGCCCGAGCAGAAGCGGGACATGGGCCGGCTGATGTCGAACGCGGGCATCAGCCCCCGTACGGCGCAGATCAGGTCCAGCGACGAGGAGCTCGCCGAGCTGACCGGCGCCCGGGAGCCCTCGGGCGTCCCGGTCGTCATCGAGACCCCGCAGCCGACCCCGCCGCGCAAGGCGACGGGAACCGGTGGCACGGGCGGCCGTCGTCGTCGCCGTCCGGCCGGTTCCGGAAGCGGTGGTACGGACACGGCCGCACCGTCGTCGGGCCGCGGCTCCGGCACGTCCGGCGGCCGCGGGTCCGCCGCCCCCTCCGGAAGCCGGGGCTCCGGCGCCGCGACGGGCACGGGCCGGGCTTCCGGCGGCGCGGGCGGCTCCGGCCGGGGAGCGGGCGGTGCGGGGCGCGGCTCCGGCGCCGGCCGGGGTTCCGGCTCGGGTGCCGGGCGCGGTGCGGCGGCCGGCGCGGGCCGGGGCGGGCGTCAGGCGTCCGGCACGAGCCGTGCGCGGAGCGCCGCGAGCTCGCGCAGCTCCAGGCCGAGGCCGACCGACACGTAACGGAAGAGGCTCCCGTAGGAGGTGCGGACCTGGTCGAGGGCGGTGTCCAGGTATGCGTCCCGCACCTCCTGGAGCGGCACGATCAGGTCCGGGTTCTGCATGAGCCCGCTCTGCTTGAGGCCCTCCCGCACCCGTGCGTCGTAGGCGGCGCGGAAGGTGTTGGAGGCCAGGTAGTCCGCGCGGGCGGAGGTCTCGGGCACCCCGAGGAGGGTGAGCAGGAGCCAGCTCGTCCAGCCGGTGCGGTCCTTGCCGGAGGTGCAGTGCAGAAGCAGCGGCCCCCGGCGGGGATCGGCCAGGTCCCGCAGGGTGGCCGCGAGGGCGGCCCGGTTCGCGGCGTCGGTCACGAAGGTGCGGTACACCTCGCGCATGAAGGCGGCGGCCCGCCCGCCGCCGAGCATCTCCTCCTGGCGCACCGGGTCGCGGGAGCCGATCGCGGCCATCAGCTGCCCGAAGAGCCCGTTGTCGGTGACGGGCCGGGCGACGGGGGCCGTGCCGGCGGGCAGCCGGTCGGCGCCGTCGTACTGGACCTCCAGCGGGATCCGCAGGTCGACGACGGTGCCGAGGCCGAGTCCGGCGAGGGTCGTGAGGTCGGCGTCGGTGAGCTTGGCGAGGTGGTCGCCGCGGTAGGCGAGGCCCTGCCGGACCGGGGCGCCGTCGTAGGTGAGGTACCCACCGAGATCGCGGACGTTGACGGCGCCCTGGAGCGGGATCTGCCGGATCGCGGTCGCCGTGCGGGTGCGGGTGCGGGTGCGGGCGCTCGCCTCCGTGGGCAGCACCGACAGCAGGGCGGCGGCGCCGGTGGTGGTGAGCAGTGCGCGTCGGGACAAGGGCATGGCTGGACTCCCTTACGGACTGACGGACGTACGGCGGAGGGCCGTACGGCAGACGGACACGGGTGGGACAGCCGTGGGCGGACGGGCCCGCGGGGCCGCTCTTCCACCTAACGTTAGTTAGGTGGCGTGCTGGCGAGGAACGTAGCAGCCGGGAGGGCCGAAGGGGAGGGGTGTGCGGCCATCGGGCCGCGCGGGCTACTCCGTGAGGCGCTTGGTGGCGGCCCGCTGGCGTTCCGTCGCGCCCGTGAGGAAGCGGGTGATCGTCGCCAGCTCCTCGGTCGTGAACTCCTCGTAGAGCTCGTGCACCTCACGCGCCCAGTCGTCGAAGAGCGGGGCGAGCTCGGCGAGCTTCTCGGGGCGGGGCTCCACGAGCACCCGGCGCTTGTCCGTCGGGTGCTTCACCCTGCGCACGAAGCCCTTGCGCTCCAGGCGGTCGACGAGCCCGGTGACGGAGGCGGGGGCCAGGCCCGAGTGCTCGGCCAGCTCCTTGGCGGTGAGGGGGCCGTGCCGTTCGAGCAGGTCGAGCGTCTTGGTCTCGGTCGGGCCCAGGTCCTGCTGGGCCGCGACCGCCGAGTGGAAGGCGACGGAGGCGGCGCTGGAGTCCCGGCCGGCGGTGGTGAGGGCGGCGACGACCGCGTCCCGTTCCTGGTCCTGTGCGGTGTCCTGCTCGCTCATGGCGGCAGCCTAGCAAAATTCATTTCGTTCGGCCGAACGAAAGGCTTGCGATCAAGGCCGAGCCCCTGTCATCTTTATTTCGTTCGCCCGAACGAAATAAATCACGATGGGAGGGGCGAGATGTCCACGACCACCACGACCGCCGCCACCGGCGACCACTTCACCGTCCACCCGCGCCGCTGGGCCGCCGCCGTCGTCATGATGGTCGCCGCCCTGATGGACCTGGTGGACGTCACCATCGTCAACGTCGCCCTGCCCTCCCTCGGGCGCGGCCTCGGCGCCTCCGAGAGCGCCCTCCAGTGGACCGTCTCCGCCTACCTCCTGGGCTTCGCCGCGACCCTCGTCGTCGCGGGACGGCTCGGCGACCGGTACGGCCGGAAGGCGCTCTTCCTCGCCGGCACCGCCGGCTTCGGCCTCGCCAGCCTCGCCTGCGGCCTCGCCCAGAGCCCCGGCGGGCTGATCGCGGCCCGCGCGGTGCAGGGCGTGGCCGCCGCCGTGCTGATGCCGCAGGTGCTCGGCTCCTTCCAGAGCCTCTTCCGCGGCAAGGACCGCGGCAAGGTCTTCGGGATGTACGGCGCGGTGGCCGGCTTCGCCTCCGCGATCGGGCTGCTGCTCGGCGGGGTCCTCACCGACGCGGACCTCTTCGGGCTCGGCTGGCGCAGCGTCTTCCTCGTCAACGTGCCCGTCTCCGTCCTCACCCTCGCCGCCGCCGTCGTCCTCGTCCCCGGCACCCGCGAGCAGGCCGCCACCCGGCCCCCGCTGCTCGGCAGCCTCGTCCTCGCCGCCGGACTCGTCGCCGTCGTCCTGCCGCTCGTCCAGGGCCGCGGCTGGGGCTGGCCGCTGTGGGGCTGGGGCCTCCTCGCCGCCGGCGCCCTCGCGGTGGCCGGGGTCGCCGCACGCGGCTCGGTGCTGCCCCGGCGGATCTTCACCGTCCCGGCCTTCTCGTACGGGCTCGCCGTCCAGCTGCTCTTCGCCCTCGGGATGCAGGGCTTCTTCCTGGTCCTCGCGATCTGGCTGCAGGGCGGCCAGGGCTACACCCCGACGCAGGCGGGCGTCCTGATGGCCGCCTTCTCGGCGGGCGGCTTCCTCACGGCCCCGGCCGCCGAACCGCTCGCCGCCAGGCTCGGCCGGTACGTCCCCACCGCGGGCGCCCTCCTCATGGCCGGCGGCTACGGCTGGGTCTGGTACGCGATGGACACCGCGGCCCCCGTCCACACCGGCGCCTGGCCCCTGGCGCCCGGCCTCGCCGTCGCGGGCGCCGGCCTCGGCCTCCTCGTCGTCCCGCTCGTCGGCATCGTCCTCTCGGCCGCCCCGGCCGAACTCGCGGGCGGAGCGTCGGGCGTCTTCTCCACCGCCCAGCAGTTCGGCGGCGCCCTCGGCGCGGCCGCCATCGGCACCGCGTACTTCGCGGACCTCTCCCTCTCCGCCGCGATGCCCTGGGTCCTCGCGGCCTACGCCGGCGCCGCCCTGCTGAGCCTGCGGCTCCCCGCCGGCGGCCGGTGACGCCCCTCTCACCCGCACGCGCGCGCCGGGACCCGGACGGGTCCCGGCGCGCCCGGCTGCCCCCGCTGCCGGGAAGGCTCAGCTCCGGCGCGGCGTCGTCCACTCCAGACGGGTCCTGACCCGCCGGTCGTGCACGTGCTCCAGGGCGGCCAGTGCCGTCTCGCGCGCCGCGCCGTCCGCCTCCCCGTCCGCGAGGATCGACGCCAGCGCGTCGACGGCCCGCGGGTCCTGACGGATCGCGAGACCGCGCGCCGCCTCCGCCGCGGTCTCCGGATCGGTGTCGCCGAGCCGCTCCGCGAGCCCCTCCCGTACGAGGGGGTTGTCGTCCGGCAGTTCGGCGAGCGCGAGCGTCGCCCAGTCCCGCACCCGGGCGTCGCCGTCCCGGCTCAGCGCGAGGACCACCCCCAGCGCCTCGACGTGCCCGGCCGGCACGATCCCGGCGAGCGCCGACGCGACCGCCCGGCGGACCACAGCGTCGGGATGCCCGGCCGCCGCGAGCAGTTCCGGCACGGCGGCCGCGTCCGCGCACTCCCCGAGCGCGGTCACCGCCGAGAGCACCGGCTCCCGCGCCGGGGGCGCCGCCTCCGCCGCGAGCCGGCGGAGGACCGGGACCGCGCCCGGACCGAAGCCGGGCAGCGCACCGAGCACCCGCGCGCCGAGGGCCCGCCGCAGCGGATCCCGGTAGGCGCACCACCCGGCCGCCGCCACGAAGGTCTCCTCGTCGGCCCGGCCCGCCAGTTCGGCCACCGCCGTCGTCCAGTCGTCGAGCTCCGGGTCGCCGCAGCGCAGCGCCCGCGCCGCGAGCTCCTCGTGCGGGGTGCGCAGGCCCAGCGACGCCTCCAGGAGCGTGGCGATCGCCGCGTGCCCGGTCTGCCGGTCGTCGCCGCGCCCGGGCGCGCCGTTCTCCCGCAGCAGCTCGACGCACACCGTGATCCCGCCCTCCTCCCGGATCCGCCGGACGACCGCCTCGTACGTCTGCCCGCCCTCGTTCCCGGCGACGAGCCCGCGCCGCAGCTCGGCCGCGATGTCGGCGCCGATCCACCGCCGGGCCTCCCGCAGCGCGGCCTCCCTGGCCTGTGCCCCGTGGTCGAGGAGCGCCCGCACACAGCCGCTGGAGCCGCGCCGGGCCGCGGCGACGAGCGGCAGGAGCCCGTCGGGTCCGGGCCGGTCCGGGTCGGCGCCGTGCTCCAGGAGGACCCGTGCCGTGTCGGCATGGCCGAGACGGAGCGTCCAGGCGAGGGCCGTGAACCCGTACGACTCCTCCTGGTCGGCCGCCGCGCCCGCCGCGAGCAGGGCCCGCACCACCTCGGTGTGTCCGCCGCAGGCCGCGCCGCACAGCGGCAGGTCGCCGTCGTCCTCGCCGCTGGGCCGGGCCGGGTCGGCCCCGGCGGCGAGCAGGACCCGCACGATCCCCGCCTCGCCGTCGACGGCCGCACGGTACAGGGCGCTCTCCCCGTCCTCCCGGCCCTCGGGGTCCGCCCCGTCCCGCAGGAGCCGTACGGCCCCGTTCTCGTCCCCGTCCCGGATGGCGTCGAACAACGTGCTCATGCCCCGACCCTGACGCGCCGTCGGCGCACGGCGCAAATCGATTCGCGCGTCCCCGTCTCAGGAGGCGCAGTCGAGGACCGAGCCGCACACCCCGCACCGGGCCCGCAGCGCCCGTCCCGCCGGGATCCGCAGCCGCTGGGCGCAGACCGGGCAGGGGAAGGAGACACCGGTCGCCGGTGCGCCGCCCTCGAAGGCGTACGGGGCGTCCTCGGCGGCCCGGCCCCGGCGCCGCTGCGCGGCGTACCGCCGGCGCTCGGCCCAGCCGGCCCCGGCGAGCGGCGGCGCGGTCCGCTCCCGTTCGGCCTCCGCCCGGCCCCGTACCCACGCCTCGTACGCCACCGCGCTGGTGAACCACGGCGAGGGGTCCTCGCCGAAGACCTCGGCCCGCTTGGCGAGGACGTGGCCGAACTCCTCCGGGGTCAGATAGCCGAGCTTCTGGCTCTCGACGCCGTCGCGCCGGTAGGCGTCGAGCAGCAGCCAGCCGGCGCCGAGATAGGTGGTCGTCACATCGGTGAGGACCTCGTTCTCGGCGGTGGAGGGGAAGCCGAGGCCGAGCCGGTGCAGCAGGACGTGGGTGATCTCGTGGGCGAGGGCCGCGCCGATGTCCCGGCGGCGGGTCCGGAAGCGGTCGTTGAGCTCCACGAAGTACTCGGGGCCCGCGGTGAGCTCGACGGCCGCCGCGTACTCCATGGGCCGGAAGCTCACCACGATGCGCGCCTCGGGCAGTCTCAGGTGCCGGACGAGTGCGTGGGCCACCCGCTGGGCGCCCAGATGGAGGTCCTCGTCGTCGCCGAGGGCGACGTCGGCGGCGGTCACGCTGCCGGGGTAGCGGTGCACGCCGTCGGGGGAGAGACGGCGGTAGAGCGCGGTGAGCGAGGCCCGCACGGCGGCGCGGTGCGGAAAGCCGTGGATGACACGGTCGGCCTCATGACGGTTCTGCATGCCGGATCCCCTCTCCCGACCACTGTACGGTCCACCCACCGGATCTGGCCGAAAAGGCTTTCTTGTGGCGGCAGTTGAGCGCTGTCCATAATCCGGACGTACCTTGACGAGCGCATGTCACCAATGCGGTGCCGGTGTCGCCGCCCGTCGGGGCCGACCCCCCACGAGAGAAGGAAGACACGTGAAGCAGCAGAACCGCATGGTCCGTGCCCTCCAGAAGCTGGCCGCGGCCGGCGCCGTCGTCCTGGCGGCCGTCAGCCTGCAGCCCACCACCACCGCCTCCGCCGCCCCGGCCCCCGTGGTCGGCGGCACCCGCGCCGCCCAGGGCGAGTTCCCCTGGATGGTCAGGCTCTCCATGGGCTGCGGCGGCTCCCTGATCACCCCTCAGGTCGTCCTCACCGCCGCCCACTGTGTGAGCGGCTCCGGCACCAACACCAGCATCACCGCCACCGCCGGAGTCGTGGACCTCCAGTCCAGCAGCGCCATCAAGGTCCGGTCCACCAAGGTCCTCCAGGCCCCCGGCTACAACGGCCAGGGCAAGGACTGGGCGCTCATCAAGCTCGCCAGCCCCATCACCTCGCTGCCCAACCTGAAGATCGCCGACACCACCGCGTACAACAGCGGCACCTTCACCGTCGCCGGCTGGGGCGCCGCCCGCGAGGGCGGCTCGCAGCAGCGCTACCTGCTCAAGGCGAACGTCCCGTTCGTCTCCGACGCCTCCTGCCAGACCGCCTACGGCAGCGACCTCATCCCGTCCGAGGAGATCTGCGCCGGCTACAGCCAGGGCGGGGTCGACACCTGCCAGGGCGACTCCGGCGGCCCGATGTTCCGCAAGGACGACAACGGCGCCTGGATCCAGGTCGGCATCGTGAGCTGGGGCGAGGGCTGCGCCCGGGCCGGCTACCCCGGCGTCTACACGGAGGTCTCGACCTTCGCCTCCGCCATCAAGTCCGCCGCCGCCACGCTGTAGCGGCCGGCTCGTGAACGGGTGCCCCGGAGCGGCCTCGGCTCCGGGGCGCCTTCACATGCTGGATTCACCCATTCAGTGCGCCGTGTCAGAGGACGTCCAGCTCCACCGAGGCCGGCGCCCCGCCCTCCAGCTCCAGGACCCACACCTCGTTCGAGCCCTCCCGCAGCACCGGGCCCGGCACGAACAGCGCCTCCTGCGGGCCCGCCACCCAGTAGCGGCCCAGGCAGAAACCGTTCACCCACACGAACCCACGGGTCGAGCCCGGCAGCCGCAGCCACGCGTCCCCGGCCCCGGTCACGTCGAGCGCCCCCCGGTGCAGGCCCGGCCCCCCGGAGACCGGCCCGAACGGCACCTTGCCGACCGCCGCCGGCTCGAAGGCGTCCAGGCGCAGCCCCCTGGCCCGTACCCCGTGCAGATACTGCCGCTCGTGCCGTACCCCGCCCGTGATCCCCTTCGGCTCCCCGACCCGCGGCCCGTAGTTGACCCGGCCCAGGGACTCCACCCACAGGTCCACCACCGCGGGGCCGGCCACCGGCTCCGGAAGGACGGGGTCCTCCCCGTCCGAGGAGTCCAGCACCCCCGCCCGCAGCCCGTCGACGTACACCACCGCCCGGTCCCGCAGCCCCGTCACACCCAGCGGATACGGCTGCCGGGGTCCCGGCACCGCCACCCGGTAGCGGACCAGACCGCGGTCCACCCCCAGCTCCTCGAAGGCCGGCGGCACCGGCGTCACCGTCTCCTCGCCGCCGAGGACGTCCAGGACCCCGTCCAGCGGCGCCCACCCGTCGAACACGCCGCAGACCGGCGCGCCGAGCCGGGCCGGCGGCTCGGGCAGCTCCGGCAGCGGCCCCTGCGCGTACTGCGCGAGCACCTCGCGGAAGGCCCAGAACTTCTCCGTCGGCCGCCCCGCCTCGTCCACCGGCGCGTCGTAGTCGTACGAGGTCACCGTCGCCCGCAGCGGACCGTCGTGCAGCTCACCGTCCCGGTTCGCGCCCGCCCAGCCGCCGAAGTTCGTCCCGCCGTGCGCCATGTACACATTGACCGAGGCCCCGCACTCCAGGACCTCCCGCAGCGCCGCGGCCGCGTCCGCCGCCTCCCGTACGGAGTGCTCCGTGCCCCAGTGGTCGAACCAGCCGCACCAGAACTCCATGCACATCAGCGGCCCCGACGGCTGGTGCCGGCGCAGCGTCGCGAAGCCCTCCCGCGCCCCCGAGCCGAAGTTCGCCGTCGCCAGCACCCCCGGCACCGAACCGCCCGTCAGCATGTGGTCCTCGGGCCCGTCCGAGGTGAACAGCGGCACGCTCACCCCGCACTCCCGCAGCAGCCCCGCCAGCCACTCCAGATAGCCCAGGTCGCTCCCGTAACTCCCGTACTCGTTCTCCACCTGCACCAGGACCACCGGACCGCCCCGGTCCACCTGCCGCTCCACCACCTGGGGGAGCAGCCGCCGGAACCAGGCCTCCACCGGCGCCAGGAACTCCGGGTCGAGGCTCCGCACCCGCCGCCCGAGCGGGCCGGTCAGCCAGTGCGGAAGACCGCCGTTCTCCCACTCGGCGCAGATGTAGGGACCCGGGCGCACGATCGCCCGCATCCCGGCCCGCCCCACCGCGTCCAGGAACCGCCCGAGCGCCTCCACGTCCGCGTACCGGCCGGGCTCCGGCTCGTGCAGGTTCCACGGGACGTACGTCTCCACGCAGTCGAGGCCCATCGCGCGCAGCATCCCGAGCCGGTGCTCCCAGTGCCCCTCGTGCACCCGGAAGTAGTGCAGCGCACCCGAGAGCAGCCGCACCGGCCGTCCGTCCAGCAGAAAGTCCTCGTCACCCACAGCGAACGTGCTCATGGCCTCACCCTGACCCCCTGGCGGCGGCGCGGTCCATGGACAAAGATCGTCGCAGTTTGGACGTTACGGAGGCCCGGCGATGTACCACACCTGGATGCGTTACTTCACGCCCGGACCCGTCCACCACCGCCTCGGCCTCGTCTGTCTCGGCGTCGGACTCCAGCACGGCACCCTGCCCACCGTCGGCCCGCGCACCCTCGACCACCACGTCGCCGTCGTCGTCTCCGCCGGCAGCGGCTGGTACCGGGGCGCCGACGGGCGCCGCACCACCGTCACCGCCCCCGCCCTCCTCTGGCTCACCCCCGGCACCCCCCACCACTACGCCGCCGACCCCGCCACCGGCTGGGACGAGGCCTTCGTCGACTTCACCGGACCCGCCACCGCCACCTACACCGAACTCGGCTACATCGAGCCCGACCGGCCCGTCGTCCCGCTCTCCGACGCGGCCCCCGCCCGCGCCGCCATCGGCCGCATCGCCCGCGCCGCCCGCCCCGGCAACCCCCTCCTGGAGGTCGAGACCGGCGCCGCCGTCCACGAACTGCTCGTCGCCCTGCGCCGGGCCCGCGCCGACACCAACCCCGACGGCGACCCCGTCCTCGCCGCCCTCGCCCGCGACGCCTTCCAGCCGCTCTCCGTCGCCGACCACGCGGCCCGGCACGGCATGACCCCCGCCGAGCTGCGCACCGCCGTCCGCCGCGCCGCCGGATGCAGCCCCAAGGACTACCTGCTCACCGTCCGCCTCGGCCGCGCCAAGGAACTCCTCGCCGCCACCGAGCTGCCCGTCGCCGCCGTCGCCCGCCGCGTCGGCTACGACGACCCCGCCTACTTCTCCCGGCTCTTCACCCGCCGGGTCGGCACCGCGCCCATCCGCTTCCGCGAACAGCAGGGACGGTCCGTGCACGGCGGCTGGAGCAACGTCGTTCCGGATCCCGAACACCCGCCCACCATCCGGGCCAGATCCGTCTAAGCTCGCAGATCATGAGCGACACCAGCGACATCGACCCGACCGTCATCGCCGAACTGACCCGGCTGCGCGAAAGCATCGACAACATCGACGCGGCGGTCGTGCACATGCTCGCCGAGCGCTTCAAGTGCACCCAGCAGGTCGGCGTCCTCAAGGCCGAGCACCAGCTCCCGCCCGCCGACCCCGCCCGCGAGGCCCGCCAGATCGCCCGGCTGCGGGAGCTCGCCGAGAGCGCGAAACTGGACCCGGCCTTCGCGGAGAAACTCCTCAACTTCATCATCGCCGAGGTCATCCGCCACCACGAGACGATTGCGGACGGAGCACGCTGATGAGCCGCGTCACGGTCTTCACCCTCGGAGGGACCATCTCCGCGCGAGGCGGTGACGCGGCCCGTATGACCGGCCAGGAGGTCCTCGCCGGGCTCGGCGCCCCCGAGGACGTCGAGCTGCGGGACTTCCGCCGCGTCCCCAGCTCCACCCTCTCCTTCGAGGACCTCGCGGCCCTCGCCGAGGAGGTCCGCGCGGCCGTCGCCGCCGGCTCCGGCGTGGTGGTCGTCCAGGGCACCGACACCCTGGAGGAGACCGCCTTCCTCCTCGACCTGCTCTGCACCACCGAGCAGCCGATCGTCGTCACCGGTGCCATGCGCCGCCCCGACCTGCCCGGCGCCGACGGCCCCGCCAACCTCGCCGCCGCGCTCGCCGTCGCCGCCCACCCCGCCTGCCGGAACCTCGGCGTCCTCGTCGTCCTCGCCGACGAGATCCACGCCGCCCGCCTCGCCCGCAAGACCCACACCACCTCGATCGCCACCTTCGCCTCGCCGGGCGCCGGACCGATCGGCACCGTCGTCGAGGGCGAACCGCGGATCCTGCTCCGCCCCGCCGCCCCCACCGCGCTCTGCCCGCTGAAGTTCGACCCCTCCGTCCGCGTCGCCCTGGTGACCCTCTCCCTCGGCGACCGCGGCGAACTCCTCGACGCCGTCGACGACCGCTTCCAGGGCCTCGTCGTCGCCGCCTTCGGCGCCGGACACGCCCCCGCCCCGCTCGTCGAACCCCTCGCCGAGATCGCCCGTCGCATCCCCGTCGTCCTCGCCTCCCGCACGGGCGGCGGCCCCACCCTCTCGCACACCTACCGCAGCCCCGGCTCCGAGCACGACCTGCTGCACCACGGACTGATCCCCGCCGGTCCGCTCGACCCCGCCAAGGCCCGGATCCTGCTCCACACCCTCATCTCCAGTGGCGCCGCCGGACCGGCGGGCTACGACCGCCCCCGCATCGCCGCCGTCTTCACCCACCTGAACGGCTCGGGCCTGGCCTGAGCTCCGTACACCCCCTGCCCCGGAAGAGAGCGATCGGGCAGCATAGGGCCCATGTCCGTACTGACGCGCGACGAAGCGCAGACCCGTGCCCAGCTCCTCGACGTCCACCACTACCGCGTGGACCTCGACCTCACCACCGGAGACGAGACCTTCGACTCACGGAGCCTCATCCGCTTCACGGCCCGCGCCGCGGGGGACACCTTCGTCGAGCTCAAGCCCGAGACCCTGCACTCCGCGCTCCTCGACGACGAGCCCCTCGACGTCACCACCCTCGACGGCAACCGGCTCCCGCTCCACGTCGCCGAGGGCGAGCACACCCTCAGCATCAGCACCACCATGCGGTACTCCCGCACCGGTGAGGGCATGCACCGCTTCACCGACCCCACCGACGGCGAGTCGTACGTCTACACCCAGCTGTTCATGGAGGACGTCCAGCGCGTCTTCGCCGCCTTCGACCAGCCCGACCTGAAGGCCGTCTTCGAGCTGAACGTCAAGGCCCCCGAGGGCTGGACCGTCCTCTCCAACGGCATCACCGAACAGCAGGAGGACGGCCGCTGGCAGGCCGCCCCCACCCCGCTCCTCTCCACCTACTTCGTCTGCGTCGCCGCCGGCCCCTGGCACAGCATCCGCACCGAGCACGCCGGCCTGCCCTTCGGCATCCACTGCCGCCGCTCCCTCGCCGCCCACCTGGACGCCGACGCCGAGGAGATCCTCGCCGTCACCAAGGCCTGCTACGACCGCTACCACGAGAAGTTCGACGAGCCGTACCCCTTCGACTCGTACGACCAGGCCTTCGTCCCCGAGTTCAACGCCGGCGCCATGGAGAACCCCGGACTCGTCACCTTCCGCGACGAGTTCGTCTTCCGCTCCGCCGTCACCGTCACCGAGCGGCAGACCCGCGCCATGGTCATCGCCCACGAGATGGCCCACATGTGGTTCGGCGACCTCGTCACCCTGCGCTGGTGGGACGACATCTGGCTGAACGAGTCCTTCGCCGAGTACATGGGCTTCCAGACCGTCAACGAGGCCTGCTCCGACCTCTTCCCCGACACCTGGATCGACTTCGGCGTCACCCGCAAGGCCTGGGGGTACGAGGCGGACCAGCGCCCCTCCACCCACCCCGTCGCCCCCGACCCGGAGGCCGTCCCCGACACCGCCTCCGCCCTCCTCAACTTCGACGGCATCTCCTACGCCAAGGGCGCCTCCGCCCTGCGCCAGCTCGTCGCCTGGCTCGGCGAGAAGGACTTCCTCGCCGGCATCAACATCCACTTCAAGCGCCACAAGTTCGGCAACGCCACCCTCGCCGACTTCATCGACAACCTCGCCGCCGCCACCGACCGCGACGTCCACGCCTGGGCCGAGCAGTGGCTGCGCACGACGGGCGTCGACACCCTCACCCCCCGCCTCGACGGCGAGGGCACCCACTGGCGGCTCACCGTCGACCGCCACGGCAGCCGCCCGCACCGCGTCCAGGCCGGGGTCTACGACCGGCAGCCCGACGGCGAGCTCACCCTGCGCGAGCGCCACGAGCTCGACGTCCCGCAGGAGGCGCCCGTCGAGCTGACCGGCCCGCGCCCCACCCTCGTCGTCCTCAACGAGGGCGACCTCAGCTACGCCAAGCTCCGCTTCGACGAGGTCTCCGAGGAGAGCGCCCTGCGCGGCCTCTCCCGCATCCCCGACCCGCTGACCCGCGCCGTGATCTGGAACGCCCTGCGCGACATGGTCCGGGACGGCGAACTGGAGCCCGCGGCCTACCTGGAGACCGCCCTCGCGCACCTGCCCGAGGAGACCGAACTCGCCCTCGTCCAAGGCGTCCTCGGCTTCGCCCGCACCCAGATCGCCGACCGGTACGTCACCGAGGAGCAGCGCCCGGCCGCCCTCGCCACCATCGGCGAGATCGCCCGCGCCCTGCTGCGCCGCACCGAGGACGGCGAGGCGCCCGGACTGCGCCTCACCGCCGTCCGCGCCTGCATCGACAGCGCCACCACCCCCGACAAGATCGCCTCCTGGCTCGACGAGGGCACCGTCCACGGCGGCCCCGAGCTCGACCCCGAGCTGCGCTGGCGGATCCTCGCCCGCCTCGCCGTCCTCGGCGCCACCGACGAGACCGTGATCGCCGCCGAACTGGAGCGGGACCCGAGCGCCACCGGCCAGGAGGGAGCGGTCCGCTGCCGGGCCTCCCTGCCGGACCCGGAGGCGAAGGCCACCGCCTGGTCGGCGATGTTCGCCTCGGACGACCTCTCCAACTACCTGTTCACCGCCACCGCCCAGGGCTTCTGGCAGCCCGAACAGGCCGAGCTCGTACGGGAGTACGTGCCGCGCTTCTACGAGGCGGCCGTCGCGCTCGGCGACCGCCGGGGCCCCGCGATGGCCGAGGCCGCCGGCCGCTACGCCTTCCCGTCGTACGCGATCGACGCCGAAGCCCTGGCCCTGGGCGAGTCCCACCTCGCCGACGACACGATGATCCCGGCCCTCCACCGCAAGCTCGTCGACCAGCTCGACGACCTGCGCCGGGCTCTGCGCGTGCGCGGCTAGGCGTCCGGAAGAGACGGCCCGGACCGGTCCGCCCGACCAGTTTCGGCCGGTCAGCGCCGCGTGCATCAGGCGCGCGGCGCCCACCGGCCGGCTGTCGGCGCTGTCGACGGCGATCCGGGCGACCGGGGCGCGGATGGCGCTGCGCCGGGCCGTGTCCGGGATGAGTCCGACGCCCGGCGGCCACCAGGATCGCGGTGGCGCTGGGCGCGTCGCCCTCGCGGACGATCCTCGGCGGCGCCAGGCCGTTCCCCGCGAAGAGCCGGTCGGGGAGCCCGCGCTGCCAGTGGCCCGCGCGGGTGCTGACGAAGGGCCCCGAGCGACTGGTGCGGGCCAGGGCGCGGAACGCGGAGGCGCCGCTGAAGGGCGCCGCCCCGCCGGGCGCGGGCCCGGACCGCAGCGGGGCGCCGCCCAGCACGGCGGGAGCGCGGGCACCGCTCCGCGTCCCTCGTTCGGGTCACGTCCCCCGACTCCCCGGACAACGACCCGCCCCGCCCGCCACCCTGTCGTCCATGCGTGCCGCACCCCCGCCCCTCGCCTCCGACCCCACCGCCCTGAGCCGCCTCCTGGGCACGGCTCTCGATGCCCTTCGTGAAGGGGCGCAGGTCAGGAGCGGACCCCTGCCGGCGGGGGGTCCGGAGGCAGTGGCCCGTAAGGTCGCGGCGCTCGGAGCCGTACTCCCCGACACCGGCACGGGACCCGACGAAGCCCTCCGTACCCTCGTGCGGGCCCTCGCGGAGGGCGCCGCGGACCCGGCTCACCCCCTGTGCGCCGCCCACCTCCACACCCCGCCCCTCGCGCTCGCCGCGGCCGCCGATCTGGCCGCCTCGGCGCTGAACCCGTCCATGGACTCCTGGGACCAGGCGCCCGCGGCCTCCGCCCTGGAGGCCGAGGTGACGGCGGCCCTGGCGGCCGAGGTCTTCCCCGCGGCGAAGGCCCCCGACGCGCTCGTCACCACCGGCGGCACCGAGTCCAATCAGCTCGCCCTGCTCCTCGCCCGGGAGCGTCACCCGGACGTGAGGATCGTGGTCGGCGCCAACGCCCATCACTCCTTCCGCCGCGCCGCCTGGCTCCTCGGCCTGCCCGAGCCGGTCACCGTCCCCACGCCGACGGGGGTCATGGACCCGGCGGCCCTCGCGGAGGCCCTCGACCGGGAGACGGGGCCCGTCCTCGTCGCCGCCACCGCCGGCACCACCGACGAGGGCCTCATCGACCCGCTCCCGGAGATCGCCGACGTCTGCGCGGCCGCGGGCGCCGGCGCCGATCTGCACGTCGACGCCGCGTACGGCGGCCCCGTCCTCCTCAGCCGTACCCACCGCCGCCTCCTCGACGGCCTCGACCGGGCCCGTACCGTCACCGTCGACCTGCACAAACTCGGCTGGCAGCCGGCCGCCGCCGGACTCCTCGCCGTACGCGACACGCAGGACCTCGCCGTCCTCGGCCACACCGCCGACTACCTCAACGCCGACGACGACACCGAGGCCGGCCTCCCCGACCTCCTCGGCCGCTCCCTGCGCACCACCCGCCGCCCCGACGTCCTCAAGACGGCCGTGACTCTGAGGGCCTTCGGCCGCAGCGGAGTCGGCGCGCTCGTCGACCGGTGCATGGACCTCGCCCAGGAGTTCGCCGATCTGGTGGAGAAGGCCGCGGGGTTCGACCTCCACGCCCGCCCGGTCCTCACCACCGTCCTCTTCCGGCCCACCGACGCCGACGACACGACCGTCGCCGCGATCCGCCGCACGCTCCTCGCCGAAGGCCGCGCGGTCCTCGGCCGGGCGCGGGCCGAGGGCGTTCTCTGGCTCAAGGCCACCCTGCTCAACCCGCACACCACCTCCGGCGACCTCGCCCGGTTCCTCACCCTCGTGGAAGGCAGCACGCACCGATGACCGGCAGCACCCCCCAGCAGGACCTCGACCAACCCCACGACCTGGTGGGCGTCGGCATCGGCCCCTTCAACCTCTCGCTCGCCGCCCTCGCGCACGGCGTCCCGGGCGGCCTCGCGGCCACCTTCTACGAGCAGCGGCCGGCCTTCCACTGGCACCCGGGGCTCCTCCTCGACGGCGCCACCCTCCAGGTCCCCTTCCTGGCCGACCTGGTGACCCTCGCCGACCCCGCGAGTCCCTGGACCTTCCTCAACTACCTGAAGAGCCGCGAGCGCCTCTTCCCCTTCTACTTCGCCGAGAAGTTCCACATCCAGCGCGCCGAGTACGACGCCTACTGCCGCTGGGTCAGCGAGCGGCTCCCCGGACTGAACTTCGGCCACCAGGTGGACTCCGTCCGCTGGAACCCGGAGCGGCGCCTCTTCGAGGTCGACTTCACCCAGATCGACCCGGAGGGCGAGGCCGAGGCCCTGGGCCGCGCCTACACCCGCAACGTCGTCCTGGGCGTCGGCACCGAGCCGTACGTCCCCGAGCCGCTCCGCCCGCTCGTCGACGCCCCCGGCGTCCCGGTGTTCCACTCGGCCGACTACCTCAGCCACCGCGAGACGCTCCTGCGCGCCGGGCACGTCACGGTCATCGGTTCCGGCCAGTCCGGCGCCGAGGTCTTCCTCGACCTGCTGCGCGCCCGCCCCGCCGGAGCCGAGCGCATCCACTGGCTGGCCCGCACCGAGGCCTTCGCCCCCATGGAGTACTCCAAGCTCGGCCTGGAGCACTTCACGCCCGACTACACCCGCTACTTCCACGCCCTCCCCGAGCCGGTGCGCGGCGAACTCATGCCCCGCCAGTGGCAGTTGCACAAGGGCATCGACGCGGACACCATCGCCGCCATCCACGACGAGCTCTACCGCCGCACCCTGCACGGCGGCTGGCCCGACGCCGTCCTCACCCCCGGCGTCCGGGTCCGCACCGCGGGGCGGGTCGCCACCACCCAGGTCGAGCTGCACCTGGAGCACGTGCAGCAGTCCACCCGCTCGCGGCTCACGACCGACGCCGTCGTCCTCGCGACCGGCTACCGGGAGCGCCCGGTGGAGCGGATGCTCGCCGGACTCGACCCGTACCTGCGGCACGACTCCTCGGGCCGCCCGCGGGTCGACGAGCGGTACCGGCTGGTCCTCGACCCGTCCGTCACGGGCTCCGTGTACGTCCAGAACGCCGAGCGCCACACCCACGGCGTCGGCGCCCCCGACCTGGGCCTCGCGGCCTGGCGCAGCGCGGCCATCCTCAACTCGGTCACCGGCAAGGAGCCGTACCCGCTGCCGCGCCGCACCGCCTTCACCACCTTCGGCCTGGAGACGCGAGAGGCGCCGAGCATCCCGGCCCAGGACCGGAAGCTGACGCCTCTCGTACAGCAGTAGGAGCTCCAGGAGCTAGAAGACCGGCACGCCGTCCCGGGTCAGCTTCCAGTCCACCGACGCGAAGGTGCCAGGGTCGACCGTCCCCTTGGCCTTCACCCACTGGATGATGGTGTTGCGGATCTCGTCCGAGTTCGACCAGAGCTTCGGGGCGGTGGCGACGTGCGGGAAGGCGCCGCCGCCGTTCGCCCGGTAGTTGTTGACGGCGAAGACGAACTGCGCCGCCGGGTCGAGCGGCTTGCCCTGGAAGGACAGGTTCACGATCCGCGAGCCGGCCGGCTTGGCGATGTCGATGTCGTACGTGAGACCCGACACGGCGTCGTAGTTGTAGTCCGGCGTGGCGTCCGCGTTGGTGAGCTTCGCGGTGTCGACGGGCGCGCCCGCCGGGGTCTGGACGTAGTACCGCGCCGAGTACTCCAGGTAGTCCTTCAGCTGGGCGCCCGTCATCAGACGGGCCTCCATGGTGTTCTCGAAGGGGTAGAGCCCGGCGGCGTCCTTGATGGTGATCTGCCCGGACGGGATGCGGGCCGTGCGGGAGAAGCAGGAGGCCTGCGAGAGCACCGGCAGGTTCGCGTACTGGCCGCCCGCCAGGGCCGCCTTCACCGTCTCGGCCTGGACGACGTTGATCAGGTCGATGATCGGCTCGTCCTTCCACGGCGCGTCGGCCGTGGTCATGGCCGCCGTGGAGGTGCCGATGACCTGGTTGACGTACTCCACGACCTTCTTGTGCTCGTCGACGAGCAGACCGGTGATCTCCGGGTCCTCGGCGACCGTGTTGGAGTTGAGGACCTGCGCGCCGGCCTTCTCGACCACCCAGCGGCCCTTCTCCCACACCAGGTCGAAGGAGAAGAGGGTGAGGCGCTGGCCCCACTTCAGCGGCTCGGACAGGACGACGTCCTTGCCGGTCTCCTTGTTCTTCACCCGGTACTCGGGGATCTCGGTGTGCGCGTGGCCGACGAGGATGGCGTCGATGCCCGGCACCTGCTCGGCGACGAGCCCGGCGGCGTTCTCGATGTACGGGAGCTGGTCACCGTACGAGGAGGTGCCGGAGGAGCCGGAGTGCGCCGAGACGACCACGACGTCGGCGCCCATGGAGCGCAGCTTCGGCACCCACTTGGCCGCCTGCTCCTCCAGGCCGGGGAAGACCATCTGGCCGGTGACGTTCGCCTTGTCCCAGATGGCGATGCCCGGGTTGGTCAGGCCGAGGACCGCGACCTTGACGTCCCTGCCGTGCGGGGTGCGCAGACAGTGCATGCTGTACGGCGCGAAGGCCGGGCGCAGGGTCTTCGCGTCGAGCGCGTTGGCGCCGAGCAGCGGGAAGTCGCACTGCTCCTCGAACTTCCGGAGCACCGGGATGCCGTAGTTGAACTCGTGGTTGCCGAGCGCGGCGGCGTCGTAGCCGATGGCGTTCATGGCCTGGGCCATCGGGTGGACGGGGCCGCCGGTCTGGGTGATCGGGTCGACCTTGGCGTAGTAGTAGGACAGCTGGGTGCCCTGGATGGTGTCACCGGCGTCGATGAGGAGGGTGTTCTCCTCGCCCTTCTCGGCGCGCACCTGGTTGACCAGGGTGGAGATCTTGGCGAGGCCGACGTCGTTGTGCGCCTTGTCGTCGAACTCCTTGTCCGTGAAGTAGTCCCAGTTGAAGACGTTGCCGTGCAGGTCGGTGGTGCCCATCACGGTGAACGAGTACCGCTTGGCCGGCCGGGGGCCTGCTTCACGGGCCTCGGCGGGGGCGGCGACCCCGGCGGTGAGGGCGACTCCGGCTCCGACGGCGGCGGAGCCCTCCAGGAAGGCCCGGCGGTTCAGCGGCATGTGTTCTCTCCCCTAGGTACGGCGCTGCCATGGCGCACAACGCGCGTAGATTCTGGCTCAGACCGCACCGTCGCAACAGCCCTCCCGGGTTACGGAGTGGGAAAGTGTTCGGTATGACACATCCCCACCCCACCCCCGACGCGCCCCAGGTGACGGTCCGTGGCGAAGGCCGTCTGGAGGTCGAGCCGGAGTTCGCCCGGATCTGGGTGACCGTGTCCGCCCGCGGCACGGACCGCGCGGAGACGCTCACCGACCTGACCCGCCGCAACGCACGGGTGCTCGACCTGGTCAAGGCGCTCGGCGACGCGGTCCAGAAGCTGGAGACGGGCAGTTTCTCGCTGGCCCCCGAGCTGACCCGGAAGGGGCGGGGGGAGCGGGTGCACGCCTATACGGGCCGGGTGCGGGTCACGGTCGAACTGACCGACTTCGCCGCGCTCGGCGAGCTGGTCACCCGGCTCGCGGACCTGGAGATGACCAGCGTCGACGGGCCGTGGTGGGAGCTGCGGCCGGCCTCCCCGGTGTACGCGGAGGCGCGCCGGCGCGCGGTCGACGGGGCGGTGCAGCGGGCCCGGGCCTACGCGGAGGCGCTCGGCACCTCGCTCGACTCACTCCTCGAACTGTCGGACGCCGGCCTCGCGGAGCCCCCGCGGCCGAGGCGCGGCGGCTTCGGCGCGGCGGCCGTGGCCTACTCGGCGGAGGCGGCCGGCGAGGCGCCGCCGCTCGACCTCGAACCGCAGCGGCAGACGGTCATGGCCGAGGTCGTCGCACGGTTCACGATGCTGCCTCCCGCACTCTGAGACGAACGGCTTTTCGGCCCGTAATCCGCTCATCGGAGCAGCCCGCCGCACAGATTCAAGACTTGTCAACAACCTTTCATGGAAAGGTTGTTGAGTAGTCATGCCGAGCCAATTTCCTACTGATGGGTAAGGCCTAGGCTCGCCTTATGCGCCGAGCGAAAATCGTTTGTACCCTTGGGCCCGCCACCGAAACATACGACCAGATCAAGGCGTTGATCGAGGCCGGAATGGACGTGGCCCGCTTCAACCTCAGCCACGGCAGCTATGCCGAGCACGAGGAGCGCTACCAGCGCGTCCGGAAAGCCGCCGACGAGACCGGCCGCAGCGTCGGCGTCCTCGCCGACCTTCAAGGCCCGAAGATCCGCCTCGGCCGCTTCCGCGAGGGGCCCGTACTCCTTGAACGCGGCGACGAGTTCACCATCACCGTCGAGCCCAGGGAGGGCGACCGCCACGGCTGCGGGACGACCTACGCCGGCCTCGCCGGGGACGTCACCGCGGGCGAGCGCGTCCTCGTCGACGACGGCCGCGTCACCCTGGAGGTCACCTCCGTCGACGGCCCGCGGGTGCGCACCCGGGTGATCGAGGGCGGCATGGTCTCCGACCACAAGGGGCTCAACCTGCCCGGGGTCGCCGTCTCCGTCCCCGCCCTCTCCGAGAAGGACATCGAGGACCTGCGCTGGGCGCTGCGCACCGGCGCCGACGTCATCGCCCTCTCCTTCGTCCGCAGCGCCCGGGACATCGACGACGTCCACCGGATCATGGACGAGGAGGGCCGCCGGCTCCCCGTCATCGCCAAGATCGAGAAGCCGCAGGCCGTCGAGAACATCGACGAGATCGTCGCCGCCTTCGACGGCATCATGGTCGCCCGTGGCGACCTGGGCGTCGAGATGCCCCTGGAGCAGGTGCCGATCGTCCAGAAGCGCGCCGTGAAGCTGGCCAAGCGCAACGCCAAGCCGGTCATCGTCGCCACCCAGATGCTCGACTCGATGATCGACAACTCCCGCCCCACGCGCGCCGAGGCGAGCGACGTGGCGAACGCGGTCATCGACGGCACCGACGCCGTGATGCTCTCCGGCGAGACCAGCGTCGGCCGCTACCCGATCGAGACGGTCCGCACCATGAGCCGGATCGTCGAGGCTGCCGAGGAGGACATCCTCGCCAAGGGCCTCCCGCCGCTCACCGAGCGCAACAAGCCCCGCACCCAGGGCGGTGCCGTGGCCCGCGCGGCCGCCGAGATGGGCGACTTCCTGGGCGCCAAGTTCCTGGTGGCCTTCACCCAGTCCGGCGACACGGTCAAGCGGCTCTCCCGCTACCGGTCGCCGATCCCGCTGCTGGCCTTCACGCCGGACCCGGCGACCCGCTCCCAGCTCAACCTGACCTGGGGCGTGGAGACCTTCCTCGGCCCGCACGTGGACTCCACGGACGCGATGGTGGCCCAGGTCGACGAGGAGCTGCTGAGGATCGGCCGCTGCCGGCCGGGCGACATCGTGGTCATCACGGCGGGCTCCCCGCCGGGTGTCGCGGGCTCGACGAACCTGGTGCGTGTGCACCACATCGGAGAACCACTCGCCTAGGGCCAGGGTCTCAATCCTTGGAATCAAAGGTAAAGTGCCCCGGGTGGGATTCGAACCCACGCTGTATGGTGTTTGAGACCACTGCCTCTTCCGCTGGGCTACCGGGGCATCCTTCGAAACGAAGGTCGGTGATCACCCGCCGTGTCCCTACCTTACAGGAGGTAGGTAGGCTCATGGGGAGCTGTATCCGCCTCGGAACGAGGCCATCGAACGAGGAGCCCGCGTGACCGCCCCCGAGTCGCCCCAGCCCGCCGACGACGCCGAGCCGTCGCACGTCCCGCCGCTGACGACCCGCGTCGTCATCGCCGAGGACGAGGCCCTCATCCGCCTCGACCTCAAAGAGATGCTGGAAGAAGAGGGCTACACGGTCGTCGGCGAGGCCGGGGACGGCCAGACGGCCGTCGAGCTCGCCCGTGAGCACCGCCCCGACCTCGTCATCCTCGACGTGAAGATGCCCGTCCTCGACGGCATCTCGGCCGCCGAGAAGATCGCCGGCGAGTCCATCGCCCCGGTCCTCATGCTGACCGCCTTCTCGCAGCGCGAGCTCGTCGAGCGGGCCCGGGACGCCGGCGCCATGGCGTACCTGGTGAAGCCCTTCAGCAAGAGCGACGTGGTGCCGGCCATCGAGATGGCCGTCTCCCGCTTCGCCGAGCTCCGCGCCCTGGAGAAGGAGGTCGCCGACCTCTCCCAGCGCCTGGAGACGCGCAAGCTCGTCGACCGCGCCAAGTCCATCCTGCAGACCCAGTACGGCCTGACGGAGCCCGCGGCCTTCCGCTGGATCCAGAAGACCTCGATGGACCGCCGCATGTCGATGCAGCAGGTCGCCGAGGCCGTCATCGAGGACGCCGAGGAGAAGAAGGCGGCCAAGGGGCAGTAGCCCCACGCCTTCCGTACGGAAGAAGGCCCGCCCCACGTCACTGTGGGGCGGGCCTTCTCGCTCTGAGGGGAGGTGCTACTCCTCGCCGAGGTACGTCTTGCGGACGTCGTCGTTCACGAGCAGGTCCTGGCCGGTGCCGGACAGCTTGATCGTGCCGACCTCCAGGACGTACCCGTAGTCCGCGAGGGAGAGCGCGGCCTGCGCGTTCTGCTCGATGAGCAGGATCGTCATGCCCTCGGCCTTGAGCGCCGCGATGGTCTCCATGATCTTCTGCATCATGATCGGGGAGAGACCCATCGAGGGCTCGTCCAGCATCAGCAGCTTCGGCTGGGACATCAGGGCGCGGCCCATCGCCAGCATCTGCTGCTCACCGCCGGACAGCGTGCCCGCGGCCTGCTTGCGACGCTCGCCCAGGATCGGGAAGAGGTCGTAGGCTTTCTGGATGTCCTTCTCGATGCCGTCCTTGTCCTTGCGGAGGAAGGCGCCGAGCTGGAGGTTCTCCTCGATGGAGAGCCGGGGGAAGATGTGCCGCCCCTCGGGGGAGTGCGCGAGGCCCAGCGACACCACCTTGTGGGCCGGGATGTTGGCCAGCGGCTGCCCGTCGAAGGTGATCTTTCCGGCGGTGGGCTTGAGCAGACCGGAGAGGGTCCGCAGGGTCGTGGTCTTGCCGGCGCCGTTGGTGCCGATCAGGGCGACGACCTGACCCGCCTCGACGGAGAAGGAGATGCCCTTGACGGCCTCGATCTTGCCGTAGGCGACCCTGAGGTCCTCGACCTCCAGAAGTGCGGTCACTTGGAGTCTCCTTCGGTGGTGCTGTCCGCGTCGGCGGCCGGAGCCTCGTCGGCGGGGGTGTCGTCGGCCTCGGCCTCGGGGGCGTCGTCGGCCTCCGGGGCGTCGTCCGCCTCGGCGGCGGGAGCCTCGGGGGCCTCGTCAGCGGCGTCGTCCGCAGCCTCGGCCTCGTCGGCAGCCGCGTCCGCGGCCTGCTCCGCGGCCTCGACCTCGGCCGCCTCCTCCGCGCCGGGCGCCTCCTCGTACGGCGTACCGAGGTACGCGGCGACGACGCGCTCGTCGCCCTGGACGACCTCGGACGTGCCCTCGACGAGCTTCTCGCCCTGGACGAGGACGGCGACCCGGTCGCACAGCTTGAAGATGAACTTCATGTCGTGCTCGATGACCAGGACCGCGATGCCGCGGTCGCGGATCGCGAAGACGAGCTCCTCGGTGGTCCGGGTCTCGGCCTGGTTCATGCCGGCGGTCGGCTCGTCGAGCAGCAGCAGACCGGGGTCGCTGGCGAGCGCGCGAGCGATCTCCAGCTTGCGCTGCTCGCCGTACGGCAGGTTGCGCGCCAGGTGCTCCGCCTTGTGCGCGAGGCCCACGAACTCCAGGAGTTCCATGGCCCGTTCGCGCGAGGCGGCCTCCGCCCGCTTGAAGCCGGGCCCGCGCAGGAGCGCGGACCAGAGACCCTCCTTGGTCCGGGTGTGGCGTCCGACGAGGACGTTCTCCAGGACCGTCATGTTGGAGAAGAGGCGGATGTTCTGGAAGGTACGGGCGATGCCGGCCTGGGTCACCAGGTGCGGCTTCGGGGGCAGGACCGTCCCCTTGTAGCTGACCTGGCCCTCGGTCGGGACGTACAGGCCGGTCAGGCAGTTGAAGAAGGTGGTCTTGCCGGCGCCGTTGGGGCCGATCAGGCCGACGATCTCGCCCTCGCGGACGGTCAGGTCGACCCCGCGGACGGCGGTCAGACCGCCGAAGCGCATCGTGACCCCGCTGGCCTCCAGGACCGGGGCGGCGGTGATGGTGCCCGTGGTGGTTTCCGTGGTGGTGGTCGTCATGGCGTTCACGCCCCAGCCTTCGCCGTACCGACGCCGGACTCGGCGGACACCCGCTGTTCCGGTACGTCGGGCTGCTCGTCGTTCTCGTGGAATTCCAGCCGCGCCCGCTTGTTGGCGATGAGGCCCTCGGGGCGGAAGCGCATCAGCAGGATCAGGGCGATGCCGAAGCCGAGCAGCTGGTAGTCCTGGAGGAAGGACAGCTTGGCCGGGATCAGGAAGAGCAGCGCGGAGCCGACGATGGGGCCGTTGATGGTGCCCATGCCGCCGAGGATGACGGCCGCGAGGAGGAACGCGGAGTTCGGCGGGACGGGGCCGGCGAAGACGTAGTTCTCGGGGACGACCGTGGTGTTGACGTGCGCCTGCACCGTACCGGCGAGGCCGGCGAGGGACGCGCCGAGGGCGAAGGCGACGAGCTTGACCCGGAAGCCGTTGATGCCCATCGCGGTGGCGGCGGTCTCGTCCTCGCGGATGGCGACCCAGGCGCGGCCGATGCGGCTGTTGCCGGCGCGGGAGAAGACGACCACGACCAGCGCCATGATGAGGATCATGAGCAGGTAGTAGTTGGCGTAGGCGCCGAGCTCGATGCCGAACACCGTGTGCGGCTCGCCGAAGTTGTACCCGAAGAACTCCAGCTGCGGGATGTTCGGGATGCCGTTCGGGCCGTTGGTGATCTGCGGGCCGGAGGTGCCGTCGAGGTTGCCCATGGCGATGCGGAAGATCTCTCCGAAGCCGAGGGTCACGATGGCGAGGTAGTCACCGCGCAGCCGCAGGGTCGGGGCGCCGATGACGACACCGAAGACCAGCGAGGCCGCCATGCCGGTGAGCGCCGCCGCCCAGAACGGGAACTGCACGTGGAAGGCGGAGGAGGTGGCGCCCGAGACGAGGGCCGCCGTGTACGCGCCGACACCGAGGAACGCGACGTAACCGAGGTCGAGCAGACCGGCGAGGCCGACGACGATGTTCAGGCCGAGGGCGACGGTCGCGAAGATCAGGATGTTGACCGCGATCAGGGTGTACGTGTCGCCGCTCTGCTGGATGAACGGGAAGGCGATCGCCATGACGATGGCGGCCGTGATGGTCACCTGGCGGTTGCGCGCGGTGATCGTGGAGAGCCGCTGGGTCAGCCCGGACTTGACCAGAGCGGTGGCGGAGAAGCCGACCAGGATCAGGTACGCGATGAAGAGCTGCGGCTCGGAGTCGTCGGTGTCGATGCCGAAGGTGACGACGTACAGGCCGAGGGCGAAGACCGCGACGACGATCAGGATCTCGGCCCAGGAGGGCAGCTGCTTGGCGGGAGCGGCCTTGCGGGTGTCGTCGGGCAGCTTGTACGCGGCGACCGCGGGCACGGCCGAGGCGAGGACGGCGACACCGGCGCCGGGCTCCAGGTCCACCAGGGCGCCCAGCTCCACGATGATCGAGATCGCGGTGAAGAGGGTGGTGGCGAAGGTGCCGAGGGCCAGGATCCACACGGCCTTGCGGGAGCCGGCGGGGGTGAGCCAGCCCAGGCCCTTCACGCCGAGCGCGGAGAGCGCGTGGGCGGCGGTGAGGACGGCGCCGACCAGGGTGAGGAGCTGGAGCGGGGCGGGGTTGCCGTAGATCGTGAGGTTGCCGGGGAAGGCGGGGGTCCACGTCCAGGCGAGGAAGGCGCTGACGACGGTGGCGATGCTGCCGCCGACGACGGTCCAGAGGAGCGCGGCCGGCTTCGGCGCGCTGGAGGTCTTGCTCTGGTTCTCGGTCATGGTGCTCACGCCCTGTCCGCGACGCGCTCGCCGAGCAGGCCCTGGGGCCGCACGAGGAGTACGAGGATGAGGAGGACGAACGCCCACACGTTGGACCAGGCACCGCCGCCGAGCTGCTGCATGCCGGGGATGTCCTGGATGTAGGCGATCGAGAGGGCCTCGGCGAGGCCGAGGACCACGCCGCCGACCATGGCGCCGTAGATGTTGCCGATGCCACCGAGGACGGCCGCGGTGAAGGCCTTGAGGCCGAGGATGAAGCCCATCTCGAAGTTGATCTGGCCCTTGTCGAGGCCGTAGGCGACGGCGGCGACGGCGGCGAAGGCGGCACCGATGGCGAAGGCCATGACGATGATGCGGTCCGTGTTGATGCCCATCAGCTTCGCGGTGTCCGGGTCCTGCGCGGTGGCCTGCATGGCGCGGCCGCTGCGGCTCTTGGAGACGAAGACGCCGAGGGCGAGCATGCACAGGGGGGCGAGGACGAGGATGAAGGCGTCGGCGCGCTGGATCGAGAGGCTGTCCGTGATCTGGAACGCCTCGCCCTTGAACTCGGGGAAGCTCACGGCCTTCTTGGCGTCCGGGTAGAACTGCCAGATCAGCTGCTGGAGGGCGATGGACAGACCGATCGCGGTGATGAGCGGGGCCAGTCGCGGCGCGCTGCGCAGCGGGCGGTAGGCGAACCGCTCGGCGGCGGTGGCGACGGCCACGGAGGCTATCGCGCCACCGACGATCATGAGCGGTATCGCCACCAGCAGGGACGTTCCGCTCGGGAGAGCGGTGTAGGTGGTGAGGGCACCGAAGCCCCCGATCATGAAGATCTCGCCGTGGGCGAAGTTGATGAGCTGGACGATGCCGTAGACCATGGTGTACCCGATGGCGATGAGGCCATAGAGGGCACCGAGGGCCAGGCCGTTGGCCAGCTGTTGCGGCAGTTCGTGCACCGCAGGCCTCCGATGAGCTTGTCGGATATGACTCCGCGCGAGGGCGCTGTTTGCGCCCTCGCGCGGCTTGGTTCAGGTGGTGCGGGGTTCCCGGTGCCGGGGCTCTCGGCGCGGCACCGGGCCGGGGACTACTGGTTGAAGGTGTCGCTCTTGACGTCGACCCACTTGCCGCCCTCGACCTTGTAGACCGTGAGCTGCTTGTTGGTGGTGTCGCCGTACTCGTCGAAGGAGACCTTGCCGGTCACGCCGTCGAAGGAGACCTTGCCCAGGGCCTCGGTGACCTTGGCGCGGGCGTCGGACGGCAGCTTGCCGTTGTTGGCCTGGACGACGGCCTTGACGGCCTGGATGAGGGCCCAGCCGGCGTCGTAGGAGTAGCCGCCGTAGGCCGCGTACGGGTCCTTGTAGCCGCCCGCGTTGTAGTCCGCGATGAACTTCTTGGCGGTGTCCAGCTTCTCGACCGGGTAGCCGATCGAGGTGGCCAGGTCACCGTCGTTGGCCTCGGCGGAGGCGCTGATGAAGGCCGGGTCGTAGATGCCGTCGCCGCCCATGACGGGGATCTTGGCGCCGGTCTTCTTGATCTGGTCGGAGAGCAGACCGCCCTCGGGGTACTGGCCGCCGAAGTAGACGGAGTCGGCGCCGGAGGCCTTGACCTTGTCGGCGGTGGAGGAGAAGTCGGTCTCCTTCACGGTGACGTGGTCGGTCGCGACGACCGTGCCGCCGAGGCGCTTGAACTCGTCGGAGAAGATCGCCGCGAGGCCGGCGCCGTAGGTCTGCTTGTCGTCGACGACGAAGACCTTCTTCTTGCCGGCGTCCTTGAAGAGGTACTGGGCGGCGAACTTGCCCTGGACCACGTCGGTGGCGGCGGTACGGAAGTAGGTCTTGAAGGGACGCTTGAACTCGCCCTTGCCCCAGTTGTCGCCCTGGCTGAGCGCCGGGTTGGTGTTGGCCGGGGAGACCTGCGCCAGGTTGGCGGCGGCGAAGACGCCCTGCATCTGCTGCGAGACGCCGGAGTTCAGCGGGCCGACGACGCCGAGGACGTCCTTGTTGCCGACGAGCTTGGTGGCGTTGGCCTGGCCGGAGGCGGGGACGGCCTGGTCGTCGAGGCCCTCGATCTTGAAGGTGACGCCGGGGACTTCCTTGTTCTTGTTGGCGGTCTGGACCGCCAGGTCCACGGAGTTCTTGATGCCCTGGCCGAGCGCAGAGAGGGAGCCGGTCAGCGGAGCGTCGACGCCGATGACGACGGTCACGTTGCCGCCGTCCGCGTTGTTGTCGCTGCCGCCCTTGTCGTCACGCGAACCGCATGCGGTGAGAGTGAGCGCTCCCGTGGTGAGCACGCTGGTGAGGATGAGCAAAGAACGGTGTCGCACGAAGAATCCTTTCCCTGGCGCGGCCCCCTCAAGCTGAGGCGGTGCCGTGAAGCTGTGAAGCTAGAGGTGCCGTTTTCGATGCCGGGCCGTACTGGGTCGAGCTGGGCCGTGCAGTGGAAGCGCCCAGCGGCGCGGTGACTGGCCGTGACTCTAGGCGCAGGTGGGGAACGGCGGGGAGCGCCCAGGTCAGGATGTGACTGTCTTGTTATGCCGACGGGCGGATGCCGTGTGCAAGGGGTGGACAAAATCGGGCAAAGCGGTTGGTAGCGCGGTGTTCACATCGTGAGAACCCGCAGTTCCGCTAAGGGGCTTGAGCGGATCACACTCCTGACGCCTCCCGTGTGAGGGTGTCCGGATACCGGACAGGGGTGCGGGCGTCAGCGGACGAGAAGCCGGTCGCGGGTCGAGCTCGTCTTCCGGTCGCCGGATGGCACGAATGTCACGTAGCGTTACGGTGATCATGGCCGAGATCAGCTCTTCGAGGGCGACGGGGAAGCGCTCTGCTCGTCGGGCGGACGCCAGTTCTCCGAGCTTCCGGTCGCCCCCTTCGCCGCCTCGCAGCGCCGCCGCGACTCCCGGTCGGCGAGTGCGAGCGCCGCCTCGCGGCCCGCGCGCCGCTCCTCCGCCCGTGCCGCCGCGAGCACCTCGTCGTGGATCTCGTACTGCTCGTTGGAGAGGCCCTTCTGCTCCCAGTCGAGCCCGGCCCACCTGCTGCCCTTGAGGGCCTCCTTCACCCAGTACGACACCAGGCTCGTGCAGACGTCCGCGGGGGTGCTGGCGCGGGGTGCGGGCGCCGGCTCGGGGGCCCGGTCGCAGCCCGTGGCGAGGGTCAGGACGCACCCGGTCAGGGCCGCGGCGAGTGCGGCCCCGACCGGTCGAAAACGCCTGGACGTCACGGGAGTTGGACGTACGGCTTCAGGAAGTCACGGGCACCGGCGGTGTCCAGGCGGTACGAGACGTTCGTCGCGTAGCAGGGGGTGTCGCCCGTGATCGTGGTGGCGACCAGGGTCAGCTTCCCGCCCAGCGTGGCGAAGTTGGGGCCGCCCGAATCGCCGTAGCAGGCACCGCCGTTGCCCTGGGGCGCGGTCATGGCGAGCCGCACCCAGGCGTCGTTGAGCGCGTCGAACGTGACCGGCGCCTTCATGCGGACCCCGCCGCCCGGGTGGGTCTGGCCGCCCGGCCCCCGCTCCGCCTCCTGGGTGCCGTAACCGGCGACGAGGAACGAGGTGGAGTTCAGGCCCTGAGGACCGAGGGTGGCCAGGGAGCCCGCCTTCGGGAGCGTCGCCGGGGTGAAGGACCAGCGGGCCTTCACGGCCTTCGCCGGCAGTTCGATGACCGAGATGTCATGGCTGTCGGAGGCCGGGCCGGGGTACGCGGGGTGGCTGATCGCGGTGCCCTCGACGGCCACGCTCCGTGCGACGGCGGCGGGGTCGCCCGGGTGCTCGGCTGCGGCCCGGTCCAGGCCGGACTGCACGTCCTGGTCGAGCGAGACGTAGAAGCGGACGTTCGCCGGCCAGTCGGTGGTGCAGTGCGCGGCCGTCAGGAAGGTGTCCGCGTCGACCATGGTGCCGGAGCAGACCCAGTCGACACGGTCGGGCGTCGCCGGGTCGTCGTCGTTGTCCCAGGTCGCGACGAGCGCGCCGACCTCGGTGCGCTCGGGGGCCGGGGTCGCGTTGTACGAGTTGATCGCGGACGACGGGATCGCGGTGGCGAGCACGGCGGCGCAGGCGGCGGCGGTGACGATGGTCATCGCATAGGTGGTGCGACTGGCGGTCACGAAGAACCCCTCGGTGTGTGAGTGGATCGGGTGTCCTCCTGTGGGGGAGATTCGCCAGTGAAGCGGCTGCGGCCGCGCGGGGCAAGAGGTTCCGGAGACAAGGCAGTTGACACACGAACGGCGCGGCGCGAAACGGTTCCCCGTTCCCCGCCGCGCCGTCCGCTCCGCTCAGGACTGCGCGTGACCCGCCGTCGGCAGGTCGCCCGCGTCCTTCGCGGTGACCTCGCGCAGCAGGCAGGTCAGTCGCGCCGAGCACACCCGCTTGCCCTGCTCGTCGCTGATCACGATCTCGTACGTGGCGGTGGTCCGCCCGCGGTGGACCGGGGTCGCCACACCGGTCACCAGACCGCTGCGCACACCGCGGTGGTGGGTGCAGTTCAGGTCCACGCCGACGGCGATCTTCGAGACCCCGCCGTGCAGCATGGAGCCGACGGAGCCGAGCGTCTCCGCGAGCACCGCCGACGCGCCGCCGTGCAGCAGCCCGTACGGCTGGGTGTTGCCCTCCACCGGCATCGTGCCGACGACCTTCTCCGCCGAGGCCTCCAGGATCTGCACGCCCATGCGGGTCCCGAGGTGCCCGGCCGAGAAGAGCGCCGGGAGGTCGACGCCGAGCGCCGCGTATTCGTCGATGACCTCCTGCGGGAACTTCACGTGCTGCTGTTCACCCATGGACCCGGCTCCGTTCGTCTTCGTACGGCTGATCTGCCTGAGCAAACGCTTAGGCGCATCGTGAGTCTAATCGCCGCCCATGAAGAGCCGACAGAGGTGATCGGCCGCGAAACGCGGCTCGTGGCAGGGGGTGAGCCGGACCGGGCCGATCTGGACGAGGAAGAACTGCTCGGGCGCGGTCGGCGGGGCCTCCGCGCGCAGCGGCTTCGCCCCGTCCTGGATCACGAGCTCGCCGCGCGTGCCCGCCGCGTCCCGGTAGGCCGCCGCGATCTTCCAGTCGCAGCTCTCCGCACCGACCGTGGCCGCGACCCGCAGCGCGCCCGGCGTGCTGCCGCCGCCGAGATCGATCTTCCGGCGGTCGAAGTACCGCTCGCCCTGGTCGTCGCCCTCGTCGGTGATGACGGGAGCCGGGTCCTGGCGCCGCAGATCGAAGAAGACGCCCGGATAGGGCGCCTCGCCCTGGGCGGGGTGACTGAGGAGGAACCGGGCGGCCGAGGGGCGGCAGTCGACGTCGACCGCGCGCATGTCGGTGACCGACAGCTGGGAGGCGCGCTCGCTGAAGAGGTTCAGCCTGAAGGAGGTCGTGGGGCCGGAGCGGATCTCGGCGTCCCCGCCGAGGTGAGGGGTCGTGCCGATGACCCTCGCCCCGAGCGGCCCCAGGATCCGCCACACGTCCCGCCCGTATCCGGTGGGCGTGATCGGCACCGCCTGGAGGGCGCGCTGCTCGGCCGGGGTGAGCGGCCGGTCCAGGACGATCGACCACTCGTCCCGGTCGAGGGCCGACAGATCGGCGTCCACCGCCGTCGTGAAGGGGGCCTCCTCCTGGTCCAGTCTCTTCCCGGCGTCGTCCTCGGCCCGTACCCGCGATGCGGCGAACACGGTGTCGTAGACGTAGGTGACGACCTGCCCGAGGGCCGCGGTGGCGAGCAGTCCGGCGGCGATCACCAGCAGCCCCCGGGCCAGCATCCGGCCCCGCCGCGCGGGCGGCAGCTGCGCCGCCCCGGGCAGGATCCGCTCCAGGGCGAGCTCGCTCAGCGAGGGTTCCGGCGGCTCGGGTTCCGGCGGCGGGGGAGCCGGCACGGGGCCCGCCACGGGTGCCGACGATGCGGGAGCCGGTGGTGGGGGCGGGGCCGGGGGTGAAGCCGGGGGCGGAGGGGCCGGAATCGGAGCCGTGGCCGGAGCCGGTGGGCCGTCGGGCGCCGGACGGTCGGGCGCCGGACGGTCCGTCGGACGGTCTGGCGTCGGAGGGTTCGGCGGCGGGGCCGAGGCCGGTGGGCGGTCGGGCGGCGGTGAAGCGGGAGGAGGAGTGGACAACGGGGCCCCCGTGGCACGCGCGAGTGGGAGTGGAGGGTATCCCCGCCCCCACGGCTCGGGTCAGTACGTAACCGGCCATCGGCTGCCCCGCCGCCCTGCCCCTGCGGTCAGTCGCCCGCCCCCACGGGGACGAGGCGCACGATCACGGACTTGCTGGCGGGGGTGTTGCTGACGTCCGCCGTGGACTCCAGCGGCACCAGCACGTTCGTCTCCGGGTAGTAGGCCGCCGCGCACCCCCGGGACGTCGGGTAGTGCACGACCCGGAAGCCGGGCGCCCGCCGCTCGGTGCCGTCCGTCCACTCGCTGACCAGATCCGCGTACGCCCCGTCCGCGAGGCCGGACGCCGCCGCGTCCGCCGGGTGCACGAGCACCACCCGGCGGCCGCCCTTGATCCCCCGGTAGCGGTCGTCCAGGCCGTAGATCGTGGTGTTGTACTGGTCGTGCGAGCGCAGCGTCTGCAGCAGCAGCCGGCCCTCGGGCACCCTCGGGTACTCGACGGGGGCGGCCGTGAAGTTGGCCTTGCCGGTCTTCGTGGGGAAGCGGCGCTCGTCGCGCGGGCCGTGCGGCAGCGCGAAGCCGCCCGGGTTCGCCGCGAGCCGGGCGTTGAAGTCCTGGAAACCGGGCACCACGCGCGCGATGCGGTCCCGGATCCGGGCGTAGTCCGCCTCGAACTCCTCCCAGGGGGTGGCCGATCCCTCGCCGAGCACGGCCCGCGCCATCCGCGCCACGATCGCCGGCTCGGACAGCAGGTGCGGGCTCGCCGGCGGCAGGTTGCCCCGGGAGGCGTGCACGAGGCTCATCGAGTCCTCGACCGTCACGAACTGCCTGCCGCTCTCCTGGACGTCCTTGTCGGTGCGGCCGAGCGTCGGCAGGATCAGCGCGCGCGTGCCCGTCACCGCGTGCGAGCGGTTCAGCTTCGTCGAGACGTGCACGGTCAGCCGCGCGTTGCGCATCGCCGCCTCCGTCACCTCCGTGTCGGGCGTCGCCCCCACGAAGTTGCCGCCCATCGCGAAGAACACCTTCGCCTCGCCGTCGCGCAGCGCCTGGATCGAACGCACCACGTCGAAGCCGTGGTGGCGCGGCGAGACGATCCCGAACTCCTTGTCCAGGGCGTCGAGGAAGGCGGGCGCGGGGCGCTCGAAGATGCCCATCGTGCGGTCGCCCTGCACGTTCGAATGGCCGCGCACCGGGCACACACCCGCGCCCGGCCGCCCGATGTTCCCGCGCAGCAGCAGGAAGTTGACCACCTCGCGGATCGTCGGCACGGAATGCTTGTGCTGGGTGAGGCCCATCGCCCAGCAGACGATCGTCCGCTCCGAGGCGAGCACCATCTCCAGGGCCCGCTCGATCTCCGAGCGCTCCAGACCGGTCGCGGCGAGCGTCTCGTCCCAGTCGGCCGCCTTCGCCGCCGCCGCGAACTCCTCGTACCCGTGGGTGTGTTCGCGTACGAACCCCTCGTCGACCGCCCCGGCCGTCTCCAGGACCAGCTTGTTGAGCAGCCGGAAGAGGGCCTGGTCGCCGCCGATCCGGATCTGCAGGAACAGGTCCGTGAGCGCCGCGCCCTTGATCATGCCCTGCGGGGTCTGCGGGTTCTTGAAGCGCTCGAGGCCCGCCTCGGGCAGCGGGTTCACCGAGATGATCCGCGCGCCCGCCGCCTTCGCCTTCTCCAGGGCCGAGAGCATCCGCGGATGGTTCGTCCCCGGGTTCTGCCCGGCCACGATGATCAGGTCCGCCCGGTGCAGGTCCTCCAGGGAGACGCTGCCCTTGCCGATGCCGATCGTCTCCGTCAGCGCCGAGCCCGAGGACTCGTGGCACATGTTGGAGCAGTCCGGCAGGTTGTTCGTGCCGAACTCGCGGGCGAAGAGCTGCAGCAGGAACGCCGCCTCGTTGCTCGTCCGCCCCGAGGTGTAGAAGAGGGCCTCGTCGGGCGAGCCAAGCGCCCGCAGCTCCTCCGCGATGATCGCGAACGCCCGCTCCCAGCTCACCGGCTCGTACCGCTCGCCGCCCTCCGGCAGCAGCATCGGCTGCGTGATCCGGCCCTGCTGGCCCAGCCAGTACCCGCTGCGGGTCGCCAGGTCGGCCACCGGATGGGCGGCGAAGAACTCCGGCGTCACCCGGCGCAGCGTCGCCTCCTCGGCGACCGCCTTCGCGCCGTTCTCGCAGAACTCCGCCACGTGCCGCTTGTCGCCCTCCGGCCAGGCGCAGCCGGGACAGTCGAAGCCGTCCTTCTGGTTGACCTTGAGCAGGGTCCGCGCGGTGCGCCGCAGACCCATCTGCTCCTGCGCGATCCGGAGGGTGTGCCCGATGGCGGGCAGGCCGGCTGCGGCGTGCTGCGGCGGCGTGACCTGCGGTGCGTCCTGAACCGGGTCACCGGCCGGGGGCTTGCTGACCATCGCGCTCTCCCTTGAGCGGTAATCCTGTGGCGTACGTCTCCGATCCTGTCACGCGGCACCGGCGGACCGGCACCCCCGGCCGCTGTGGACGGGATTGTCAGTGGGCCGTGGCAGGATCGTCGTGTGGCCGAGACAGCATCGAAGACCCCCGCAGACACCCGCCCCCGCCTGCTCCTCATGGACGGGCACTCGCTCGCGTACCGGGCGTTCTTCGCGCTGCCCGCGGAGAACTTCACCACCGCGACGGGACAGCCGACGAACGCGATCTACGGGTTCGCCTCGATGCTGGCGAACACGCTCCGCGACGAGGCGCCCACCCACTTCGCGGTCGCGTTCGACGTGTCCCGCAAGACCTGGCGCTCCGAGGAGTTCCCGGAGTACAAGGCGAACCGCTCGAAGACCCCCGACGAGTTCAAGGGGCAGGTCGAGCTGATCGGCGAGCTCCTCGACGCGATGCGCGCGCCGCGCTTCGCCGTCGACGGCTTCGAGGCCGACGACGTCATCGCCACCCTCGCCACCCAGGCCGAGGCCGAGGGCTTCGAGGTCCTCATCGTCACCGGCGACCGGGACTCCTTCCAGCTCGTCACCGACCACACCACCGTGCTCTACCCGACCAAGGGCGTCTCCGAGCTCACCCGCTTCACCCCGGAGAAGGTCCAGGAGAAGTACGGCCTGAGCCCCTCGCAGTACCCCGACTTCGCCGCCCTGCGCGGCGACCCGTCGGACAACCTGCCGGGCATCCCCGGCGTCGGCGAGAAGACCGCCGCCAAGTGGATCAACCAGTTCGGCTCCTTCGCCGAGCTCGTCGAGCGCGCCGACGAGGTCAAGGGCAAGGCCGGCCAGAACTTCCGTGACCACCTGGAGTCCGTCAAGCTCAACCGCGTCCTCACCGAGATGGTCCGGGACGTCGAGCTGCCGAAGACCGTCACGGAACTCGCCCGCGAGCCGTACGACCGCACGGCCGTCGCCCTCGTCCTCGACACCCTGGAGATCCGCAACCCCTCGCTGCGCGAGCGGCTCCTCGCCGTCGACCCCGGCGCCGCCGAGGAGGCCGCACCCGCCCCCGCCGCGGGCGTCGACCTCGACTTCACCGTCCTCGGCGCGGGCGAGCTCGCCCCCTGGCTCGCCGAGCACGGCACCGAGCCCCTCGGCATCGCCACCGTCGACAGCTGGGCCCTCGGCACCGGGAACGTCGCGGAGATCGCCCTCGCCGCCGCCGGGGGAGCCGCCGCCTGGTTCGACCCCAGCGCCCTCGACGAGGCCGACGAGCAGGCCTGGGCCGCGTGGATCTCCGACCCCGAGCGGCCGAAGATCATGCACAACGCCAAGGGCGCCATGCGGGTCTTCCCCGAGCACGGCTGGTCCATCGCGGGCGTCACCATGGACACCGCCCTCGCCGCCTACCTGGTCAAGCCCGGCCGGCGCTCCTTCGCCCTCGACGCGCTCACCGTCGAGTACCTCGGCCGCGAGCTCGCCCCGGCGGCCGCCGCCGACGGTCAGCTCGCCTTCGGCGCCGACGACACCGCCGAGGCCGAGGCCCTGATGAGCCAGGCCCGGGCCGTCCTCGACCTCGGCGGAGCCTTCGACGAGCGGCTCGCCGAGGTCGGCGCCCGCGAGCTCCTCCACGAGGTCGAGCTCCCCACCTCCGCGCTCCTCGCCCGCCTGGAGCGGCACGGCATCGCCGCCGACCGCGACCACCTGGAGGCCATGGAGCAGCAGTTCGCCGGCGCGGTCCAGCAGGCCGTGAAGGAGGCCCACGCCTCCGTCGGCCACGAGTTCAACCTCGGCTCGCCCAAGCAGCTCCAGGAGGTCTTCTTCGGCGAGCTGAACCTGCCGAAGACCAAGAAGACCAAGACCGGATACACGACGGACGCCGACGCGCTCGCCTGGCTGGCCGGCCAGACCGAGCACGAACTGCCCGTGATCATGCTCCGCCACCGCGAGCAGGCCCGCCTGCGCTCCACGGTCGAAGGCCTGATCAAGACGGTCGCGGCGGACGGCCGGATCCACACCACCTTCAGCCAGACCGTCGCGGCGACCGGCCGCCTGTCCTCCACCGACCCCAACCTGCAGAACGTGCCGGTGCGGACGGACGAGGGCCGCGCCATCCGGCACGGCTTCGTCGTCGGTGAGGGCTTCGAGGCCCTCATGACCGCCGACTACAGCCAGATCGAGCTGCGCGTCATGGCCCACCTCTCCGAGGACGAGGGCCTCATCGAGGCCTTCGCCTCCGGCGAGGACCTGCACACCACCGTCGCCTCCCAGGTCTTCGGCGTCGAGCGGTCCGCCGTCGACGCCGAGATGCGCCGCAAGATCAAGGCCATGTCGTACGGCCTGGCCTACGGCCTGTCGGCGTTCGGCCTCTCGCAGCAGCTGAGCATCGACCCGGGCGAGGCCCGCGGCCTGATGGACACCTACTTCGAGCGCTTCGGCGGGGTACGGGACTATCTGCGGCGCGTCGTCGACGAGGCCCGCGCGACCGGGTACACCGAGACGATGCTCGGCCGCCGCCGCTACCTCCCGGACCTGAACAGCGACAACCGTCAGCGCCGCGAGGCGGCCGAGCGGATGGCGCTCAACGCCCCGATCCAGGGCACGGCGGCGGACATCGTCAAGGTCGCCATGCTGAACGTCGACCGGGCGTTGACGGAGGCGGGCCTCGCCTCCCGGATGCTCCTCCAGGTCCACGACGAAATCGTCCTCGAACTCGCCCCCGGCGAGCGCGAGCGGGTCGAGACCCTGGTCCGCGAACAGATGTCAGCCGCGGCCGACCTCCGCGCGCCCCTGGACGTCTCGGTCGGAGTAGGCCCGAACTGGGACTCAGCGGCCCACTGACGCGCCCCCCCGTTGTGGGCAGGCGTTCCGCGCCAGTCGTTCCGTTGTGGGCATGCGTTCCGCCGGGGCGGTGCCCACCCGCAACGGAACGGCGCCCACGCCCGTTGTGGGCAGGCGTTCCGCAAGGGGCGATGGGGGCCCCCTGCTCGAGCGAAGCCGAGAGCTTGGGGGACCCCCATCGCCCTGCGGGACGATTGCCCACACGGCGGGGGCACCGCCCCGACGCGGGCGCGGGCACACACGGCGGTGGGGCACCGCCCGCCGGGGCGCGGGCACACACGGGCGTGGGCCGCTACTCAGGGCGCGGGCCACACGGGGCGAGGCCGGCGCCGCCCGCCCGGGCGTGGCGTGCGTCCAGGTGGACCAGTCGAGGGGCGCCCCCCACGCACCGCTCCCGAAACTGGTGGGCATGATCCACCGCTCCCGCCTCCGCGCCTGGACCCTCCTCGGCGCCCTCCTAGGCGCGTCGGGCACCGCGTTTCCCAGCCCCGCCGAGGCACACCCCGCGCCCGCCCTCTGCACCTCGCCCCGCGAACCCGCCCTCGCCGCCCACCTGTCCCAGGACATCACCGCGGCGCTCAAGGGCCGCGACAGCACCGTCTCCCTCGCGATCCACGACCCCGCGCGCGGACTGCGCTGCCGGCTCGACGACACCCTCGCGTACGACTCCGCCAGCATCGCCAAGGTCCTGATCATGCAGGCCGTGCTCGGCCGGGCGGAGGAGCTCGGCCGCGCGCCGACCCCGCTGGAGGCGCGGCGGCTGAAGGCGATGATCACCCGCTCCGACAACAAGGCCGCGACCGAGCTGTGGGACGGACTGTCACGCGCCCGGCTGAACAGGGTGCTGCGGGAGGCCGGAGCCCAGGACACCGTCCTCGGCCACGGCCGCTACTGGGGCCTCACCCGCACCACCGCACGCGACCAACTCGCCCTCCTCGCCGCGGTGTCGCACCGCACCGAGGCCCTGTCGCTGATGGGGCAGGTCGTCCGGGCCCAGGCGTGGGGCGTGACGGCGGGGGCGCCCCGCACGGTCAAGGTGCACCTCAAGAACGGCTGGCTGCCCCGCGCGACCCACGCGTGGCGGGTCCACAGCGTCGGCATCGTGCGCCCGGCGGCGGCGACGGGCACGGGCACGAGCACCGACACGGAGAAGGACCTTGCCGCGGACACGGGGACGGGCACGGACACCGCCACGGACGCGACGGAAACCCCCGCCGTCGACTACCGCATCGTCCTCCTGAGCCACGACAACCCCACCATGCGCTACGGCGTCCGCACCCTGGAGCGCATCTCCCTCGCCGTCCACCGCAGACTCTCCGGCGGCGCGGCCGCCCGCGGCTTCACCCCGCCGGAGAAGATCAGCGAGATCCCCGACGGGAGCGCTCCGGCCGAAGGACCGGTTCCGGGGCCGGCGTGGCCGGGTTCGTCCGGGCCCGCCGTGACCCGAGGACCCGCACCCCCGTCCCGTACAGCACGAGCCCCACGGCGAGCCCCGCGCCGGCACCGAAGCAGGCCGTCGGGATGACGGCGAGGGGCGTCCCGATCCGGTCCCAGCCCCAGTACGCGGCCCAGCGCAGCACCCGGTGGGCGACCCCCGCGAGGACGCAGCCGCCGATCAGCCCGGCGGCGAGCAGCCGCCCGCGCCGGCCCGGGACCGGGACCCCGGCCGGGAGCTCCGCCCCCTGCACGGAGGAGCGCAACGCCCGCGCCGTGCACCAGCCGAGGAGCACGAGGGCCACCGCCGAACCCCCGTACTGCGCGTAGAGATAGACCGGGAACCCGGCCACGATGTCGCCGAGGTAGGGGATCGCGCGGGTGCCCCAGCGGTCCAGGTGGGTGAAGGAGTCCCATACGACGTGGGTCGTGGCGCCGAGGATCGCCGACAGGCAGAACCACCCGGCGAGCGCGGCCGGGTGCCGCTCCCGCCAGGGGCGGCCGCGCACCAGCCCGTACACCCTGCCGCGCCAACGGGCGGGCAGCAGCGCGACGAGCGGCTCTCGCACGGTCAGCCACAGGGCCACGAGCGCGCCGGTGATCAGTACGTCGGCCGTGACGATCCCGACGGGGGAGTGGGTGACGTCCCCGAGGACCATCACCCCGGGAAACGCGGTCGCGGCGAAGTAGGTCATGTCCGGCGAGAAGGACCCGGCGACGAGCGCGGACGCGACGAGCGGCCCGCGCGCGGTCCCGTCCCGGCGCAGCGCGGGCAGCACGGCGGCGGCATGGCTCAGCGTGAACGGCAACGGGAGTTCCCCCAGGGTCCGGTGGCGACGGCGGCCGGCGTCCGTGAGGCAGCGGTGCGCACGGTCGGCCGGAGTGCAAGAGGGGCGCGAGGCTCCGGTCGGTTCCCTGGCTCACCTGGTCGGCAGGCGGCCAAGAGGTGACGAAACCGTGAAACACGGTCAGCTGCCGGTATTCGTCGGTCCGGAGTTGGCATAGGGTCGCCAGAGGTTTCACGCGGGGAGCGCGGAACCGCGTCGATGGGGAGGGGACGACGGACATGGCAGCGCACATCGGCCACCGGCTGCGCAAGGGAGCCACCAGTGGTGTCGTGATGGCCGCGGCGGTCGCCGCGCTCGCCGCCTCGCAGGGGCCGGAGGCGATACCGCCGGCCGCGGACAACGCCGGCGGAGACACCGCCATCGGTGCCGGTGACACGGCCCCGCCGTCCGGGAACGGCTCGGCGACCGGCGATTCCCCGTACTACACGAAGCTGCCGCCGCTGAACACGCCGAACAAGCCCGGCGCGACCACCAATCTGCCGGTCATCGCCGGCCCCGCCGAGGCCGGCATACCCGCGTCCGTCTACTCCGCCTACAAGCGCGCCGAGTTGTCCATACGCTCGACCGACCCCGGTTGCAACCTGCCGTGGCAGCTGCTCGCCGGCATCGGCAAGGTCGAGTCGGGCCAGGCGAACGGCGGCAGGGTCGACGCCAACGGCACGGCGTCGCCCCGGATCCTCGGTCCCGCTCTCGACGGCAACGGCTTCGCCATGATCGCCGACACCGACGGCGGCGCCTTCGACGGCGACAAGGTCCACGACCGGGCCGTCGGCCCGATGCAGTTCATCCCGTCCACCTGGGCCACCTGGGGCCAGGACGCCAACAGCGACGGGAAGAAGGACCCGAACAACATCTACGACGCGGCGCAGGCCGCCGCCCTCTACCTCTGCGCCAACGACCGCAACCTCGCGGTCAAGGCCGACCTCGACCAGGCGATCCTCAGCTACAACCGCTCCAGGGAGTACCTGAACACGGTCCTGTCCTGGAAGGCCTTCTACGAGCGCGGCAGCCACCAGATCCCGGACGGCACGGGCGTGCTGCCGGTCGGTCGCAGCGACGAAGGCAACCGGGGCAACGGCTCCCACCCCGCCACTCAGCTCCCGACCGTGCCGACGACTCCGCCGCCGAACCCGGGCACCCAGCAGCCGAAGCCGCCGGCGAACACCCCCGGTCCGGTCAAGCCGCCGACGGTTCCCACCAAGCCGCCGGTCACCCCGCCGGTGACGCCGCCCACCGTCCCGCCGGCCGCCAAGGTCGCGCAGCTCGCGATCGTGGCCAACCAGCAGCTGACCACGACCACCGGCAGCGCCTTCACGGGCTCCCCCCGGGTCGCCGCGCTCGACGCCTCGGGCAAGCCGGTCGCCGGCGTGAGCATCCGCTTCGAGATCACCGGCACCACCGACACCCGCTTCGCCGACGGCGCGACCACCGCCACCGTCACCACCGGGTCGACCGGCCTCGCCACCTCGCCCGCCCTCCGCGCCGGCGAGAAGACGGGCACCTTCACCGTGCGGGCCACCGTCGTGGGCCGGACCCTGAGCCCGGCCGACTTCGCCGCGACCGTCACGGAGCGCCGGGCGGACACCCTCACCCGGGTCCCCGGAGACGCCCTGTCCGCCGCGACCGGCACCTCCTTCACCCAGCAGGTCCAGGTGAAGGCCACCGACAAGGGAGCCCTCGCCCCCGGCGTGCTCGTCACCGCGGTGATCGTCACCTCGAAGACGGACCCCAAGGAGAGCACCGAGGGCCCGTCCTTCAAGACCACGGACGGCACGACGGTCCGTACGGTCACCCTGAAGACCGGCACGAACGGACTGCTCACCTTCGAGTCGGGCGACATCCTCGCGGGCGGCATGGCCGGCACCTTCTACCTCCAGCTCACCGCGCCGGGCGGCGGCACCACCTTCGTCGACCTCACGGTCGCGGCTCCCGCGACGCCGACGCCGGAGCCCTCGCCCTCCGAGAGCGGCTCGCCCGAACCCACCCCCTCTCCCTCGGCCTGACCGAACCCGCCACCGAACCCGCCACCGAACCCGCCAGCGAGCCGCGCTCCACCGAGCCGCGCTCCTCGCGCCGCGTTCCTCCCGCGCCGTCTCCCCTCCGCACCGGACGGGGGACGGCGCTTCGCGTTACCCGGGTGCAACGTGTTCTCATCTCGCGGTCGCGTTGCTACGGTGCCCCAGCCCTGACGACCTATCAGATCGCACCCCGGGAGGCCGACCATGCGCGCCCTCGTCGCCGCCGCCATCGGACTCGCCCCAGTCCTCCTCTTCGTCCTGCTCCTCTCCGTGGTCGATCTGCCGCCCGACGGACCCACCTCGCCCAAGCCCCTCCTGACCGCCGACCCCGGCGCCAAGAAGTAGGGGGACGACCGTGCGCCGCCGAGCCAGCCTCGTCCTGCTCGCCCTCGCCGTCTTCTGCGCCGCGATGGCCCCGACCCTGCGCTGGTACGCCTTCCCCCGCCTGGCGAAGATCCCGCCGAACCAGTACCAGGACACCGTTCTGGAGGCGCGGCCCGCGACCCTCCTCAACTACTCCACCCTCAAGGCCGAGAAGGTCGACAAGATCACGATCATCCAGACCCTCAAGGGCAACGTGGAGGAGTCGCGGCGAATCGAACGCGACGCCGGGCGCGACGTCGTCGTCTGGGACGCCCTCGCCTACGTCACCGGCCCCGACGGCAAGATGGTCTCCCAGGTCCCCGAGCGGTACGTCTTCGACGCCCACACCCAGGACCCCGTCCACGCCACCGGCGAATCCGTCGACGGCGACCCGGTCCGCCGCGAGGGCATCGAGTTCAAGTTCCCCTTCCTCACCGAGAAGCGCGACTACCAGTACTTCGACGCCCAGACCCGCACCGCCGCCCCCATCCACTACAAGGGCACCCGCACCTTCCGCGGCATGGAGGTCTACTACTTCGAGCAGACCATCCCCTGGACCAAGGTCCCCATGCCCAAGACCATGCCGGTCAAGGGCATCACCCCGAAGGTCCTCGCCGACTCCGGCCTCACCCGCTGGTACACGACCAAGCGCATGTTCTGGATCGAGCCGGTCACCGGAGCCCCCGTGAACGGCGAGGAGATCCACAAGGAGGAGCTCCGCAACGCCAGGAAGCTGATGGGACAGGACACCCTCACCGTCTTCGCGGGCCACGTGAAGATGCGCGAGGACTACCTCGAGAGCGTCGGCGAACTGGTCTCCTCCAACCGCCTCATGGTCCTCATGCTCGTCTCCTACATTCCCTGGAGCCTCACCGTCCTGGCCCTCGCCCTCCTCGCCCTCGCCCTCTGGCTGGAGGCCCGCGGGCGGCGCCCCGAGCCGGAGCCCCCCGCCGTCCCCGTCCCGGCCCCCGTCAGCGCTCCCCTCTGAGACGGGCACTGGTGTGCCGGGTCGGCACCGCCGCGGACGGATCCTCGGGCCACGGGTGCTTCGGGTACCGCCCCCGCAGCTCCGCCCGCACCGCGCGGTAGCCGTCCCGCCAGAACGACGCCAGGTCGGCCGTGACCGCCGCCGGCCGGCCCGCGGGGGAAAGGAGGTGGACGAGCACCGGGACCCCCGCCACCCGGGGCGTCTCGGCCAGACCGAACATCTCCTGGAGCTTCACCGCGAGCACCGGCCGCTCGCCCCCGTACTCGACCCGTATCCGCGAACCGCTCGGCACCTCGATCCGCTCCGGCGCCAGCTCGTCCAGACGGACCGCCTCGCCCGAAGCCCACGGCAGCAGCCGCCGCAGCGCCTCCCCGGCGTCGATCCGCCCGAGATCGGCCCGGCGCGACGCCCGGGACAGCTCCGGCTCCAGCCACTCCCCGGCCCGGTCGACCAGCGCGCCGTCCGACACGTCCGGCCAGGGCTCTCCCAGCTCCCGGTGGAGGAAGGCGAGCCGCTCGCGCAGCTCCCCGGCCTCCCGGCGCCACCGCAGCAGCCCGAGCCCCTCGCGCCGCAGTCCGTCGAGCAGCGCCTCCCGTACGAGAGCGGGCTCGGCCCCGGAACCCAGCGGCCGGACCGTCAGCTCGACCGCGCCCAGACGGTCCACGGACCGCGCGACCACGTCACCGTCCTCCCAACGGACCTCCTCGCCCGTGCTCCGCAGATGCCCGGCCGCCCGGCACGCCGTGGACCCGTCCACCACCGCCGCGAGCCGCACCCGCGCCGTGGCGTCCCTGGCGGTGCGGTCCGCCACCGCCACGGCCAGCCACGGACTCGACCGCAGCCGGGACCCCTCGGCAAGCCTGGCCCCGCTCCCCGACACCATCAGATAGCCCCCCTGCTCCCGCGCCCGAGCCACCCGCTCGGGAAACGCCAGCGCCGTCACAAGCCCGGCCACCGCGTCGTCGTCGACAGAGGCCCCGGCCCCGGACCCCGCCCCGGCCCCCGCGCCAGCCCCGGCCCCGGACCTAGACCCAGCCCCGTCCACGACGCCTCCGCTCACGGCGCCTCCGCTCACGGCGCCCCGCGCCACCACCTCCCCGGCCGACCGCTCCAGCCGCCTTACCTCCGTCCGCCATCGCGCGCCGTACCCGTCGGAGCCCTGGCGAGCCGTCCGCCAGGCAGCCACGAGGTCGTCCCCGTACTCGCGCGGCGGCTCCTCGCCGATCAGCGCCACCACCTCCGCGGCCCGCCGGACCCCGACCTCCGGCGCGCCGTCCAGGAGCGCGCGCCCCAGCCGGGGGTGCAGCCCGAGCCGGGACATCCGTACACCCCGCTCCGTGGCCCGGCCGTCCCCGTCCACGGCCCCGATCGACCCCAGGACCTGCCGGGCCGCCGCCATCGCCCCGGCCGGCGGAGCGTCGAGGAGCGCGAGCCCCTCGGCCGTCGGGTCGCCCCAGCAGGCGACCCGCAGGGCGAAGTCCGCCAGGTCGGCGATCCTGATCTCCGGCGAGGGGTACCGCGCCCGGCTGCCGTCCTCCGCCTCCGCCCAGCAGCGGTAGACCACACCGAACTCCTCACGGCCCGAGCGCCCTGCCCGCTGGGTCGCCGCCGCCGTCGACACCGGCACCGTCGCGAGGGACCCGAGACCCCGGGCGTGGTCCGTCCGGGGCTCCCGCGCGAGCCCCGAGTCCACGACGATCCGCACCCCCGGAACCGTCAGGCTCGACTCCGCCACCGACGTCGAGAGCACCACCCGCCGCCGCCCGCCCGGCCCGCCGCCCCGCAGCACCGCGTCCTGCACGGCCGCCGGAGCCCGCCCGTGCAGCTGGAGCACCTCCGCGTCGACCCCGTCGAGCAGCGCCGCCGTCCGCGCGATCTCGCCCGTACCCGGCAGGAAACAGAGAACGTCGCCCTCGTGCCGCTCCAGCGCCAGCCGGACCGTCGACGCCACATGGCGCAGCAGGGCGGGATCCACCCAGGTGCCGTGCGCGGGCCTGATCCCGGCCGGCGGCGCGGCGAACCGCACCAGGTACCCGTGCCCCTCGCCCTTGCTCCACACGATCGGCGCGGGCCCGCTGCCGTCCAGGACCGTGAGCAGCTCCGCCCAGGCCTCGGCGTCGCTCGTCGCGGAGGCCGCGATCAGCTTCAGCTCGGGCCGCAGCGTCGCGCGCACGTCCACCAGGAACGCCATGGCCGTGTCGGCGTCGAGATGCCGCTCGTGGCACTCGTCGAGCAGCACCACGTCCACATCCGCCAGCTCCGGATCGCGCTGGAGGCGCTGGAGCAGGATGCCCGTGGTCACCACCTCGACCCGGGTCGCGGGGCCGCTCCGCCGCTCGCCGCGCACCGAGAAGCCGACCGCGCCGCCGACCTCCTCGCCGAGCAGCCAGGCCATCCGCCGGGCCGCCGCCCGCACCGCCATCCTGCGCGGCTCGGCCACCAGCACCCGGCGCTCCGGTCCGTCCCCTATGAGCCCCGCGAGAGCCAGCGGCACCAGCGTCGTCTTGCCGGTGCCGGGAGGAGCGGACAGCACCGCCGTGCCGCGCTCCGCGAGCGCGGCGAGCAGCTCGGGGACGGCATGGCGGACAGGGAGACGGTCGAGTGCGTCGTTTCGGATCACGCACTCAGTCTCGTACGTGCGAAGAAAAGAGAGGGCCCCATTGTCCACAGGGCCCTCTATAAGTAGGACGAACCGACTAGTCGTCCCGCTCGCAGACGAAGATCGCCGTCCCCGGGATCAGGTTCCCCCGCAGCGGGGACCAGCCGCCCCACTCCTGGCTGTTCCAGGCCGGCCATTCCGGCTCGACCAGGTCCACCAGCCGGAAACCGCCGGCGACCACGTCCCGCACCCGGTCCCCGATGGTCCGGTGGTGCTCCACGTACACCGCCCGCCCCTGCTCGTCCTGCTCGACGTACGGCGTGCGGTCGAAGTACGAGGCGGCCACCGAGAGGCCCTCGGGACCCGGCTCGTCCGGGAACGCCCAGCGGATCGGGTGCGTCACCGAGAACACCCAGCGGCCGCCCGGTCGCAGCACCCGCCGCACCTCGCGGAAGACCCGCACCGGGTCCGCGACGAACGGCACCGCGCCGTACGCCGAGCACGCCAGGTCGAAGGAGCCGTCCCGGAAGGGCAGCGCCCCCGCGTCCGCCTCCACCAGCGGCACCTCCCCGCCGATCCGCAGCGCGTGCTGCAGCTGCCGGTGCGAGAGGTCGAGGGCCACGGGCCGCGCGCCCTGGGCGGCCAGCCACCGCGAGCACTGCGCCGCGCCCGCGCCGATCTCCAGGACGTCCAGGCCCTTCAGCGAGCCGGCGGGACCGAGGAGCCCGGCCTCGGCCTCGTCCAGCCCCTCGGGGCCCCAGACGAACCGGTCGTCGCCCAGGAAGGAGCCGTGCTCGCTCTGGTACTCGTCGGCGTTCCGGTCCCACCAGCCCCGGCTCGCCCGGCTGCTCTCCGCGTCCCCCGCGTCACGCCGGGTCGCCTCGGCCTCCTCGGCGTCCCCGTCGACCGCGTCTTCGTGTCCGTACTCTTGGTTCATCTCGCCCGCCGATGTAGTTTGCGCTCAGTGCCGCCGTGCGGCGGACCCCCGCCGTGGTGACGCAAGGGCCGTGAGTGCTGCCGGAATTGAGCAGATCTGCCCTGGGTGCGCGCTTCGCGCATTGACCCTGTCCGGCTGCCCCCGTATGCTAAAGGTTGCGCTGCGGGCCTGCGCGCCTCAGACGGAGCAGGCCGTGCTCGCACCTGTTGTATGTCCCCTCGGTTTTCGAGGTTCCCTCCCGTTCGCGGAAGGGCGCTTCATTGGCTGTCCGGCTTCTTGGTGCGATACGGGCTCTCGGCGTAGCAGTACCTACGACTTTCTGTCCGTAACCGGAGCCCTTTCCCACATGACGAGCAGCACCGAGACCACCGCCACCACCCCGCAGGTTGCGGTCAACGACATCGGTAACGAGGAAGCCTTCCTCGCCGCGATCGACGAGACGATCAAGTACTTCAACGACGGCGACATCGTCGACGGCGTCATCGTGAAGGTCGACCGGGACGAGGTCCTGCTCGACATCGGTTACAAGACCGAAGGTGTCATCCCGAGCCGCGAGCTCTCGATCAAGCACGACGTCGACCCGAACGAGGTCGTCAAGGTCGGCGACGAGATCGAGGCCCTGGTTCTCCAGAAGGAGGACAAGGAAGGCCGCCTGATCCTCTCGAAGAAGCGTGCCCAGTACGAGCGCGCCTGGGGCACCATCGAGAAGATCAAGGAAGAGGACGGCATCGTCACCGGTACCGTCATCGAGGTCGTCAAGGGTGGTCTCATCCTCGACATCGGCCTCCGTGGCTTCCTGCCGGCGTCCCTCGTCGAGATGCGTCGTGTCCGCGACCTCCAGCCCTACGTGGGCAAGGAGCTCGAGGCCAAGATCATCGAGCTGGACAAGAACCGCAACAACGTGGTCCTGTCCCGCCGCGCCTGGCTCGAGCAGACCCAGTCCGAGGTTCGCCAGACCTTCCTCACGACCCTCCAGAAGGGTCAGGTCCGCTCCGGCGTCGTGTCCTCGATCGTCAACTTCGGTGCCTTCGTGGACCTGGGTGGCGTCGACGGCCTCGTGCACGTCTCCGAGCTGTCCTGGAAGCACATCGACCACCCGTCCGAGGTTGTCGAGGTCGGCCAGGAGGTCACCGTCGAGGTTCTCGACGTCGACATGGACCGCGAGCGTGTCTCCCTGTCGCTGAAGGCGACGCAGGAGGACCCGTGGCAGCAGTTCGCCCGGACCCACCAGATCGGCCAGGTCGTCCCGGGTAAGGTCACCAAGCTGGTTCCGTTCGGTGCGTTCGTCCGCGTGGACGAGGGCATCGAGGGTCTGGTCCACATCTCCGAGCTGGCCGAGCGCCACGTGGAGATCCCGGAGCAGGTCGTCCAGGTCAACGACGAGATCTTCGTCAAGGTCATCGACATCGACCTCGAGCGTCGTCGCATCAGCCTCTCGCTGAAGCAGGCCAACGAGTCCTTCGGTGCCGACCCGGCCTCGGTCGAGTTCGACCCGACCCTGTACGGCATGGCCGCGTCCTACGACGACCAGGGCAACTACATCTACCCCGAGGGCTTCGACCCCGAGACCAACGACTGGCTCGAGGGCTACGAGGCTCAGCGCGAGGCCTGGGAGACCCAGTACGCCGAGGCGCAGGCTCGCTTCGAGCAGCACCAGGCTCAGGTCATCAAGTCCCGCGAGGCCGACGAGGCCGCCGCTGCCGAGGGCGCTGCCGCCCCGGCCGCCGGCAACGCCGGTGCGGGCATCTCGGGCGGTTCGTACTCCTCGGAGTCGGACGACAACTCCGGCGCCCTGGCGTCGGACGAGGCGCTCGCCGCCCTCCGCGAGAAGCTCGCCGGCGGCCAGAGCTGAACAGGCTCTCCGCTGAGCGCTAGCCGCTAGCGAAACCGAGGCCCGTTCCCCTTCGGGGGAGCGGGCCTCGGTCGTTCTCCGCACCCCGCACCCTCCTCCGCCGGAAGATCGCGCGAGCCGGGAATGGCCGTGCCCCGCGCGGCGTTTCCAGAATGAACACGAGGAGGAGCGGTAATCGTGCTTGATCCCCAGGATTTGTACGAATGGGACCCGAAGGGCGTGGCCGTCGTCGACCTCGCCCTGGCGCAGGAGTCGGCCGGGCTGGTCATGCTGTACCACTTCGACGGCTACATCGACGCGGGTGAGACCGGCGAGCAGATCGTCGACCGGCTGCTCGACACCCTCCCGCACCAGCTGGTGGCCCGCTTCGACCACGACCGGCTCGTGGACTACCGCGCCCGCCGCCCGCTGCTCACCTTCCGGCGTGACCGCTGGACCGCGTACGAGACGCCGTCCATCGAGGTCCGCCTCGTGCAGGACGCCACCGGCGCGCCCTTCCTCCTCCTCTCCGGCCCCGAGCCGGACGTCGAGTGGGAGCGCTTCGCCGTCGCCGTCCGGCAGATCGTCGAGCGGCTCGGCGTGCGCCTCTCGGTCAACTTCCACGGCATCCCCATGGGCGTCCCGCACACCCGCCCGGTCGGCCTCACCCCGCACGGCAGCCGCACCGACCTCATGCCCGGCCACCGCAGCCCCTTCGACGAGGCCCAGGTCCCCGGCAGCGCGGAGTCCCTCATCGAGTACCGGCTCACCGAAGCCGGCCACGACACCCTCGGCGTCGCCGCCCACGTCCCGCACTACGTGGCCCGCTCGCCGTACCCGGACGCGGCCCTGACCGCCCTGGAGGCCGTCACCGCCGCCACCGGCCTCGTCCTTCCGGGCGTCGCCCACTCCCTGCGGACCGAGGCCCGCCGCACCCAGACCGAGATCGACCGCCAGATCGGCGAGGGCGACGAAGAGCTGGTCGCGCTCGTGCAGGGTCTTGAGCACCAGTACGACGCGGCGGCCGGCGCCGAGACGCGCGGCAGCCTCGTCGCCGAGCCGGTCGACCTGCCGTCGGCCGACGAGCTCGGCCGTGAGTTCGAGCGCTTCCTCGCCGAGCGGGAGGGCGACGCCTAGCCCTCCCGGGGCAGGCCCTAAGCTGCCGCTCATGCTGAAGGTGGGCCTGACCGGCGGGATCGGCGCCGGCAAGAGCGAAGTGTCACGGCTGCTCGTCTCGTACGGAGCCGTACTGATCGACGCGGACCGGATCGCCCGCGAGGTCGTCGAGCCCGGGACCCCGGGGCTCGCGGCCGTCGTGGCGGCCTTCGGGGACGGCGTCCTCACCGCGGAGGGGACGCTCGACCGGCCGAAGCTGGGCTCCATCGTCTTCGCCGACGCCGAGCGGCTCGCCACCCTCAACGCCATCGTCCACCCCCTGGTCGGGGCCCGGTCGGCGGAGCTGGAGAGCCGTGCGGGCGCCGGCGACGTGGTCGTCCACGACGTACCGCTGCTCACCGAGAACGGGCTCGCCCCGCTGTACGACCTGGTCGTGGTCGTGGACGCGTCACCGGAGACCCAGCTCGACCGGCTCGTACGGCTGCGGGGCATGGCCGCGGCCGAGGCGGAGGCCCGGATGGCCGCGCAGGCCACGCGCGCGCAGCGGCTGGCCGTCGCCGACCTTGTGATCGACAACGACGGACCGCTCGGCGCTCTGGAGCCCCAGGTACGGAAGGTGTGGGAGGAGCTGGAGCGCCGCGCCGCGGCCCCCGCCGAAGAGGCCTAGGCCACACCCCGGCAGGTGGCGGCGGAATGCGGTCGCCGGGTCCGGTGTTCAACCACCGGTCGAGGGGAAGGATGCCATCGTGGCCGACAGCAACCCGGAAACGCACGTCATCGACTTCCGCGCCGCCGAGCACCTGCTGGCCGCGCGGGACCCTCGTGGGGCCGTCAAGCTGCTGGACTCGGTGATCGCCGCCCACCCCGAGAACACGGCGGCGCGCCTGCTGCGCGCCCGGGCGTTCTTCGCCGCCGCCCAGCTCCGTCCGGCGCAGCTGGAGTTCGAGCTGGTCCTGGAGCGCGAGCCGGACAACGCCTTCGCCCACTTCGCACTCGCCCGCACCTTCGAGCGCTCCGGGCAGACCGCCCAGGCCACGCGGCACTTCCGCCTGGCGGCGGCCCTGGACCCGAAGCCGGAGTACCTCCAGGCGGCGGGCTTCGACACCCGGAACTGAGCGGGCGGACCCGGAGCGGGCGTCAGCGTCTCGGACGGGGCCTGAGCGGGCGGACCCGGCGCGGGCGTCAGCGTCTCGGACGGCCGTGGTCGGGTTCGTACGGCGGGATGCCCCGGCCCGGCTGCCAGTGCGGGCCCTGGTGGATGTGGTGCAGCACCACCATGAGGTCGACGGCGGCCACCAGGAACAGCACCCCGCAGGCCGCCGCCCAGCCGGGGCGCTCCAGCAGGGAGAACACGGTGGTGCCGAAGGCGGCCCAGAGCAGCCCCCACATGCTCAGCCAGAACCGCAGGCGCAGCGCACTGCGCGCGTTCACCGGCTCGTTCCCGCTCCGCATGACGGTCGCATCTCCCCTCGGGTCCCCGAGGTCTCTTCCAGCATGTACCCGGGGTGGGGGAAAGGGAACGCGCGCCGGGCGGCCCGGCCGGCCTCTCAGTGGACGACGCTGTAGCTGCGCCAGGGCAGGGTGTCCGGAGCGGTCCAGTTCGCGGTGTTGGTGGCCACGTAGATCGAGTTCCCGCCCGTGCAGTCGCGGGTCCGGTACATCACGATGTCGGTCAGGGAGTTGTTCCGGACCTTGGTCACGCCCGACGGCGCCAGCCGGTGGCAGCCGTTCACGGAGGGGCTGGTGACGGTCACCACGAGCTCACGCTGCGTCTCGTACTCGATCGTGCCCACGGTGCTGCGGCCGAGGCCCGAGCAGCCGGCGACGGCGAGAGTGAGCAGCACGGCCCCGGTGGCGGTCGTGAGACGCCGGCGAACGGACATGGCGGATCCTCTTCTGTCGAGTCGTTTCAGGCCACCATGCCGCCCGCGCGGACGGCTGTCATCCGCTGTTGGGCCGCCCGGGGGAACCCGTCCGACCGCCGTTGTCAGACCCCACCCGTAAGGTCGGAGGTCCAGGAGAAAGCACCACCGACAGGAAGGGAGCGGAGCCGTGACACCCAGCTGGACGAGCAGCGCCGCCGTCTTCCTGCCGGCCGCCCTTCCCCGCGACGGCCGGGTCGCCTTCTGGGCCCCCGACGGCGGTCCGCTGCCGGACCCGGCGGCGAGCGGGGCGGAGCGGGCCGAGCTGACCGTGGCCCGGCGGCACGGCAGCGGCGCCCGGGGCCGCTCGGTGCCCGCCGTGATCCTGCCCGTCGAGGCCGCCCTGCCGCATCTCGTCGCGGCCCGCCACCATCCGGCCGCGCACCCCGCCACCGCCGGCTGGGGCGCAGCCGCCCTGCACGCCCTGCACCTCGCCTCGCGCGGGCGGCTCCTGCCGGGGCTGACCGCGGACGACCTGGACGCCTGGCGGGCCGGGCCCCTGGACGCCGAGGACATCGCCCACCTGCGGGCCGTCGCCGCCGCCCTGCCGTACGAGGGGTACGCGGTGCCCGTGCCGGGGCGCGGTCCGCTGCGGCTGCCCGAGCCCGAGGCCCTGGTGCGGGCCTTCCTCGACGCGGTCGCCGACGTGCTGCCCCGCACGCCCGCCGCCGCCCACGCCGTCGGCGCGCCGTTCGCGGCGCGCGCCCCACAGCACCTGCCCCGCGCGCGTGCCTGGGCCGCCGAGGCCGCGGCGGGGATGGACGCGGGGGTGCGGGTCTCGCTCCGCCTCGACCTCTCGCCGTACGAACTCTTCGACACCGCCGATGCCGCCGACCCCTCCGGCATCGCCGACGGGGACCGGCACGCCGCCGCAGCGCTCCTGCAGATCCACAGCCTCGCCGACCCGACCCTCGTCATCGACGCCACCGACCTGTGGGCGGGGGACGGGGAGCACTTCGGGCCCCGCGCCCGGATCGACGCCGTCCTCGCCCTGCGCCGGGCCGCCCGCGTCTGGCCCCCGCTCTCCCGGCTCCTTGAGCGGGACGTGCCCGACGTCCTCGCCGTCACCGAGGACGAGCTGTACGAACTGCTCGGCCCGGCCGCCGCCCGGCTCGCCGACGCCGGGGTCGCCCTGCACTGGCCGCGCGAGCTCGCCCGCTCGCTCAGCGCCTCCGCCGTCGTCCGCCCCGCCCAGGCCGCGCCCGGCTCCGCCACCGACGGCACCTCGTTCTTCGACAGCGAGGAGCTCCTGCGGTTCAACTGGCAGCTGGCGCTCGACGGCGACCCGCTCACCGAGCGCGAGATGGACCTCCTGGCCGAGGCCCACCGGCCCATCGTGCGGCTGCGCGACCAGTGGGTCGTCGTCGACCCCGCCCTCGTCCGCAAGGCACGCAAGCGCGAGCTCGGCCTCCTCGAACCGGTCGACGCGCTCGCCGCCGCGCTCACCGGCACCGCGGAGGTGGACGGCGAGTCCGTCCCCGCCGTCCCCGTCGGCGCCCTCGCCGCGCTCCGCGACCGGCTCCTGGCCGGTCCCGAGGACGTGCAGGCCCCGCCGGGCCTCACCGCCACCCTGCGCGACTACCAGCTCCGCGGCCTCGCCTGGCTGGACCTGATGACCTCGCTCGGCCTCGGCGGCTGCCTCGCCGACGACATGGGCCTCGGCAAGACCGTCACCCTCATCGCCCTCCACCTGCGCCGTGCCCGCCGCGCCCCCACCCTCGTCGTGTGCCCGGCCTCCCTCCTCGGCAACTGGCAGCGGGAGATCCGGAAGTTCGCCCCCGACGTGACCGTCCGGCGCTTCCACGGCACGGACCGGGACCTCGACGGCACCGAGGGCGGCTTCGTCCTCACCACCTACGGCACGCTGCGCACCAGCGCCGCCCGCCTCGCCGAGCGGGAATGGGGGATGGTCGTCGCCGACGAGGCCCAACACGTCAAGAACCCGTTCTCCGCGACCGCCAAGGCGCTCCGCGAGATCCCCGCGCCCGCCAGGGTCGCCCTCACCGGCACCCCCGTGGAGAACAACCTCTCCGAACTCTGGGCGCTCCTCGACTGGACCACCCCCGGCCTGCTCGGCCCGCTGAAGGCCTTCCGCTCCCGGCACGCCCGGGCCGTGGAGAACCACGAGGAGATCGAGCACGAGGAGGCCGTCGAGCGGCTCGCCCGGCTCGTGCGGCCCTTCCTGCTGCGCCGCCGCAAGTCCGACCCCGGCATCGTCCCCGAACTCCCGCCGAAGACCGAGTCCGACCATCCCGTCGCCCTCACCCGGGAGCAGGCCTCGCTCTACGAGGCGGTCGTCCGCGAGACCATGACGCGGATCGAGGGCGCCGAGGGCATGGCCCGGCGCGGCCTCGTCATGAGCCTGCTGACCTCCCTCAAGCAGATCTGCAACCACCCCGCGCAGTACCTCAAGGAGCAGGCCCCGCGCGGCAGCGGCACCGCGCGCCTCGCCGGCCGCTCCGGAAAGCTCGCCCTGCTCGACGAGCTCCTCGACACGATCCTCGCGGAGGACGGGTCCGTGCTCGTCTTCACCCAGTACGTGTCGATGGCGCGGCTCCTCGCCGACCACCTGGCCGCGCGCGGCATCCCCGCCCAACTCCTGCACGGCGGCACGCCGGTGGCCGAGCGGGAGCGGATGGTCGACCGCTTCCAGGCCGGCGAGGTCCCCGTCTTCCTGCTCTCCCTGAAGGCCGCGGGCACCGGCCTCAACCTCACCCGGGCCGGCCACGTCGTCCACTACGACCGCTGGTGGAACCCGGCCGTCGAGGAGCAGGCCACCGACCGGGCCTACCGCATCGGGCAGACCCAGCCGGTGCAGGTCCACCGGCTGGTCGCCGAGGGGACCGTCGAGGACCGCATCGCCGAGATGCTCCGCGCCAAACGGGCCCTGGCCGACGCCGTCCTCGGCTCCGGCGAGGCCGCCCTCACCGAACTCACCGACCGGGAGCTCGCCGACCTGGTGTCCCTGAGGAGGCCCTCGTGAACCACATCCGGGGCGCCCGGGCCGCACGGGGCGCCGCACCCCGCCACGACGACCGCCGCCGCAGCTTCCCGCAGCTCGCGCCGCGCTCGGCCCCCGACGGCCGGTTCGCCGCCACCTGGTGGGGGAACGCCTGGGTCGCGGCCCTGGAGAACACCGCACTCGACCCGGCCCGGCTCGCCCGCGGCAAGGCGTACGCGGGGCGCGGTCACGTCGACGCGATCACGGTCACCCCCGGCCGGGTCGTCGCCTACGTGCACGGCACCCGGCCCCGCCCGTACCGCACCGAGATCAGGATGCGGACCCTCGGCGACGACGGCTGGGAGCGGTTCCTCGACGAGGCTGCCGCCCGCCCGGACCACATCGCCGCCCTCCTCGACAAGGACGTGCCGCACGCCCTGGAGGCGGTCACCGGACTGCTGCCCGCGCCGGGCGACCTGGTCCCCGACTGCTCCTGCCCGGACGACGGCTACCCCTGCAAGCACGCCGCCGCCCTCTGCTACCAGGCCGCCCGTCTCCTCGACGAGGACCCCTTCGTCCTCTTCCTGATGCGGGGCCGCGGGGAGCAGGAGCTCCTGGCCGAACTCACCCGGCGGAACGCCGCCCGGGGCGCCGCCGAGGCGGGCGCCGCCGCCCCGCCGATGCCCACGGTCCCCGCCCGGATCGCGCTCGACGCGGCCACCGCGCCCGGACTGCCGCCGCTGCCGCCCGAGCTGCCCGTTCCGGACCGGCCCGGCCGCCCCGCCGTCTTCCCGCCGGACCCGGACGCCCCCGATCCGCTCGCCCTCGACCTCCTCGCCACCGAGGCCGCCGCCCGGGCCCACGTCTTCCTCGCCACCGGCCACGACCCGGTCGCCGCGCTCACCCCCTGGCAGGACGCGGTCCGGCTGGCGGCCGCGCACCCCGGCTCCGGACTGACCGCCTCGTCGCGCGCCCTCTACCGCGACCTGGCGTATGCCCTCGACCGCACGCCCACGGACCTCGCCCGCGCCGTCGCCGCCTGGCGGCAGGGCGGTGCGGCTGGCCTCGCCGTCCTCGAAGAGCCCTGGGACCCGCCGGCCGGCCCGTTCGACCGGGCCAGACCCGCGCTGCTCGCCGCCGACTTCCCGGCGTTCCGTCCCTGGCGCAACCGGCTCTCCGGGGAGTCCCTCCAGCTCCGGCTGGGCCGGGACGGTCTCTGGTACGGGTACGAGTCGGACGCCGGCCGCGAGGACTGGTGGCCGCGCGGTGCCCCCGACCCGGACCCGGTCGGCGCCCTCACCGACCTCCTGGGGCGCTGACGCCCGCCGACGGGCATTCAGGGACGCCGGCCGGTGTGACGGACGCCGACGGAGGTTGACCCGACACTCGAACGGATTCCCACTCGATGGAGTGAATCCGGTCAACGGCCGGATCCGGCGCACACGTTTGTCGCGTTGATTCCGGTACGGGCACTTGCCCGTGCACACCTCCGGAAGGCAGGAAGCCATGAGGCAGATTCGCCGAAGTGGTCTGGCCACACTGTTGGTCACGGGCGGAGCGCTCGCCCTCTCGGCGGGCGCCGCGCACGCCGACGCCGGCGCCGAGGGCGCCGCGGTCGGTTCGCCGGGAGTCGGTTCCGGCAACACGATCCAGCTGCCGGTGCACGTGCCGGTCAACGCCTGCGGCAACACCGTCAGCGTCGTCGGGCTGCTCAACCCGGCCTTCGGCAACAGCTGCGCCAACCACTCCACCGAGCCCGAGACCGGGGGCTACGGGGACGAGGGCGGCAGCGGCACCCACAAGGACCAGCCCGCCACCCCGCGCGGCGGCGAGCAGGCCGGCGGTTCCCAGAGCGGCGGCTCCCACGGGGGAGGCTCCTCCAACGGCGGCGGGTCCACCGCCGAGACCCACGCCGCGGGATCCCCCGGCGTGCTTTCCGGGAACGGCCTCCAGCTGCCCGTCGACCTCCCCGTGAACCTCAGCGGGAACTCGGCCAACGTGGTCGGCATCCTCAACCCCGTCTTCGGCAACACCTCGGTGAACGGCCCGGCCAAGCCCGAGCAGCCCATCGAGACGCCGACGCCGCGCCCGCAGACCCCCGTGCGCAACGTGCCGGCGCCGCGCGCCGAGACCGTGCCCCCGGCCGCCCCGGTCCACACGCCGCAGGGCGAGACCAGCACCGTCTCGCTGGCCGCCACGGGTTCGGACGCCATGGGCTACGCCGTCCCCGCGAGCGCCGCGCTGCTCCTCGGCGGCGCCCTGCTGTACCGCCGCGCCCGCCGCTCCGCCGACCAGGCCTGACTGTCCGCCCTACGCGGCTGACGCCCGAGCCGTCAGCCGCGTTCCCGGCCGTTCACGGTTCCGCCGTCCTGGCGCCAGGTCCGGAGCACCGCCTCGATGGCGGGCGCGATCCGAGTCCGGGCCTGGTGCCGCGGGACCCCTTGCATCAGCAGGGAGTCGTACGGCGTGTCCACATGCCGTACGGAGGCTCGTACCGCGGCGGTGACCGCGCCGCGGTCGAGCGAGCGGCCCGCCGCCGTGCGCCCCACCCGTCCGCTGCCCTTCGCCGAGGCGTGGACGGCGATCTCCGTGGCCCGGTCCGCCGGGCAGGACGGGAAGAGCCGCAGGATCTCCGCCCGGAGCACCTGGGTGACCTCGGCGTCGAGGGCGGCGCGCCGCAGCGCGTCCCGGGCCCGCCGCGCGGCCCGGGCGTCCGCGTCCGCCAGGCAGGCCCGTTCCGCCTCGGCGAGGGCGGCCTCCTCGACGAGCAGGCCCTGGCGCTCGTACCGGGTACGGCGCCGGTTGTGCCGTACGACCACCGCCCAGAGGGTGCTGGCCTCCCGGGCGCGGCGGGTGAGCGCCGTGTCGCCCCGGCGCAGGAAGACCAGATGGCCGAGGTCGGCGCAGTCCAGGCAGACCGGAGCGTTGAACTCGACGATCATCCGCTCCAGCGGCCCCCGGTGGCACTCGGAGCAGCGGCGGCGCCTGAGCGGTTCGACGACGACGGGCGCGACGAGGTCCACGGCCGGTCCCCGATCAGCGGACGCCGGGCGCGGCGGCGGCGATGAACACGGCGAGCGCCTCCTTGGCCTGTTCGGAGCGGCGGGCGCGGTCCGCCTCGTCGACGGCCTCGTGCATGCAGTGGGAATCCACGAAGGCCGCCTCGGCGAGCCGCCGGACCTCCGGGTCGTCGCACACCAACTGGACGCGGAAGAGCGCCTGGCGTGCGGCGGTGCGCTGCCGGTAGGAGGCGTGCCGGGACTCCTCCGCCTCCTCCGAGCCGGGCTGCTGCCGCATCCGGAACCAGCGGTCGTTCTGGCTGTGCCGGTAGTCGACGACGGCGCCCGCGAAGGCGCTGTAGGTCGCGATCCGTTCCTGCCGGAGCTGTTCGGTGCGGGCGAGCGCGGCCGTGCGCTCGGTCGCCCGCCCCTGGAACCAGTGCGTGAAGACGACGCCCAACAGGGTTCCCGCCACGGCTATCAGCGCCGCATCCATGACCGGCCGCCCTCCCGTTCTCCTCGGCCTTCAGACCTCTAGATCATGACAGCAGAGGGGGTCGGGCGTCACTGCCGGTAGCCGCTGAGGAAGCGGCCGATGCGGCTGATGGCGGCGTCGAGGTCGTCGGCGTACGGCAGGGTCAGGATGCGGAAGTGGTCCGGGCGCGGCCAGTTGAAGCCGGTGCCCTGCACGACCTGGATCTTCTCGCGCAGCAGCAGGTCGAGGACGAACTTCTCGTCGTCGTGGATCTTGTGCACGGCGGGGTCGAGGCGCGGGAAGGCGTACAGGGCGCCCTTCGGCTTCACGCAGGAGACGCCGGGGATCTCGTTGAGCTTCTCCCAGGCCCGGTCGCGCTGTTCGCGCAGCCGACCGCCCGGGGCGGTGAGCTCGTGGATCGACTGCCGGCCGCCGAGCGCGGCCTGGATGGCGTACTGGGCGGGGGCGTTGGGGCAGAGCCGCATGGAGGCCAGCATGGTGAGGCCCTCCAGGTAGTTCTTCGCGTGCTGCTTGGGGCCGGTGACGACCAGCCAGCCGGAGCGGAAGCCCGCGACACGGTACGTCTTGGAGAGCCCGCCGAAGGTGAGGACGACCAGGTCGGGGGCGAGCGAGGCGGCCGGGTGGTGGACGACCTCGTCGTAGACGATCTGGTCGTAGATCTCGTCGGCGAAGACCATCAGGCCGTGGCGCCGGGCGAGTTCGAAGATGCCCTCCAGGACCTCCTTCGGGTAGACGGCGCCCGTGGGGTTGTTGGGGTTGATGACGACGATGGCCTTGGTGCGGTCGGTGATCTTCGACGCCATGTCGTCGAGGTCCGGGTACCAGTCGGCGGACTCGTCGCACAGGTAGTGCACGGGCTTGCCGCCCGCGAGCGTGACCACGGCCGTCCACAGCGGGTAGTCCGGGGCGGGTACGAGGACCTCGTCGCCGTCCTCCAGGAGGGCCTGCACGGCCATGGAGATCAGCTCGGACACGCCGTTGCCGAGGAAGATGTCGTCGACGTCCACGTCCGGCAGGCCCATGGACTGGTAGCGCTGGGCGACCGCGCGCCGGGCGGAGAGGATCCCGCGCGAGTCGGTGTAGCCGTGGGCCTTGGGGAGCATCCGGATCATGTCCTGGACGATCTCCTCGGGGGCCTCGAAGCCGAAGAGGGCCGGGTTGCCGGTGTTGAGGCGCAGGACGCTGTGGCCTGCCTCCTCCAGGGCGTTGGCGTGCTCGATCACCGGGCCGCGGATCTCGTAGCAGACCTCGTTCAGCTTGCTCGACTGCCGGAACTCCATGTCCGACCTCCCAGGTCCCCGGAATGAGTGTTGCTTGGTTTTACCAAGTTCGAGCTTGGAAAGTCCAACAACATGTCTAGACTGCGTCGCATGCCACGTCAGCCACGCCGCCGCAGCTACGACCAGCACTGCGCCGCCGCGCGCGCCCTCGACCTCGTCGGCGACCGCTGGACCCTGCTCGTCGTCCGCGAACTCCTCGCCGGACCGCGCCGGTACACCGACCTCCACGCCGACCTGCCGGGCGTCAGCACCGACATGCTCGCCGGCCGCCTCAAGGACATGGAGGGCGCCGAGCTCGTGACCCGGCGCCGGCTGCCCCCGCCCGTCTCGGCGTACGTGTACGAACTCACCCCGCGCGGACGCGACCTGCTGCCCGTCCTGCGCACCCTCGCCGCCTGGGGAGCGCCCGACCTCGGCGAGCCGCGACCCACCGACGCGGTGCGCGCCCACTGGTACGCGATCCCGCTCCTCGGCGTGCTGACGGAGCTCGGCGCGGGGGTCGTCCAAGTGACGCTGGACGAGGGCGAGTTCCATGTACAGCTCGGGGCGGACGGGGCCGTGGCCTACGGGGACGGGGCGGTGGAGGCCCCCGACGCCCGGCTGCGGACCGACGCGGCGACCTGCCGGGCCCTCGCGGCGGGAGAGCTGACGCTCGGCGAGGCGGTCGAGTCGGGCCGCGCCACACTCGAAGGGCCGGTGGGGGCGGACGTGTCGGCCGTCGCGTCGGCTTGAGAACGGGGCGGGGCGACCGGGGCCTGGGCCCGGGTGGCGCGATGAGGGCCTGAGCTCGGGTGCTGTGATGGAGAGCCTGAGCTCAGGACTGTGCCGCCAGGGCCTTCGCCAGGCGGTCTCGGGCCGCCGTCTGGGCCGCGATGCGTGCGTCGATCACGGCGAGCCGCTCGCGGGCGATCTCCAGGGCGCGAGGGGACGGCGGAGCCGCCGAGATGTCCCCGTCCAGACACGTACGGAACGCCGACACGTCGTCGAGGGTGAACCCCGCGTCCAGCAGGTACCGGATGTTCGACACCCGCGTGACGGCGGTCTCCTCGTACACCCGGTACCCGTTGGCCGCGCGGACCGACGCGATCAGCCCCGCCTGCTCGTAGTGCCGCAGCGCCCGGGCCGACACCCCGGTCCGCCGGGCCAGTTCACCGATGCGCAAGGACGCCACCTCCTCGCGCGGTCGTATCACGAGACCAGCGCGCCCCCGTCGACGGGCAGTACGGTGCCGGTCAGGAAGGCGGCGTCCGGAGCGGCGAGCGAGGTGATCGCCCAGGCGACCTCCTCGGGCCTGCCGACCCGCCCCAGCGGGGTGTGCGCGAGCTGCCACTCCCGCACCGCCTTGCGCTGCTCGGGGGAGAGGCCCATGTGGTCGGCGATCGGCGTCTCGATCGCGCCGGGCGCGACCGCCACGACCCGGACGCCGTCCGGCGCGAGCTCGACCGCCCAGCAGCGGGTCAGGGTCTCCAGGGCGCTCTTGGTCGCCGGATAGAAGGAGTTGGCGGGCCAGCCGCGCTGACCGATCGTCGTCGTCACGTTCACCACGACGCCCCGGGACTCCCGGAGCGCGGGGACGGCCGCCTGGGTCAGCAGGACCGGGGCGACGAGGTTCGTCTCGAGCAGCGGGGCCATGACGGAACGGTCGAGGGTGCCGAGCGGGCCGCCGGCGGAGATCCCGGCGTTGTTGACGAGGACGTCGAGCCGGCCGTGGTGCGCCAGCGTGGCGCGGACGATCTCCTCGGCCGCGCCGTCCGCGGTGATGTCCGCCGTGAACGGACGGATGCCCGGATGCCCCTCGGCGGTCTCCCGCAGCGGCTCCGCCCGGCGGCCGACGGCGACGACCGTGGCCCCCTGCCCGGCGAAGGAGCGCGCGGTGGCCCGGCCGATGCCGGTGCCCGCGCCGGTGACGACGACGACCCTGGTGGGTGTGGTGGTGTCCATGCCCCGAGGGTCGAACCGTGACGCCAGTGACAAGGTCAAGCCCGAGACGAGGGGTCAGCTCTGTGGGCAGAGGAACTCGAGCCGGTTCCCGTGGCAGTCCGCGACGTAGAAGCGCCGGTGACCAGGGAAGTTGTCGTCCCACGTCACCTCGACGCCCAGGCCCGCCAGCCGCTTCGCCAGGCCGTCGATGTCGGCGACCAGGATGCCCGGGTGCCCCTTGCGGGACGGCCGGAAGTCGTCCTCGACGCCCAGATGGATCTCCAGCGCGTCCGAGCGCACCCACAGGCCGCCGCGCGCCGCGAGCACCGGCGGCTTCCGGATCTCGGTCATGCCGAGCACGTCCACGTAGAAGCGGCGGCACACCTCCTCCTCGCCCGGCGGCAGGGAGAGCTGCACATGGTGCAGCCCGAGGCCGAAGGGCGTCGTCGCCTCCGTGGTCTCGTAGGGCAGTGCTTCCTGACGGCGGCTCATGGGGAACCGGTCCTCTCGTCCGTGGCTGCCGTGCGGCCGCGCGGCCAGGCCACCGTACGGCCGAAGACGTCGGCCGGTACACGTCAGGGGCGGGCGGGGCAGGCAGGATGGGCGCATGCGATACGAGGCGATCACCTGGGACCGGCTGGCGCAGACGCTCGCCGGCCACCTCGACGCGTCGACCGCCGGGGCGGGCGACGACTGGCTCAAGGTCGGCATCGACGGCCCGCCCGCCGCGCCGGGCGGCGAACTCGCCGGGCTCCTCGCCGAGGCGCTGCGCACGCGTGGGCGGGCGGTCCAGGTCGTGAGCACCGGCGGCTTCCTGCGGCCGGCTTCCCTCCGGTACGAGTACGGGAAGCAGGATCCCGACGCGTACTACAGCGGGTGGACCGACACCGGGGCCCTGTGGCGGGAGGTCTTCGGGCCGCTGGACCCCGGCGGCACCGGGCGCGTGCTCCCCGACCTGTGGGACCCGGTCACGGACCGGGCGACCCGCAGCCCGTACGTCACGCTGCCGCCGCGCGGGGTGCTCGTGCTGCACGGGCCCTTCCTGCTCGGCCACTGGTTCCCCTTCGACCTCACCGTGCATCTGCGCCTCACGCCCGGCGCCCTCGCCCGGCGCACCGAGGAGGCCTGGACCCTGCCCGCCTTCGCCCGGTACGAGATGGAGGTCGGCCCCACCGAGGCGGCGGACGCGGTCGTGCGCGCCGACGACCCTCGCCACCCGGCCTGGACGGGCCTGCGGACGTGACGCGCGGGGGCAGGGGCCGGGCGGTGCCGACGCCGCGCTCCCGCTCAGTCCTCGCCCCGGCCGGTCGGGGGTCTGCCGCCCACCGTGGTGACCGCCTCCGCGCCCGCGCGGCAGCCCGCCCCGGCGGCCCGCACCGCGTCCTCGCCCGCGAGCCGCGCCGCCAGGAAGGCCCCGGTGAACGCGTCGCCCGCGCCCGTCGAGTCCACCGGCCGCACCGGAGGCGCCGTCACCCGCGCGGTGACCGCTCCGCCCTCGGCGACCAGCGCCCCGGCCGCCCCGAGGGTCACTACGACCAGCGGGAACCGCCGGCTCAACGCCGCGGCCGCCGCCTCAGGTTCGCCGCACCCGGTGAGCGAACGGGCCTCGTCGGCATTGGGCAGCAGCGTCTCGGCGCCGTCCGCCGCCGCGAGGAACCGGTCCGCGCCCAGCTCCGCCAGGAACCCCGCCGACGCCGGGTCCACACTCACCGGGACCCCCGCCGCCCGCGCGTCCCGCAGCGCCCGGCAGGCCGTCTCGCGGCTCGGCGCGGCGAAGAACAGGTACCCCGAGAGGTGCAGCCGGGCCACGCCCTCCAGGAGTCCCGGCGACCAGTCGGCGGGGGAGAGGCGCAGCGCCGCGCCGCTGTCCGTCAGGAAGGTGCGCTCCGCCGAGCCGTCCACGAGCGCGATCACGGTAGCCGTCGCCGCGTCCGCGTCCGGGACGAGCAGCGGGCGCACGCCCGCCCTCCGCAGCGCCCGCTCGTGCCAGCCGGCCGCGTCCGTCCCCACCCGGCCGAGCAGCCGCACCTCCCCGCCGCCCGAACGCGCCGCCCAGCAGGCCGCGTTGGCACCGGCGCCACCCGGCAGGGTCCGTATCTCCGCCGCCGTGTCCGTCGCCGGGGCGAGCGGGGTCCGGTGCCGGGCGACGACGTCCGTGACCACGTCCCCGACGACGAGCAGCGCGCCCCCGGCCCGGGTCACCGGCCGCCGTCGCCGGACGCCGCCGAGCCCCGGGCCGCGGAGTCAGGGGCCGCCGTCTCGGGGACGGCCTCCGTGTCCGGGGCCTGCGCGCCGTGCCCCGCCCCCGACGCGTACGCACCCGCGATGCTCGCCGCGAGCCGCACATTGCCCCGTACCGCCGCGAGATTGGCCTCCAGGGACGCTCCTTCCGTGTGCACCGTCAGGTATTCGAGGAGGAACGGCGTCACCGCCTGCCCGGTGATCCCCTTCTCCTTCGCCGCCGCCAGGCCCCGCGCCAGCACCCGGTCGTGCAGCGCGGGATCCAACTGCTCCGCCACCGGCACCGGGTTGGCCACGACGAGCGCCGCCCTGGGACCGCCCAGCGCGTCCTGCGCGCGTATCACCCCGGCCACCTCCGCCGGGGTGCGCAGGGTCCAGTCGACGGGCTCACCCGAGGAGGAGAGGTAGAAGCCGGGGAACTGCTCCGTGCCGTAGCCGACGACCGTCACCCCCAGGGTCTCCAGGCGCTGGAGCGTCGCGGGCACGTCGAGGATCGACTTGACCCCGGCGCACACCACGGTGATCCCGACCCGGGCGAGCAGCCGCAGGTCGGCGGACTCGTCCTGGGTCTCGCTCCATTCGCGGTGCACGCCGCCGAGCCCGCCCGTCGCGAACACCCGTATGCCGGCCGCGTCGGCCAGCCAGGCCGTCGCGGAGACCGTCGTCGCCCCGGTCACCCCCGTCGCCAGGGCCGGGGCCAGGTCGCGGTGGCCCAGCTTCCGCACCGACGGGTCCTCGGCGATCCTCGTCAGGGACGCCCGGTCGAGGCCGATCCTGGCCGTGCCGTCGACGACCGCGATCGTCGCGGGGACGGCGCCCCCGGCCCGCACCGACTCCTCCAGCTCCGTCGCCACGGCGAGGTTGCGCGGGCGCGGCAGGCCGTGGGCGATGATCGTCGATTCCAGCGCGACGACGGGCCGGCCCTCGTGGAGCGCCTCCCGTACCTCTTCGGACACCTGTGTGGACATGTCCCATTCCTTGGCGCGATCACCGGCCCCGCAAACCTCGTTGGCGACCTCCTGCCACACGCCGGCAGGTGCCTGCGGAATCCGTGACGGGCCACCGGTCCGTGAGGGCGGGGACGGCCGCGACGCCCTTGGGGCGCCGTGACCGCGAGCCGGTGCGGATTTCGTCGCCGCGGTGGGTTCTCGGCATCGCGCCTGGTGGGAGCCGAAACGGAGGCTGTTCCTCCACCCGGTCCCGGCCTGGGAGCGCCCCCGGACCCCCGCTACAGTCACCGCCCATGACCACTCATGACGTGCCCTCCTTCGCCGTGCACATCCCCGACGCGGAGCTCGAAGCCGAGCCCCTCGACCCCGCCCAGATCGTCTCCGGCGCGCCCGAGGTGACGGGCAAGGTGCTGTGGGAGTCGCCCGACGGCAGGCAGCTGCGCGGCATCTGGCAGATCACGCCCGGCGTCGTCACCGACACCGAGGCCAACGAGCTGTTCGTGGTGGTCTCCGGACGCGCGACCGTCGCCGTCGAGGGCGGCGAGACCCTGGAGATCGGCCCCGGCGACGCGTGCGTGCTGCGGGAGGGCGACCGCACGACCTGGACCGTGCACGAGACCCTGCGCAAGGCGTACCACATCAGCCTCTGAGGCCTCCCCGCGTCGCCTGAAGTCGGGGTGGACGGCGGGGTGTTGGGGGTCTGGTAGGAAACCTTCCTGTCCGCTATCCTCCCCGGCAGCGGCTCGGCGCGGCGCCCCAAGCTCCACCCCAGTTCCCTCCCAAGCTCCACCCCAGGGACGTGACGCGCTCAGCGAGAGCTCTGACCCGGCCGCCGAGCACCACCCGCCGCGTGGCGCCCCGCATCGCCACCCGGCCGGTCGCCCGTGCGCGCACCACGCGGCACGGGCGCCCGGTCCGTGCCCCGCGGCGCGGTCGTGGTGCCCCGCACCGGTGTCCAGCTCTCGCCGACCCCTCAGGCCAGGGAGCCCAGGTATGCGCCCGTTCGCCTCCGCCCCACCCCGCCGCACCACCGACCGTCTGCCCCTCGTCCTCGCCGCCGTGCTGCTGCTCGTCGGCGGACTCCTGCTCGCCCTCCCGGACCGGGCCGGAGCCGCCGCCGACACCCTGATCTCCCAGGGCAGGCCGGCCACGTCCTCCTCCGTCGAGGACTCCACCTTCGGCCCCGAGAAGGCCTTCGACGGCATCTCCACCACCCGCTGGGCCAGCGCCGAAGGCATCGACCCGCAGTGGATCAAGGTCGACCTCGGCCCCTCGGCCACCGTCTCCCGCGTCAAGCTCGTCTGGGAGGTCGCCTACGCCAAGGCCTACCGCGTCGAGATCTCCGCCGACGGCACCACCTGGACCCGGCTCGCCACCGAGACCGCCGGCAACGGCGGCACGGACGACTGGACGGGCCTCACCGGCACCGGCCGCTACCTGCGCGTCTACGGGACCGCCCGCGGCACCTCGTACGGCTACTCCCTCTGGACGGTCGAGGTCTACGGCACCACCAGCACCACGCCCCCGCCCACCGGCTCCTTCACCGTCGTCGCGGCCGGCGACATCGCCGCCCAGTGCACCGCCTCCAGCAGCTCCTGCGCCCACCCGAAGACCGCCGCCCTGGCCCAGCGGATCGCGCCGTCCTTCTACCTGACGATGGGGGACAACCAGTACGACGACGCCCGTCTGTCGGACTTCCGCAACTACTACGACAAGACCTGGGGCGTCTTCAAGGCGCAGACCCGGCCCGTGCCCGGCAACCACGAGTCCTACGACCCGGCCGGCGCGTTCTCCGGCTACAAGTCGTACTTCGGCGCCATCGCCTACCCGCAGGGCAAGCCGTACTACAGCTACGACCAGGGCAACTGGCACTTCGTCGCCCTCGACTCCAACACCTTCGACGACGCCGCGCAGATCCAGTGGCTCAAGGACGACCTCGCCCGCAACACCAAGGGCTGCGTCGCCGCCTACTTCCACCACCCGCTGTACTCCTCCGGCGGCCACGGCAACGACCCCGTCTCCCAGCCCGTCTGGCGGATCCTGTACGCGGCCAAGGCCGACCTCGTCCTCAACGGACACGACCACCACTACGAGCGCTTCGCCCCGCAGGACCCGGACGGGCGGGCCACCGCCGACGGCATCGTCGAGATCGTCGGCGGCATGGGCGGCGCCGAGCCCTACCCCATCGAGACGGTCCAGCCGAACAGCCAGAAGCGGATCAGCGGCACGTACGGCGTCCTCAAGCTGGACCTCACCGACACCACCTACACCTGGCAGTACGTCGGCACCGACGACCAGGTCAAGGACTCCGGCCCGACCTACACCTGCCACTGATGTACCTCGCGACCACCGGTCGCCGCGACGCGCCGCCCCGTCCCACCGGGACCCGGCGGCGCGTCCCCGGCACCGTCCTCGTCCTCGGCGCGGTCAGCCTCGTCACCGACGTCTCCTCGGAGATGGTGACCGCCGTCCTGCCGCTCTACCTGGTCCTCGGACTCGGCCTCTCCCCGCTGCAGTTCGGACTCCTCGACGGCCTGTCCACCGGCGCCACCGCGCTCGTACGGCTGCTCGGCGGCGCGTCCGCCGACCGCGGCGGCCGCCACAAGCAGGTCGCCGGACTCGGATACGCCCTCTCCGCCTGCTCCCGGCTCGGCCTCCTCCTCGCCGGCGGGGCGACCGGCGGGATCGCCGCGGCCCTCGCCGCCGACCGGCTGGGCAAGGGCGTCCGCACCGCCCCGCGCGACGCGCTCATCACCCTGCACAGCCCGCCCGAGGACCTCGGCCGCGCCTTCGGCACCCACCGCGCCATGGACACCACCGGCGCCCTCCTCGGCCCCCTCGCCGCCTTCGCACTGCTGTGGGCGACGGCCGAGACGTACGAGGCGGTCTTCGCCGTCAGCTTCTGCGTCGGCGCGTTCGGCGTACTGCTCTGGCTGCTGTTCGTCCCCGGTCAGGCGCGGGGCGTGTCGCCGACGCAGATGGCGCAGCCACGCGCGCGTGGCGCACTCCTCGCGAGCCTGCGGCACTCGCCCGCGTACCGCCGGATCGTGCTCTGCGCCGCCCTCCTCGGAGCCGCCACCGTCGGCGACTCCTTCCTCTACCTGCTGCTCCAGCGGCGCCTCGACCTCGACGCCACCTGGTTCCCGTTCCTGCCGCTCGGCGCGGCGGGCGTCTACCTGCTGCTCGCCGTCCCCGCCGGCCGGCTCGCCGACCGCTTCGGGCGGCGCGGGCCGCTCCTGTACGGGCACGGGGCCCTGCTCCTCGCCTACGGCCTGCTCCTGGCGCCCCTGCCCGGCCCCGCGGCCCTCGTGGGCGTCCTCCTGCTGCTCGGGGTCTTCTACGCCACCACCGACGGCGTCCTGATGGCCCTCACCGGACCGTTCCTCGCCGAGGGGCGGCAGGCCGGCGGTCTCGCGGTCGTCCAGACCGCGCAGGCCCTCGCCCGGCTCGGTGCCGCCGTCGCCTTCGGCGCCGTCTGGACGGCGAGCGGACCCGAGACGGCGCTCGTCGCGGCGCTCCTGGCACTCGCCGCCGCCCTGTGCTGCGCCGCTCGCCTGCTGCCGTACGGCCCCACCCCCGAAGGGACCACGACATGAACATCGCCGCGTCCACGCGCGCGCGTGTGGCGATCCTCGTCCTCGCCCTCCTGCTGCTCGGCGGCGGAGCCACCGCCTACACCCTGCGGGCCGCCGCCTCCGGACGGGCCGCCGCCACCGGCACCGCCGACCCCGGCTTCACGCTCGACGGCGGCACCGGCGCGCTCTACGTCCGGGACACCGCCACCGGCCGCCTCGCGCGCGTGGACCCGGCCGCACCCGGCGGACGGGTGACGGGAGGACCCACCTGCGACCGCTTCCACGCGGCCGGCGGCACCGCCCTCTGCCTCCAGCGGCGGCCGGGCGTCCCCGTCCGCTCGTACGTCCTCGTGCTCGACCGGCGCCTCCGTGAGGTCCGCCGCATCGGCCTGCCGGGCATCCCCAGCCGGGCCCGGGTCTCCGCCTCGGGACGCATGCTGGCCTGGACGATGTTCGCCACCGGCGACTCGTACGCCCGCTCGTCCTTCGCCACCCGCACCTCGATCCTCGACCTGCGCACCGGCTACCTGGTGAAGAACATCGAGCAGATCCCGCTCACCCTCGACGGACGCCGCCACCACGCCCCCGACGTCAACTACTGGGGGGTCACCTTCGCCGCCGACGACAACCGCTTCTACGCCACCGTCTCGACCGGCGGCCGCACCCACCTCGTGGAGGGGGACATGCGGAACTGGTCCGCCCGTGCCCTGCGGGAGAACGTCGAATGCCCCTCGCTCTCCCCGGACGGGACCCTGATCGCCTTCAAGAAACGGGTCTCCGACGGCCCGCGCGAGCCGTGGCGGCTGTACGTGTACGAGCTGCGCACCGGGCGCGAGCACCCCGTCGCCGAGCGGCGCGGCTTCGACGACCAGGCGCTGTGGACGGACGCGAAGACCCTCGCGTACGGATACGGGGGAGCGGTCTGGTCGGTGCCCGCCGACGGCACCGGCGCTCCGCAGCGGCTGGCCGCCGGGGCCTCGTCCCCGGCGGCGCCGCG